>NZ_JBWKXC010000008.1:0-183728 GCF_059422605.1 Clavibacter sp. GW821-FHT01D01
GGGCCGGTGACGATCCATGTCCTGCAGGGGTCCACGGTCCTGGTGCCCGGGCCGTGCGGGACCCGCCACGCCGGACCCGGATGCTGAGGCGCGGCCGGGTCCCCGGCGACCCGACCGCCGCGAACCGCCTCGCGACGGCTCGTGCGCGTCCTCGCGCGTACGCTCGACGCAGCAGGCGAGCAGCCACGTCGACGCTCCCGCCGTCCGTCGGGACGCGGCAGCCCCCGGACGGCGCGCTGTCAGGGCAGCCATAGGGAACGCCCAGACTCGCCCTGGAAGCTGGCACGACCTGAGAGGAGCACCACCGATGACCGACAGAAGCCACGGCGCAGACGAGCACGAGGGCGACCGCGAGGTCCCCGGCCGCACCGACGCCACGGGCCCGGCATCGTCGCGCTCCTCGGAACCGACCGGCGACGGGTCGTCCTGGCCCGCGCCCGCCGGCCCGGCCGCGAGCGCCCACCCCGCACCCACCCCCGCCGACCAGCGCGACACCCTCGCCTACGGCACCGGTCCCGACGGGGAACGTCATGCCGCTACCGCCACGGTCCCCGTCGCGGGGACCGCGGCCGCCGGCGACGGACTCGCCGCCGACACGACCACGACGCCTCCGCGCAAGAAGGCGAACAAGGCCCTGCCGCTCGTCGCCATGCTCGCCGTCGGCGCCCTCATCGGGGGAGCCGCGGGCGGCCTGTCCGTCTGGGCCGTGGCGCACGAGGACGGCTCGACGGAGGCGGCCAGCCAGGCTCCCGCCAACATCACGGTCAACGACCCGGCTGACGCGACGCCGATCACCGCCGTCGCCGCGCAGGCGTCCGGCTCGGTCGTCACCATCAGCGTCGCCGGCGCCCAGGGCGGCGGCACCGGATCGGGCGTGGTGCTCTCCAGCGACGGCTACATCCTCACCAACACGCACGTGGTGACGCTCGACGGCCAGACCGGCGACCCGACCATCCAGGTCAAGACCGCGGACGGGGCCCTGTACACGGCGCAGCTCGTCGGCACGGATCCCGTCGTGGACCTCGCCGTCATCAAGATGGACGGGGCGAGCGGCCTCACGCCCATCGAGTTCGCCGACTCCTCGAAGCTCAACGTCGGCGACGACGCCATCGCCATCGGCGCGCCCCTCGGTCTGTCCGGGACGGTGACCGACGGCATCGTCAGCGCCCTCGACCGGAGCATCCAGGTCGCCTCGTCCGCGGCTCCCGAGACTCCGGGCGACGGCAGCCAGAGCGAGGAGACGCCGTTCAACTTCTGGCCGTTCGGCAACGATGGCCAGGGCGGCACGGGCGGCCAGCCCCAGGCGGCGGCCACCATCAGCCTCCCGGTCATCCAGACCGACGCGGCCATCAACCCCGGGAACTCGGGCGGCGCGCTCCTCGACCGCGACGGCCGGCTCATGGGCATCAACGTCGCCATCGCCAACGCGGGCGGGACGAGCTCGACCGCGGGCAGCATCGGCGTCGGGTTCGCCATCCCGTCGAACCTCGCCCAGCGGGTCGGCAAGGAGATCATCGCCGGCGGCAGCGCGTCGCACGGGCTGCTCGGCGCGAGCGCCCGCGACGCGGCCGCCGCCGACAACACGACCCCGGTCGGCGGCGCGTTCATCGTCGAGGTCCAGAGCGGAGGGGCCGCGGCCGCCGCCGGACTGCGGAGCGGCGACATCGTGACGGCCTTCGACGGCATCCCGATCAGCAAGGCCAGCGACCTCACGGCGCAGGTCCGGGCGCTGGCCGGCGGCAGCGATGCCCAGCTGACCCTGATCCGCGGCGGCCAGACGCAGCAGGTCGACATCACGCTCGGCACGCTGCAGCAGTAGCTCGTGACCCGGGGAGGGGCGGATCGGTGAGCACCGGTCCGCCCCTCGTCCGCGTCCAGGGCGGACGGGCGGGCTGGTAATGTGCTGCGAGGCTCGGCCCCGACGGCCCCGGCCGCACCTCCTCCAAGAGATCGGCTCAGATGGCGCACCACCCGCGACGAGACCCCGTCGCCGGCAGCCCCGGCGACCTGCCCGCCGTCTCGTACGTCATGCCGATCCTCAATGAGGTGGACCACGTCCGGGCGGCCGTCGACAGCATGATGCGGCAGGACTACGCCGGCGAGTTCGAGGTCGTCCTGGCGCTCGGGCCGAGCACCGACGGCACGACCGAGGTGGTCCGGGAGATGGCGCGCGCGGACTCGCGCATCACGAGCGTCGACAACCCCACGGGCTCCACCCCCGGCGGCCTCAACGCGGCCATCCGCGCGACGCGCAACCCCGTGGTCATCCGCGTCGACGCGCACTCGCTGCTCCCGCGCGACTACACCCGCATCGCGGTGGAGACCCTGCAGGCGACCGGCGCCGACAACGTGGGCGGCCTCATGTCGGCCGAGGGCCGGACGCCGTTCGAGAAGGCGGTCGCCCGTGCGTACGGCGCCCGCGTCGGCCTCGGCGGCACCGCGCACCACGTCGGCGGCAAGGAGGGTCCCGCCGAGACGGCGTACCTCGGCGCGTTCCGGCGCGAGCGGCTGGTGGAGGTGGGGCTCTTCGACGAGGGCGTCCGCCGCGGTCAGGACTGGGAGCTCAACCGCAGGATCCGGCAGAGCGGCGGCCTCGTCTGGTTCACGCCGCGCATGAAGGTCACCTACCGCCCCCGCTCGACGTTCCGGTCGCTCATCCGCCAGTTCTTCGCGACCGGACTGTGGCGCGGGGAGCTCGCCCGCCGGTACACGCGGCAGAACTCCGTGCGCTACTTCGTGCCGCCCGTCGCGGTCGCCGGCGTCGCGGCCGGTCTCGTCCTCGGCGTCGCGGGCCTGGTGGGTCCGGCCATCGGGGTGCCGGGCCTGCGGCGCCTGGTCGCCGCCTTCGTGGTCCCGGGCGTCTACGCCGGCTTCGTGCTGGTGAGCACTGTCACCGTGGCCTCGCGGGACGGCGCGGCCACGATGCTGCGGTTCGCCGCGGTGCTCCCGTCCATCCACTTCAGCTGGGGGACCGGCTTCGTGCTCGGCTTCCTCGAGCTCACCGACGACCTCGACGGGCACACGGGCCGATGAGCGCCGCTCCCGGCACCGGCGACCGCGGCCTGCCCTCCTCCATCGCGGAGCTGCGGCGCGTGACCCAGCCCCCCGAGGTGCGCCTCCGCGCCAATGCCGAGCACTGGACGGCCCACCTCTACCTCCGCGACCTCTCGCCCTACGTCACCTGGCTCCTGCTGCGGACGCCCATCAGCGCCAACGGGGTCACCGTCGTCATGATCCTCACGGGCTGGGCCGCCGCCGCGGCGCTGCTCATCCCGGGCATCGCGGGTGCCGCCCTCGCGCTCGTCCTCGGACAGCTGCAGATGCTGGTGGACTGCTGCGACGGGGAGGTGGCGCGCTGGCGGCGCACCTCCTCGCCGGTCGGCCACTTCCTCGATGCGGTGGGGCACTACTCGACGGAGACGCTCATCGCGCTGGCTCTGGGCATCCGCGCTGCCGCGTACCCCTTCGAGGCGCCCGGCGACCTCCCGTGGACGACGCTCGCGTTCGCCCTCGCCCTCGTCATCGTGCTGAACAAGGCGCTGAACGACATGGTGCGCGTCGCCCGCGCGTCCGCCGACCTGCCGAAGGCGCCCGTCGGGGCCGGGACGGTCGCGTCGCAGCACTCCCTCATCGCGGTCGCGCGCAGGGCCGTGCGGTTCCTGCCCTTCCACCGGATGTTCCACTCGGTCGAGCTGACCATCGTCGTGTTCGTCGTCGCGCTCGTGGGCCTCGTGGCGGGACAGCCGGCGACCGACCGGGTCCTGCTCGTCGCGCTCGTGCCGCTCGCCGTGCTCGCCCTCGTCGGGCACTTCGTCATGATCGTCACGTCGCGTCGGCTGACCTCCGCGTGAGGTCGCCGCTGCCGCGCGTCGGCGTCGTCATCCTGAGCCAGGGCCGTCGGCCCGAGGGGCTGGCCGCCTCCCTCGCGTCGGTGCTCCGGCAGCGGGACGTCCTCACTGACGTGGTCGTGGTCGGCAACGGCTGGGACCCGGTCGGCCTGCCCGACGGCGTCCGCGGCCTGCACCTGCCCGTGAACCTCGGCATCCCCGCCGGTCGCAATGCGGGCGTCCCCGAGGTGTCGGGGGAGACCCTGTTCTTCCTCGACGACGACGAGACGGTGCCCAGCGCGACCTTCCTCACGGACTGCCGGGCGCTCATGGCGCGCATGCCGGACGTCGCGCTCATCCAGCCGCGCATCGTCGACCCGACGGGCGCCGCCACGCCGCGGCGGTGGATCCCGCGCATCCGCAAGGGGGATCCCGCCCGCTCCAGCGCGGTCATGTCGGTCCTCGAGGGGGCGGTCGTCGTGCGCCGCGACGCCTTCGAGGCCGCAGGGGGATGGGCGGGCGCGTTCTTCTACGCCCATGAGGGGATCGAGCTGGCGTGGCGGGTCTGGGACCAGGGGATGCGCGCCTGGTACGCCGGCGACCTGGTGGCGCACCACCCCGCCGTCGCTCCCACGCGCCACGCGGAGTACCACCGGCTCAACGCCCGCAACCGGGTGTGGCTCGCGCGCCGGAACCTCCCGCTCCCGCTCGTGCCCGTGTACGTCGGGTCGTGGACCGCGGTGCAGCTCCTCCGCAGCATGCGTGGCCGCGAAGGCCTCGGCACCTGGCTGCGCGGCTGGCGGGAGGGGTGGACCACGTCCCCCGGCCCGCGTCGTCCGATGTCGTGGGGCACCGTACTCCGCATGACGCGAGCGGGCAGGCCGCCCGTCATCTGATCGTGATGCGCGACGCCCCGGTCACGATCGCACACCGTTCCGCGCCCCCGGCCGGGGCTCGTCCGGACCGGCCCCGAGCGCTGGCTACGGTGGATGCATGGGTCTCCTGAACGATGCGCGCCTCGCCGTGCGCGCTGTCCGCTCGCTGGTCCATCAGCGCCGTGCGCGGGGGGCCCTGCAGCGCAAGCTCGCCCTCCGCGCCCCGTCGCCGACCGGCGAGTACCGCATCGCGGTGTACTTCGCCGACTCGGCGGTGAACATGTACCAGATCCGCCAGTGGTACCGCCCGCTCCTCGAGCTGGCCCGGACGCACCCGGTCGTCATCCTCAGCCGGCACCCCAGCGGCGCGAACGCCCTGCTCGACGAGAGCCCGCTGCCGGTCGAGTACGTGCGCCGCGTCGCGGACCTCGAGCGCGTCATCGCGGAGCAGGACATCCGGATCGTCCTCTACGTCAACCAGAACACCCGCAACTTCCAGATGATGCGCTACGGCCGTCGCTGGCACGTCTTCGTCAACCACGGCGAGTCCGACAAGATGTACATGACCACGAACCAGTTCAAGGCCTACGACTACAGCCTCATCGCCGGGGACGCCGCCCGCGCCCGGCTCGGCAAGGTCCTGTGGGACTACGACCTCGACCGCCGGGCCATCCCCATCGGCCGTCCGCAGGCGGATCACTACTCGGGCGAGCTCCCGTACACCCCGGACGACCGCACCGTCGTGCTGTACGCGCCCACCTGGGAGGGCGATCGGCCCGCGGCTGCCTACGGATCCATCGCCTCCCACGGCGTGCCCCTGGTCCGCGACCTGATCGCGACGGGCCGCCACCGCGTCGTCTACCGCCCGCACCCGCGATCCGGCGTCGTCGACCCCGAGTACGCGCGCGCGAACCGCGAGATCGCGGCGATGCTGGAGCGCGCGAACGTCGAGGACCCGGCGGCGCAGCACGTCGTGGACCGGTCGCGCGAGCTCGCATGGCAGCTGTCCGCCGCGGACCTCGCGATCGTCGACATCTCGGCGATGGTCTACGACCGCCTGGCTGCCGGCCGGCCGCTCATGGTCACGCGGCCCGTGCGGCCCGAGGCGCAGATCGACACCGACGGCTACCTCTCCGACTGCGAGTGGCTGACGGCGGACGACGCCCGCGGCATCGTGGCCCGGCTGGACGCGCTGCAGCACGACGCGGCGGCCGACCGCCGGCTGGCGGCCTGGGTGCGGCACTACTTCGGCGACACGGCCCCGGGAGCGGCGACGGCCCGGTTCCACCAGGCCATCGAGCACCTCATGGGGGAGTGGGACCGTCACGCCGCCCTGCACCTCCGCGACGCGACGACGGATCCCGGCGACGAGCAGGTCGACGACGAGGACGAGGAAGCCTGACGCGACGCCGGGTCGCGTCGCCGACGCGGTCGACGGGCACGGGGTGACGGGCGCCGACGGGCGGATCAGCCCTTGGCGGCCTTCTTCTCGGCGACGCGGATGACGCGGGGCTTCCGCTCCGGCACCCCGAGCTCGTCGGGGAACACGGCCGGAGCCGGCCCGAACGCCTGGCGGGAGCTGGCGACGATCTTGCCGCCGAGCATCCGGTTGCCGGCACCGCCGATGACCGCGCCGATGCCGAACGGCACCGCCCGCCCGATGGCGCTCGCGCTCTGGTTGACGACGAAGCGCTTGATGAAGGCCCGCTTGATGCGGTCGGCGATCGGCCCGATGGCGAAGGAGGGGAGGCCCGAGGTGATGGCCCGACCCCAGTTGGCGTTGCGGTCCACGGGCTGGCCGGAGAACTGCCCCGTGAACTGCTGGATGACCTGGGCGCCCGGTGCCCCCAGCATCATCGTCATGACGAGCGCGCGGGCGCGGGCGGGATCCTCCACCGAGATGCCGTGGACCTCCGTGATGGACTGCGCGAAGAGGGCGCTCGCCTCGAGGAAGCCGGCCGTCTCGACGCCCGTGAGGGCCAGGGACACGCCCGTGCCGACGCCCGGGATGACCGCGCTGGCGCCGACCGCGGCACCGCCGGCGGTCACCGCGGCGAGGAACCGCTTCTCCAGGATGGCGATGATGCGGTCCGGCGACGCCTCCGGGTGCCGGGCGCGGATGGACCGGATGTGGGCGAGCACGACGGGCCGCTGCACGGACAGGAGACGATCGATGCCGGTGGCCACGGACGGGTCGAGCTCGGGAGCGTCGTTCATGCTCCGAGCCTACGCGCGGCCCCTGGGCGCTTCGTCCCCTCGTCGTCCGGCGGATCGTCCGGGGACACCGAGCTTGTCCGCTACGGAACGGGCACGGACGGTCGGGGCACGACCGCTCTGGTCATTCCTTCATGTGGCGCATAAGCATGTGCCATGGTCATCCCCGTATCCGACGCCGCCGCCGAGTTCGGTTCGCGCGTCCGTGAGCAGCGACAGCGCATCGGCATCAGCCAGGAGACGCTCGCCGAGCTCTCGGGCATCCACTGGACGGCGCTCGGCAAGATCGAGCGCGGCCAGCGCAACCCGAGCCTGCGCAACATCGTCAAGATCGCGAGCGGCCTCGACGTGGACGCCGGGATCCTCGTGACCGGGTTGACGGCGGACATGCTGCCGCAGGACGATGGCGACTCGCCCGCCGATGTCATCCGCCTGGAGCGGGAGCGCGACCGCCGCGGCGACGCGCCCGTCAGAAGCTGACCCGCCACAGGTACTCACCGCCGTCCGGGCGGAACCAGCGGACCACGAGGACCGTGTCGAGCGCCAGGTCTTCGCCGCGGATGGTCGTCGACAGGCGCTCGCCCGGCCGGACGGTGACGGGAGCCCGCGAGAGCATCGTGCCCGACCCGAGCAGGTGCAGCGAGATGGCGTGCAGCACCTCGTCGCCGACGTTGACGAGCGCGAACCGGGGTCGCTCGAGGGTGCGGTCGAAGAGCCAGGGCACGCGGTAGGCGGGCTCGGGATCCGGGCGGAGGGGCAGGGGCGGGACGGGTCGCAGCATGCGTGCACGGTAGGCGCGGCGTGCGACGGGCGGGTTCGTGCGCCTGTGCAGGAGCGGTGCTGGGGAGGAGCGGATCTCAGTGCGCGGACGACGCGGCCGGGGGCTTGGGGTCGAGGTCGGCGTTGTACGCGTCGACGACCTCGTCGATGGGGCCGTCGAGCACGAGCGCGCCCTTGTCGAGGTACAGGCCGCGCGTGCAGAAGCGGCGGAGGTCCCGCTCGTTGTGGGACACGAAGAACAGGGTGCGTCCCTCCGCCAGCATCTCCTCGATCCGGTGGTAGCACTTCTCGCGGAAGGAGCGGTCCCCGACGGCGAGGACCTCGTCCACGAGGAGCACGGGCTCGTCCAGGCGCGAGATGACCGCGAAGGCGATGCGCACCTTCATGCCGCTGGACAGGTGCTTGTAGGGCGTGTCCACGAAGTCCGGGATCTCGGCGAAGGCGATGATCTCGTCGAACTGGGCGTCGATCTCCGCCTTGGACATGCCGTGCAGCCCGGCCGTCAGGTAGATGTTGTCGCGCACGGTGAGGTCGTTCACGAACCCGCCCGTGATCTCGATGAGCGGCGCGACGCCGGCGTGCACGCCGATGCTGCCCTCGTCCGCGATGAGCACCTCCGCCACGAGCTTCAGCAGCGTGGACTTGCCCTGGCCGTTCCGCCCGACGACGCCGATTGCCTCGCCCGCGTGCACCTCGAACGAGACGTGGCGCAGCGCCCAGAACTCGCCGGGCCGCGCGCGCCTCGTGGAGCCGCCGAACAGGTCCTTGAAGCTCCGGCGCGACTTGCGGTTGCGACGGAAGCGGATCCCGGCGTCCTCGACGGCGATGACGGGGGACGCGGCCCGCGCGTCCGTCGTGGCGGCGTCCATCAGATCTCCTTCAGCACGGCGGGGAGGGAGCGGCGGAACACGAGGGTGCCGATCGCCAGGAGGACCGCGGAGATGAGCGCGCTCATGCCCACCGCGTACCAGTCGAGCTCGGCGGGGAAGAACGCGGAGCGGTAGATCCCGAAGATCCCCGTGAGCGGGTTCAGCGCGGCCCAGGGGTGGAGCTCCGCGGGCAGGTCGCGGGACGAGTAGACGATGGGGGAGGCGTAGAAGAGGAACCGGAGCACGAGCTTCACGGCGCGCTCGAGGTCCCGGAAGAACACCACGAGCGGCGAGACGATGAGGCCGATGCCGAGCAGCAGCGCCGCCTGGATGAGCACCGCCAGCGGGAACAGCAGCACGTGCAGGTCCAGGCGCGCGCCGGCGACGACGGCGAAGACGGCGAGGACGGGCAGGCTCGCGACGAACTCGAACCCCTTCGCGAACACGAGGCGGAGGACCCAGATCGTGCGCGGGATCCGCGTCGAGCGGACGAGCTTCGCCTGCGAGCTGAACGCCTTCGTGAAGTCGCTCGTCGCGCCCGTGAACCACATCCACGGCAGCAGCGCCGCGAGGAGGAAGACGATGTACGGCTCCTCGCCGACCTCGCGGGAGAACACGACCGTGAAGACGAACCAGTAGATCCCCGACATCACCAGCGGGTCGAGGATCGACCAGAACCAGCCGAGCGCGCTCGTGGAGTACCGGACCTTCAGGTCGCGGGTGGTGAGCAGCCACAGCGAGCGGCGGTAGCGCGCCGCGGGGGTGCGGGACGCGCGACCGGGACGGGCGGCATCGGGCACGGCGGGGATCCTCTGCATCAGCATCCCCGAGGCGGTCTAGACGAAGAGGTTGGCCCTCTCGAGGTCCTCCGCGAAGTCGACCTCGACCGCGTACAGGTCGGAGATGTCTACCGGTTCGACGAGCAGGGAGTCCTGCTCGATCGCCAACTCTATTCCACGCTCGAAGTAGTCCTGGTCGGCGACGCGGGCGAGCTGGCGGATGAGGACCGGCTTGTCGGCGCGCGACACGTAGTTGATGCCGACCGCCTCGCCGAGGCCGCCCTTGACCGTCTTGGACAGCTCGCGGATGTAGCCCTCGGGGCTGGTCGTGTACTTGACCTCCTCGTCGGAGACGCGGGAGGTGTTGACCGTGACGAAGGACTGGTCGCGCGCGATCATCGCGGCGGCGCGGCGGAGGATCATCGGGTCGAAGACGACGTCGCCGTTCATCCAGAGCACGCCGCCGGGCGTGGACGCCCGGAGGGCGCGGAGCAGGCTCTTCGACGTGTTCGTCTGGTCGTACTGCTCGTTGTAGATGTAGTCGGCGTCCGGGAACGCGTCGATGATGTGGTCGAGCTTGTAGCCCACCACGATGCTGACCTTGGCGTCGTCGCCGAGGCCGAAGCGGATGTTGTCGAACTGCTGGCCCATGATGGTGCGGCCGTCGCTCAGCTCGGTGAGGGGCTTGGGGAGGCTGCGGCCGAGACGGCTGCCCATGCCTGCCGCCAGGATGACTACCTGCGTGGTCATGTGTTCTCCGTTCGATGCGGGGTGCCGAGTGCTACCGGGATCCCTCGGGGTCGAGGGTTCGCCGGGACTTCACCCGCGGGTTTCCTGATCGACACTCCGTCATGCCTCCTCCATCGTAGGCCGCGGGTGAGGAAATAGGTGGTAGAAGGGGGCGGGTCGTGTCCCTTTCGTGATGTCCGGATCCGGATGGCGCGGCGGGCAGGACGCCGCTGGGCGGGCTGCCCGGGCACACTCGGGGTCCGCATCGGCCCGGCAGGGGCGCCTTGGTAACGTGGGGCCGTGACCGACGAGCCCGACGAGACGACCCTGCCCGACGCCGCGTCCGACGCCCCGGCGGAGTCCGGGAGCAGGGCCGCGCAGGGAGCGCCGTCGGACACCCCCGGGTCGGACGACGCCGAGGGCGAGGCGGGCCGCGGCTCCGCTCGCGACGCGGTCGCACCGGCTGCCGTCCCGCGTGCGCCGCGACCGGGTCAGCGCGTGCCGCGTCGTGCCACGGCGCCCTCGCCCCGGACCGCGCCCGCCGTGGTCGTCGCCCCCACGCCGCCGCGCACCAAGTCCGCAGCCGTCATCGCCTCCGCCGCCCGGCCGGACCCGAGCGACGGCGACCCGGCTCCCACCTCGGCGGTGCCGTCTCGACCACCCCGCGTGCGGCGCCGCACGCGGGTGCAGCGGCCGGCGGGGAGCGCCGGGGAGGTCCCGGCCGCCGACGCGGCGGCCTCGGCAGCAGCGTCCGACGCGGGCGTTCCCGCTCCTGACGCCCAGGACGCGATCGACGTCGGCTCCGATGACCGTGCGCCGGATCCCGGGTCCTCCACGGACGCCGCTGACGGGGCCGTCGCGCCGGTCGGCACGGAGCGCTCCGACGAGGCCCCCGAGGACGGCGTCGCCGAGCTGCAGGGGCTCTTCGCCCAGGCCGCCGACGCCGCCCCTGACGCCGACCCCGATGCCGCCGCCGAGCTCCCGGAGCGTGGGGAGGACGTGGAGTCGCGCCCCGCCGTGGATCCCAGATCCGACACGGAGACCAGCGCCGGGTCGGAGGACGGCACGCAGGACGAGGCGGATGCGGCGCCCGTCGCGGATGCGGAGCCCGCTTCCCCTGGACCGACCGCGGCGGAGCCCGCTGCTGCGGAGTCCGACGCCGATGACGACCCGGAGGCCGACGAGGTCGACGCCGAGCCCGAGGTCGAGCCCGCGCCGCCCCGCGCGGTCACCGTGCGGACCGACAGCCTCACCGCACCGCGCCCGACGCGTCCCGATCTCCCCGGGGTGCGGGAGACCGCGCTGACCCCGTCCGTCCGCGGCGACCGCGCCGCGGCTCCGGAGCTGGGGGAGGACGTCCTCGTCATCCAGGGCCTCACCAAGAGGTTCGACGAGAAGGTCGCCGTCGACGACATCGCGCTCACGGTGCGCGCCGGGTCGTTCTACGGCATCGTCGGCCCCAACGGCGCCGGCAAGACCACGACCATGTCGATGGTGACCGGCCTGCTGCGTCCCGACGGCGGCACCGTGACCGTCAACGGGATCGACGTGTGGCGCGACCCGCTCGCCGCCAAGCGCAGCATCGGCGTCCTGCCCGATCGGCTCCGCCTCTTCGACCGCCTCACCGGCGCGCAGCTCCTGCACTACTCCGGGGCGCTCCGCGGGCTCGACGACGCGGAGATCCGCAGCCGCGCGGCCGACCTCATCGAGGCCTTCGGCCTGGAGGACGCCGTCGGCCGGCTCGTCACCGACTACTCCGCCGGCATGGCGAAGAAGGTCGCGCTCGCCTGCGCCATGATCCACTCGCCGCGCATGCTCGTGCTCGACGAGCCGTTCGAGTCGGTCGACCCCGTCTCGGCGGCGAACGTCGTCGAGATCCTGCAGGACTACGTGGCGCACGGCGGCACCGTCGTGCTGTCGAGCCACGGCATGGACTTCATCCAGCGGATATGCGACCACGTGGCGATCATCGTCAACGGCCGGGTGCTGGCCGCGGGCACGATGGACGAGGTCCGGGCGGGACGCTCCCTCGAGGAGCGGTTCGTGGCGCTGGCCGGCGGTCGTCGCACGGTGGAGGGGTTCTCGTGGTTGCACTCGTTCTCCGACTGAGGCTCGCCCTCCTCGCCAACGCGTTCCGCCGCAGCCCATGGCAGGTGCTCGGCATCGTCGCCGCCGGCGTGTACGGGATCCTCGTCACAGTGCTCGCGGTCGGGGCTCTCGCCGGCCTCCGCGACGCGGACGTCGACTCGGCGCGCGACGTGGTCGTGGCCGGGGGCTCCCTCGTCGTCCTCGGGGCCCTCCTGGTGCCCCTGGTCCTCGGATCCGAGGACGCCATGGACCCTCGGCGCTTCGCGCCGTACGGCATCGAGCCGCGGCGCCTCGCCCTGGCGCTGGGGGTCGCCGCCCTGGCCACCGTGCCGGGGGTCGTGCTCGTCGTGGTCGCGATGACCACCGTCGTCACCTGGTCCCGGGATCCGGTCACGGGGGTCGTCGCCGTGGTCGCCGCCCTGGCCGCCGTCGTCACCTGCGTGCTCGTCGCGCGCATCGCCACCGTGCTCGCCGGCGTGCTGCTCAGCACGCGCCGGGCGCGGGAGGCGACCGGCCTCGCCGCGGGCCTCGTCGCCGTGCTGCTGGTGCCCGCCGTGGTCGCGCTCGCGCAGGCCGACCTCCTCGACGACGGGCTCCGACCCGCCCGCGGGATCCTGGGCATCCTCGCCTGGACCCCCATCGGCGCGGCCTGGGCCGCACCGGCGGCCGCGGTCGCGGGCGACGCGGGACCCGCCGCGGGCATGCTCCTCGTCGCCCTCCTGTCGGCGGCGCTGCTGGCGCTCGCCTGGCTGCGCCTGGTCCCGTGGGCGCTCACCGCGCCGGACCGCACGGGCGGCGGTCCCGCCCGGTCCGGCCTCGGCTGGTTCGGCCGGTTCGGCGCCTCGCCCACCGGCGCGGTGGCCGCTCGGAGCGTCACGTACTGGATCCGCGACCCGCGCTACCGCGCGACCCTCGTGCTGATCCCCGTGCTCCCGCTCGTGCTCCTCGTGCCCCTGGTCATCGTCGACGTGGACGCGCACGTGCTCGCGCTGGTGCCCCTCCCCGTGATGGCGCTGTTCCTCGGCTGGAGCGTGCACAACGACACCGCGCACGACCACACCGCGGTCTGGCTGCACGTGGTGTCCGGCATCCGCGGGGTCGCCGACCGCATCGGGCGCATCGTGCCGGTCCTCGCCATCGGCGTTCCGCTCATCGCGATCGGCGCGCCGCTCAGCGCGCTCGGGTTCGGCGACGCATCCGTGCTGCCGTCCGTGATCGGCGTCAGCGCGGGGGTCCTGCTCATCGGCGTCGGGCTCTCCTCGCTCTTCTCCGCGCGGTTCCCGTATCCCGCCTCGCGCCCCGGGGACAGCCCGTTCCACGCGCCGCAGACGTCGGGGGCCGCCGGCTCGACGGTCCCCACGCTCACCTTCATCGCCACCGTCGTGCTCGCGCTGCCGTCCGCCTGGCTCGGCGGACTGGGCCTCGCGCACGGAGGCGCCTACCCGGCGTGGTCGCTCGTCGTCGGGCTCGGCATCGGCCTGGTGACGCTCGTCGCGGGGGTCGCGGGCGGCGGCCGCGTCTTCGAGCGCCGGGGTCCCGAGCTGCTGGCCTTCGCGCAGCGGCACTGACCCGCGGGGCACGACGGGCCGTGGAATCGGCTGCGTCCACCCGCTCCGCGGGTTCCGGCGCACGGGAAAAGTACACTGGGCGGATGGTCATCCTCAGCATCGAACAGGACCCCGGCCGACCCGCGCAGGGCGGCGGCACCGACACCCTCGACCGCGAGCTCGAGGAGCTCCTCGAGCAGGAGACGATCGAGCCCGGCGATCACGAGCGCTTCTCGCACTACGTGAAGAAGGACAAGATCCTCGAGTCCGCGCTCAGCGGCAAGCCCGTCAAGGCGCTCTGCGGGAAGAAGTGGCTGCCCGGCCGCGATCCCGAGAAGTTCCCCGTCTGCCCCGACTGCAAGCGCATCTACGAGCGCATGAAGGACGAGTAGGCGGCTCCTGCGCTCCGCGGCGGGGCTGCGCGATGCGGCTCAGACGGAGCCCTGCTCCGTCGGGAGCGCGGGGTCGCCCGCGCGCAGCCGGAACGCCTGCACCGGCAGGTCGTGCACGACGCGGGCATGGTGCTCGCGCGCCGCGGACGTGCCCGCCCGGCCCATCCACCGGGCGTCGGGCTGCCCGTCCTCGGCCAGCGTGACGAGGAGGTCGCGGTCGCCGGGGAGCGGTTCCGGGTGCGGTCCGACCGTCACGAGCTCCGCCGTCGCGATGCCCTGGGCGTCGTGCCGCCGCAGCGCCCCCTTGAGCCCCCCGCGGCTCTGCTTCCCGGTGGACCGCTTCGCGACGGGCACCCACTCGCCCTGCCCGCCGGCATCGCGGTGGGCGACCAGCTTGAACACCATGCCCGCGGCGGGAGCGCCGGATCCGGTCACGAGCGACGTGCCGACACCGTACGAGTCCACCGGGGACGCGGCCAGGCCGGCGATGCCGTGCTCATCGAGGTCGTTCGTGACGGTGATCCGCGTGCCCGTCGCTCCGAGCGCGTCGAGCTGGGCACGCACCTCGCCCACCAGCACCGGCAGGTCGCCGGAGTCGAGCCGGACGGCGCCGAGGCCCGTCCCGGCGACCCGGACCGCGGTCTCCACGCCCTCGCGGACGTCGTAGGTGTCGACGAGGAGCGTCGTCCCCGCGCCGAGCGCCGCGACCTGCGCCTGGAAGGCCTGCTCCTCCGTGTCGTGCAGCAGGGTGAAGGAGTGGGCGGCCGTCCCCATCGTGGGGACGCCCCAGGTGCGACCCGCCTCGAGGTTCGAGGTCGCGCTGAAGCCCGCCACGTACGCGGCGCGTGCGGCGGCGACCGCCGACCGCTCGCCGGTCCGCCGCGAGCCCATCTCGGCGAGGGGGCGCCCGCCGGCGACCTGCACCATGCGGGCGGCGGCGCTGGCGACCGCGCTGTCGTAGTTGAGCACGCTGAGGACGAGGGTCTCGAGGATGACCCCGTCGGCGAACGGCGCCTCGATCGTGAGCAGCGGAGAGCCCGGGAAGTAGACCTCGCCCTCGCGGTAGCCCGTGATCCGCCCGCGGAAGCGGTAGTCGGCGAGCCAGGCGAGGGCCTCCTCGCCCACGACGCGCTCGGACCGCAGGTACTCGAGCTCGTCGTCGCCGAAGCGGAAGTCGCGGATGAGCTCCAGCAGCCGTCCCGTGCCCGCGACGACGCCGAACCGCCGGCCGGTGGGGAGGCGCCGCGCGAAGCACTCGAAGACGCACTCGCGGTCGTGGGTGCCGGCCTTCAAGGCGGCGTCCAGCATGGTGAGCTCGTAGCGGTCGGTGAGGAGGGAGGTCGCCTGGTGCACGCGTCCAGCCTAGGGCGGCGCTCGTCGGCCGGCCCGATCCGCCTGGCGCACGCCCCGGACGCGTGACGGAGGTCCCGCCTAGGGTCGCACCATGCAGCGCACCCGATGGATCCTCGCTGACCAGCTGGGCGACCACTTCGACGACGGCGGGCCGATGCTGCTCATCGAGTCGCGCGGCCTGCTCGCGCGGCGGCCCTACCACCGGGCCAAGGCGCACCTCATCCTGTCCGGCATCCGGCACCGCGCCCGTGCGCTGGGAGACCGGGTCGAGTTCCGCCAGGTCGACCACTACCGCGACGTCGTGGCCGACCGGCGCGACCTCGAGGTCGTCGATCCCACATCCCGCGGCCTGCGGCGCCTCGTCGCCGACATCGGCGCCGAGGTGCTGCCGAGCCGCGGCTTCGTCACCAGCGAGCAGGAGTTCGCCGAGTGGATGGCGGGGCGCACCTCGGACCGGCTCGTCATGGAGGACTTCTACCGGTGGTCCCGGGCGCGCACGGGCATCCTCATGGACGGCGACGACCCGGTCGGCGGGCGCTGGAACTTCGACCACGACAACCGGGAGCGGCCGCCGCGCGGCGCCACGACGCTGGGGCTGCCGGAGCCGTGGTGGCCGGAGGAGGACGACATCGACGCCGAGGTCCGCGCCGACCTCGACCGCTGGGAGCGCGAGGGGGTCGTGAACCTCGTGGGGGAGGACGGACCTCGGCGCTTCGCCGTGACGCCGGAGGAGGGACGCGCCGCGCTCGACGACTTCGTGGCCAGCCGGCTCAACGACTTCGGGCCGTTCGAGGACGCGTCCCTCTCGGGCGACTGGACCATGGCCCACTCCCTCCTCAGCGCGACCATGAACATGGGCGTGCTGGATCCCGCGGACGTCATCGAGCGCATCGTCGCCGAGCACGCGGCGGGTCGGGCCCCCATCCAGAGCGTCGAGGGCATCGTGCGGCAGATCATGGGCTGGCGCGACTACGTGTGGCACCTCTACTGGGCCTTCGACGAGGACTACGCGTCCGAGAACCGCCTCGACGCGCACCGCGGGGTGCCGACCGCGCTGCAGCGCCTCGACGCCTCCGGCATCGAGGCGGCGTGCCTCGCGCACGTGGTCGACAAGGTGCGCACGCACGGCTGGGCGCATCACATCGAGCGGCTCATGATCCTCGGCAACCTCGCGCTCCAGCGCGGCTACGACCCGAAGGCCATGAACGACTGGTTCATCGACTCCTTCGTCGACGGCACGCCGTGGGTCATGCCCGCGAACGTCGTCGGCATGGCGCTGCACGCCGACGGCGGCCGCATGGCGACGAAGCCGTACGCCGCCGGCGGCGCGTACATCGACCGCATGACCGACCACTGCTCCGGCTGCCCGTTCGACCCCAAGGTGCGGGTCGGCCCGACGGCGTGCCCCTACACGGCGGGGTACTGGTGGTTCCTCGACCGCAACCGCGACCGCCTGCAGGGCAACGCGCGCATGAACCAGCCGCTCGCCGGGCTGAAGCGGCTGAAGGACCTGCCGGAGCTCATCGCCCAGGAGGATGCGCGGCGATCGCTGTGACCGGGCGGCCCGTCGCGGGTGCCTTGCCGCCCTCGGGCTCCGCAGCAGGGGCCCGCCGGTAGGCTGACGGGATGAGCGACGCGCCGATCGGGATCTTCGACTCCGGCGTCGGCGGCCTCACCGTCGCCCGCGCCGTCGCGACCCTCCTGCCGCGCGAGTCGATCATCTACATCGGCGACACCGCGCACACCCCCTACGGCGACAAGCCCATCGCCGACGTCCGCCGCTACGCGCTCGCGGTCCTCGACGACCTCGTGGAGCGCGGGGTGAAGATGCTGGTCATCGCGTGCAACACCGCGTCGGCCGCCATGCTCCGGGACGCCCGGGAGCGCTACGACATCCCGGTCGTCGAGGTCATCCAGCCCGCCGTCCGCACGGCGGTCAGCGTCACCCGCAACCATCGAGTCGGCGTCATCGCGACCCACGCCACGGTCACGAGCCGGGCCTACGACGACGCCTTCGCCGCCGCACCGCACCTCGCCCTGACCTCCGCGGAGGCGCCGCGCTTCGTCGAGTTCGTGGAGCGCGGCGAGACGTCGGGCCCCGAGCTGATGGCGGCGGCGGAGGAGTACCTCGCGCCCCTGCGCGCCGCCGGCGTCGACACGCTGGTCCTCGGCTGCACCCACTACCCGTTCCTCGAGGGTGCGATCTCGCTGCTCATGGGCCCGGACGTGACGCTCGTCTCGAGCGACACCGAGACCGCCAAGGACGTCTACCGGGAGCTCGTGTCCGCGGGCCTCGAGCGGCGGACGGACGCTCCGCCGGTCATCCGCTACGAGGCCACCGGCGGCAGCGCGTCCGACTTCGAGACGCTCGCGCATCGCATGCTCGGCGCCGGCGTCTCGCACGTGGAGCTCGTCGAGACGGGCGCCATCCCCCTTCCCCGCCGGATGCGGGCGGACGCGGCGACGCCTCCGGACGCCGTCGGCACCCCGTCCACCCCCGATCCGAGCCGAGGCCGCACATGACCGACGACACCACCCGCCACGACGGCCGCGCCGCCGACCAGCTGCGCGAGATCAGCATCGAGAGGAACTGGAGCGAGCAGGCCGAGGGATCCGCCCTCATCTCCTTCGGGCGCACGCGCGTCCTCTGCACCGCCTCCTTCACGAACCGCGTCCCGCGCTGGAAGGCCGGCAGCGGCCAGGGCTGGGTCACCGCCGAGTACGCCATGCTCCCGCGCGCCACGAACGAGCGCATGGACCGCGAGGCCGTGAAGGGCAAGGTCGGCGGCCGCACGCACGAGATCTCGCGCCTCATCGGCCGGAGCCTCCGCGCCGTCGTCGACATGAAGGCGCTCGGCGAGAACACGATCGTCATCGACTGCGACGTCCTGCAGGCCGACGGCGGCACCCGGACCGCGGCCATCACGGGCGCCTACGTCGCGCTGGCGGATGCGCTGGAGTGGGGCCGCGAGCGGAAGTTCATCGCCCAGCGCGCCACGCCGCTGAAGGACAGCGTCGCGGCGGTCTCCGTGGGCATCGTCGACGGGAAGCCCCTGCTCGACCTGGCCTACGTCGAGGACGTGCGCGCCGAGACCGACATGAACGTCGTCATGACGGGCAGCGGCTCCTTCGTCGAGGTTCAGGGCACCGCCGAGGGCGCGCCCTTCGACCGCGCGGAGCTCGACGCCCTGCTGGACCTCGCGCTCGGGGGCGGCACCACGCTCACCGCGCTGCAGGCCCAGGCCCTCGGGCGCTGAGGAGCGCCCGGTGATCCCGCTCGTCCTGGCCACGCACAACGCCCACAAGGTGGAGGAGCTCCGCCGGATCCTCGGATCCCGCCTCGCCGGCATCGACCTCGTCGCCTACGACGGTCCCGAGCCCGTGGAGGACGGGATCACCTTCGAGGAGAACGCGCTCGTGAAGGCGCGTGCCGCGGCTCTCCACACGGGGCGGGCGGCCCTCGCCGACGACTCCGGGATCGCCGTCGACGTCCTCGGCGGATCGCCCGGCATCTTCTCGGCGCGCTGGGCGGGCCCGGCGCGCGACAGCGTGCAGAACCTCGAGCTCCTGCTCTGGCAGCTGGGCGACGTGCCGGACGGGCATCGCGGCGCGCGGTTCGTCTGCGCCGCGGCGCTCGTCGTGCCGACGGCGGAGGGCCTGGTCGAGCGGACCGCGACGGGCGTGTGGGAGGGGACCGTGCTCCGCGAGGTGCAGGGCGACGGCGGCTTCGGGTACGACCCGGTGTTCCGCCCGGCGACCGGGGGAGCGAGCGCCGCGGCACTCGACGCGGACGAGAAGAACCGCGTCAGCCACCGTGCGCGGGCGTTCGACGCGATCATGCCGGTCGTCCGTCGGCAGCTCCTCGGCGAGGGCTGAGGGGCCGTCCCCGACCTCGTGAGAGCGGGAGTCGTTCCCGACTGCGGCGCCGGGTGGATCGGCGCGCTCGCGGGCCCGTACGGTGGACGCATGGGCCACGGCACGCACGATCACGGCGCGGCCACGACCGACCGTCGGCGCCTGGTCATCGCCATCGCGATCACCGCCACGGTCCTGTTGGTCGAGGTGGTGGGAGCCCTCGTCTCCGGCTCGCTCGCCCTGCTCGCCGACGCCGGTCACATGACCAGCGACCTGCTCGGCCTCGGCATCGCCCTCGTCGCGACGATCGTCGCCGCGCGCCCGGCCACCGACCGCCACACCTTCGGATTCCAGCGCGGCGAGGTGCTCGGCGCCCTCGTGAACGGCCTGATCCTGCTGGGCGTCGCCGTCTACGTGGCGGTGCACGGCGTGGAGCGGCTGCTCGCACCGGAGGGGCCGGAGGTCGATGCCGGCATCATGCTCCTCGCGGCCGGCATCGGGCTCGTCGCCAACGTGGTCGCCCTGCTGGTCCTCCGCGGGGGAGCGGGGACGTCCATCAACCTGCGCGGCGCGTACCTCGAGGTGCTGGGCGACGCGTTCGGGTCGGTCGCGACCATCGCCGCCGGCATCGTGATCGCGCTCACCGGGTTCGGCCGCGCGGACGCCGTCGCCTCGCTCGTGATCGCGGCGCTCATCGTGCCGCGCGCGGTGATCCTGCTCCGTGACGTGGTGCACGTCCTCTCCGAGTCGACGCCCGCCGGCACGGAGCCCGAGCGGATCCGGGCGCACCTGCTGGAGACGCCCGGCGTGACCGCTGTCCACGACGTGCACGTCTGGGCCATCACCTCCGGTTCGCCGGTCTTCACCGCGCACGTCGTGGTGGAGCAGGAGGTGTTCCGCGAGGGTCGCACGGGCGAGCTGCTCGACCGGCTGGCCGGCTGCCTCGACGACCACTTCGACGTGGAGCACAGCACGTTCCAGCTGGAGCCCGAGGAGCACGCCGGGCACGAGCACCGGCACCACGTCTGACGGCGCGGGTCCGCTGCCGCCGACCGGTCCACGGGGCGTGCGACGCATCGCCGTCCGCCGCGCCCGGGACCCGGATCGGGACGCGCCTCAGCGGCGCGGGTCGTTCGAGGGGTCCTGGTCGAAGTTCTCCGGCGCGAGGGCGAGGTCCTGGCCGTCGTGGGCGACTCCGGCCGCCTCCTCGTCGCGGGCGTGCTTGCGGGCGCGGAGGAAGTGGATCGCCGTGGGCACGAGCGTCACGAAGACCGCACCGAGGAGCACGTAGTCGATGTAGTGCGTGACGAAGTCGCGGATGGGCGGGAAGCCGTTCAGCAGGTTGCCGAGCCAGGTGAGGCCGGCGCCCCAGATGACGGCGCCGACGGCGTTGTAGAACGAGTACTTCCGGTAGTCCATGTGCCCGACGCCTGCGGCGATGGGCGCGAAGGTGCGGACGATCGGCACGAAGCGCGCCGCGATGACGGCGAGGCCGCCGAAGCGGGCGAAGAACGCGTTCGTGCGGACGACGTTCTGCCGGCTGAAGATGCCGGAGTCCTTGCGCTCGAAGACCTTCGGTCCCGCCTTGTGGCCGATCAGGTAGCCGACCTCGCCTCCGGCGAAGGCCGAGAACGCGATGGCGAGGCAGATCCACCAGATGTCGATCCCCGTAATGCCGGGCAGGGTCAGCCCCGCGATGACGAGGAGGGTGTCGCCGGGGAAGAGGAAGCCGAAGAGCAGGCCGGTCTCGGCGAAGATGATGAGGCAGATCCCGATGAGGGCGAATCCCCCGAACGACTCGATGAGGGTCGTCGAGTCGAGGAAGTCGAAGAGCAGGGGATGCACGTGGGGCTCCAGTCGTGGTGGGTCGCGGGGCGCGCGGAAGCGACCTGCGGCCAGCACAGGATATCGCCAGCGGCCCGGATCCCGCCGTGATGCGCGCACCCCCGGTCGAGGGGTGCTCGACGGTCGACGCGGCGTGACGGTCGGTGCGGGAGAAGGGACTTGAACCCTCACGCTCGAAAGCACAGGAACCTAAATCCTGCGTGTCTACCGATTCCACCACTCCCGCGGGTGCCCGCCCAGCTTAGGACGCCCCCTAATATGTTGATCGTGACAACGAAGACACTCGTAGCAGGCATCGACTCCTCCACGCAGAGCTGCAAGGTGGTCGTCCGCGACCTCGACTCGGGCGCCCTGGTGCGCTCCGGCCGCGCGTCCCACCCCGACGGCACGGAGGTGGATCCCGCAGCGTGGTGGGACGCCCTCCTCGCGGCCGTCGCCGACGCCGGAGGCCTCGACGACGTCGCCGCCGTCTCGGTCGGCGGCCAGCAGCACGGCATGGTCTGCCTCGACGAGCAGGGCGCGGTCGTCCGCGACGCGCTCCTCTGGAACGACACCCGCTCCGCGCAGGCCGCCGCCGACCTCCGGGAGGAGCTGGGCGCCGACGCCTGGGCGAGCGCCACGGGCGTCGTCCCCGTGGCCTCCTTCACCGCCACGAAGCTCCGCTGGCTGAGCGACGCCGAGCCCGAGAACGCGGCCCGAGTCGCCGCCGTCGCGCTCCCGCACGACTGGCTCACCTGGCGCCTCCTCGGCCACGGCGTCGGATCCCCGGACCTCACCGCCCTCGCCACGGACCGCTCCGACGCGAGCGGCACCGCGTACTGGTCGAGCGTCACCGGGGAGTACCGCCTCGACCTGCTCGAGCGCGCGCTCGGCCGCGCGGTCGGCCTCCCGCGCGTCCTCGGCCCGGGGGAGTCCGCGGGCGTCACCGGAGACGGCATCCCCGGCGTCGCGGCCGGCATCCCGGTCGGCCCCGGCGCGGGCGACAACGCCGCCGCCGCGCTCGGTCTCGGCGCGGTGCCGGGCGACGTGGTCGTCTCCATCGGCACGTCGGGCACGGTGTTCGCCGTCACGGCGGATCCCATCACCGACGCCTCCGGCACGGTCGCGGGCTTCGCGGACGCCACGGGCAACTTCCTCCCGCTCATCGCGACCCTCAACGCGGCCCGCGTGCTCGACGGCGGCGCGCGCCTCCTCGGCGTCGACCACGGACGCCTGTCCGAGCTCGCGCTCGAGGCGCCCGCGGGATCGGACGGCCTCGTGCTCCTCCCGTACTTCGAGGGCGAGCGCACGCCGAACCTGCCCGACGCGACCGCGTCGCTGCACGGCATGACCCTCCGCAACTCGACGCCGGCGACCATGGCCCGCGCGCACGTCGAGGGCATGCTGTGCGGCCTGGCCGACGGCCTCGACGCCATCACGCGCCAGGGCGTGCGGGTGGAGCGCGTGCTCCTCATCGGCGGCGGGGCGAAGAGCCGCGCCGTCCGCGAGATCGCGCCGACCGTCTTCGGCGTCCCCATCCACGTGCCGGACGCGGGCGAGTTCGTCGCCGACGGCGCCGCGAAGCAGGCCGCGTGGATCCTCACCGGCAGCGTCCCGGAGTGGCCCCTCGCGGGCGACGAGGTCTTCGACGCCCCGGGCGTGCCCGCGGTGCGCCAGGCGTACGCGGCGGCGAAGGCGGAGCTGGGGTACTGACCCCGAGCCGCCCGCGGGGCGCGTCCCCTGTGGACGGGATCCGCGGCGACCGCCCCTGATCAGCATCCTGTGCGGGTGCAGACGCGGACGCCCCTCGACACCATCGCCGGTCGGGTGCGGGAGCGCCTGCGCGACGACGGGGCGTCGCCCGACCCCGGCGGCACCGCGGCCATCGTCCGCGAGGAGGTGCGCCGGTTCGCCGAGCAGGCGCTCGGCTCCGACTCCCGCCTCCTCGACGACGAGGCAGCCACCGAACGGCAGGTGCTCGCGCGCATCACGGGCTTCGGCGCCCTGCAGCCCCTCCTCGACGACGACTCGATCGAGGAGATCTGGATCAACGCCCCCACCCGGGTGTTCGTCGCGCGCTCGGGCGTCCCGGAGCTGACGCCGCTCGTCCTGTCGGAGGCGGAGGTGCGGGACCTCGTCGAGCGGATGCTGCAGTCCTCCGGGCGTCGCGTCGACCTCTCGACCCCCTTCGTCGACGCGTCGCTGCCCGACGGGTCGCGCCTGCACGTCGTCATCCCCGACGTCACGCGGCAGCACTGGGCGGTCAACATCCGCAAGTTCTCGCGGCGCATCCGGGACCTCGAGCACCTCGTCGCGCTCGGCAGCCTGCCGCCCCAGGCGGCCGACTTCCTGCGCATGAGCGTGCGCGCGGGCCTCTCCATCGTCGTCAGCGGGGCGACGCACACGGGCAAGACCACGATGATCGACGCGCTCCTCGCCTCGGCGCGCACGTCGGACCGCATCGTCACGGTGGAGGAGACCTTCGAGCTGGATCCGGCGGGCCGCGACGTGGTCGCGCTGCAGTGCCGGCAGCCGAGCCTCGAGGGCTCGGGCGAGATCACGCTCCGGCGCCTCATCAAGGAGGCGCTGCGCATGCGACCCGATCGCCTGGTGGTCGGCGAGGTGCGCGAGGCCGAGTGCCTCGACCTCCTCATCGCGCTCAACTCGGGGGTCCCCGGGATGTGCTCGATCCACGCGAACAGCGCGCGGGAGGCGCTCGTGAAGCTGTGCACGCTGCCGCTGCTGGCGGGGCGCAACATCGACGCGGCGTTCGTCGTGCCCACGGTCGCGACGTCGGTCGACCTGGTGGTCCACCTCGAGGTCCGTTCGTCGGGTGCCCGGCGCGTCGTCGAGATCCTCGCGCCGGGCGGGCGGCACAGCGGCATGGTCATCGAGGCCAGCTCGGTGTTCGCCCTCGAGGACGGCGTCCTGACCGCCACGGGTGGTCAGCCCGCGCACCTGGCCAAGTACCGGGCGGCGGGGCTGGATCCGCTCCGGATCCTCGTGGGGGCCGCGTGAGCGTCGCGCTCGGCCTCGCGCTCGGTGCCGGGATCGTCCTGCTCCTGGCGCCGCGCCTGTGGCCGGTGGTCGAGGGACGGCCGCATCCCGGGCGCGGACCGACCGCCCGCATCCACGACCGCCTGACCCACGCGGGCCTGCCCCAGGTGTCGGTCAGCGCGTTCCTCGCCCTCTCGGCGCTCGTCGGCATCGCCGCGGGAGCGCTGGTGGAGGCAGTCCTCCGCGTGGACGGCGCCGCGCTCGCCGCCGCCGGGACGGGTCTCGTGCTCCCGTGGGCCGTCGTGGGTGCGCGCTCCTCCGCCCGCCGGCGGGCCCATCGCGCGGTGTGGCCCGATGTCGTGGATCATCTCGTCAGCGCCGTCCGGGCGGGCCTCGGGCTGCCGGACGCGGTGGCGTCGCTCTCGGTGGCGGGCCCCGCAGTGCTCCGTCCGGCGTTCCAGGAGTTCGCCGCCGTCCACCGCACCACGGGCAGCTTCGCCGTCGCGCTCGACGAGCTGAAGGAGCGGCTGGCCGATCCCACCGCCGACCGCATCCTGGAGACGCTGCGGATGGCGCGCGAGGTCGGCGGCACGCAGCTCCCGGACGTGCTCCGCGGCCTCGCCCGCTTCCTGCGGGAGGAGGCCGCGATCCGCAGCGAGGCCGAGGCGCGGCAGTCCTGGGTCGTCAACGCGGCCAAGCTCGGCGTCGCGGCGCCGTGGATCATCCTGGCGCTGCTGTCCACGCGTCCGGAGGCCGCGACCGCCTACGACACGGCGCCGGGGACCGTCGTCATCGTCGTGGGGCTCGTCGTCTCCGCGGTCGCCTACCGCGCGATGCTCGCCCTCGGCCGACTGCCCGAGGACCGCAGGTGGTTCGCGTGATCGCCGCCGAGCCGTGGGGTGCCCTGCTCGGGCTCGTCGCCGGCATGGGCGCCTGGACCATGATGGGCGCCGTCCCGCGCTTCCGTCGTGCCCGACTGCTGGACCGCGTGGCGCCCCACGTCCTCGACGTCTCCGAGGGCGCCCGACGGCACCTCGCGCTCACGACGGTGCATCCGCTGCCGGTGCTGGGCACGCTCGGCGCCCCTGCCGTCGTCCCCGTGCGCCGGGCGCTCGCGCGCGTGCTCGGCGGCACCGAGCGGATCGAGAGGCTGCTCGGCCAGTCCGGATCCGAGGAGGACGTGGAGCGGCACCGCTCGCGCCAGCTCGTCGCGCTGGTCCTGGGGACGTCGACCGGTGTCCTGGTCGTCGCCCTCGTGGGTGGCGCCGCCCTCACCTCCGGGAGCCTGCCGCCGGCTCAGCTGGTCGCCGTGCCGGTGGTGGCCGCCGTCACCGGCCTGGTCGCGTGCGACTCCGCGCTGGACCGGAGGGCACGGCGCCGGGTGGCGCGGATCTCCGCGGAGCTGCCGACGGTCCTGGAGTTCCTGGCGCTCAGCCTCGCCGCCGGTGAGGGTCTGCTGGACGCCCTGCGCCGGGTCGCCCGCGTCGGCTCGGGTGAGCTCGCGGGCGAGCTGGGTCGCGTCGTCGCCGACGTGGGCACGGGCATCGCCGTCGCCCGCGCGTTCGAGGACCTGGCCCGGAGGCTCGCCCTCCCGCCCGTGTCCCGCCTCGTCGACCAGCTGGCCGGCTCCCTGGAGCGGGGCACGCCCTTGGCGGAGGTCCTGCGCGCGCAGGCGCAGGACGCCCGCGAGGTCGCCAAGCGGGACCTCCTCGAGAGCGCCGGCCGCAAGGAGGTGGCCATGCTCGTCCCGCTGGTCTTCCTGATCCTGCCGCTGACGATCCTCTTCGCGCTCTTCCCCGGCGTCCTCGTGCTGCAGCTCGGGCTGTAGGACGACCGGGACCGACCGACGCACCATCCGACCGCCGACCGGGACGCCCGGGATCGGCACGAGCGAGAGGCACGACATGACCGACCGACGAGCAGCCAGGCCCTGGGACACGACATCCCGACGCGGATGGGAGGACGACCGCGGCGACGTGCCGGGGTGGGTCCTCATCACGCTGATGACGGCGGGCTCGTCATCATCCTGTGGGGCGTGGCGGGTCCGCTCCTGCAGAACGTGTTCACGCAGGCCATCGACCGCGTCACGTCGTTCTGATGCGCGACGACCGGGGCTCGGCACCCGCCGAGTTCGTCATGGTCGGAGCCCTGCTCGTCGTCCTCGCGCTGTCGGTGGTCCAGCTGGCGCTGGCGCTGCACGTTCGGACCACCGTCCTCGACGCGGCCGCCGAGGGCGCGCGCACCGCGGCACTGGCCGGGGCCACGCGGGCCGACGGCGTGGAGCGGACCCGCGAGCTGATCACGACGGCCGTGGGCGCGCGCTACGCCGAGGACGTGAGCGCGGGCGGCGGCACCTCCCTCGGCCATGCCGTCGTGAGCGTCACCGTGCGGACCACGCTGCCCCTCGTGGGGCTCGTCGGCATCGACCACGGGATGGAGGTCGTCGGTCATGCGGCTGTCGAGCGACTGGGCTGACGAGCGCGGGTCCGCGGCGCTGGAGTTCATCACGGCGGGGGTGCTGCTGCTCGTGCCCCTCGTGTACCTCGTCGTGGCGCTCTCGGCGATCCAGGGCGCGGCGCTCGGCACCGAGGGCGCGGCGCGGCAGGCGGTCCGCGCATTCGTGCGCGCCGCCGACGACGTCGCCGGACGCCGGGAGGCGCGGTTCGCGGTGGACGTGGCGCTCGCCGACCACGGTGTCGCGCCCGACGGCATCGCGCTCGACATCACCTGCTCCCCGGATCCGCTCCGCTGCCATGCGCCGCGATCGCGGGTGCACGTCACCGTCCGCGTCGCGGCGGCCCTGCCGCTCGCGCCGCCCGTCGCGGGTCCCGATGCGCCGGGCTCGATCGCCGTCCACGGGGATGCGGAGGAACGGGTCTCCGCCTTCGTCCCCGGAGGCCGGTGAGCGGCGCGGCGACCCGTCGGGAGCGGGGAGGCCCGGAGCGCCCGCGGACCGTGGTCGACGGGGACGCGGGGTCGGTCCTGCCGCTCGTGATCGCCGCCTGCGCGCTCGGGCTGGCCGTGATCCTCATGGTGTCGGCGGCGTCGTCCCTCTACCTCGAGCGCGTCTGGCTCTTCTCCGTGGCCGATTCCGCGGCGCTCGCCGGGGCCGAGTCGTTCGACGTCGACTCCGTCGGCGGTGGTCCGGCGGATGCCGTCGACGACGGACGCATCGCCCTCCCGCCGCTGACCGACGCGGGCGTCGCCGCAGCGGTGTCCCGCTACCTGGCCGAGCAGTCCGTCGAAGGGCTCCGCGACCTGCGCGTCGACGGCGCCACGTCCCCCGACGGCCGGAGCGCCCGCGTCGCGCTGTCCGCCCGCTGGGTGCCGCCCGTCGCCTCGCTGCTGGCGCCCGAGGGCATCCGCATCACCGTCACGAGCACCGCCCGGAGCGTGCTCGTCGGTCCGGGTGCGGCGACGCCCGGTCCCGCGGGTGGGGGATGAGCGGCCCCGCCCCGGAGGCCCTCCGCGTGGGGGAGGCCCTCAGGCGGCCGGCCGCGGCTTCCGCGGGACGTACCGCGGCACGTAGCGGATCAGGATGCCGGCGCCGATGAGCCCCAGCACGCCCATCACGCCGCTGGCCGCCGCGAGCGACGTGACGGAGGTGAGCGCGGCGATGAGGAGCGGGGACGCGGCGCTGCCGGCGTCGCCCGTGAAGCGCCAGGCGCCGAGGAAGGGGGCCGGGTCCTCGCGCGGCGCGAGGTCGGCGCCGAGGGTCATGAGGATGCCGGAGCCCACGCCGTTCGCGACCGACATGAACATGGCGACGCCGATGAACCACTGGACGGCCGTGGGGAGGTCGGGGGTGAGGGCGAGCACCAGGTAGCCGAGGCCGAGGCCGACCATCGACGGGACGGCGCTCCACAGGCGGCCGAAGCGGTCCATGATCTGGCCGCTCGCGTAGAAGAGGGCGAAGTCCACGCCGCCCGCGATGCCGATGATGAGCGCCGTGTTCGCGTCCGAGATGCCGATGCTCACGGCCCACAGGGGGAGGAGGACCCCACGGCCCGCGCGCATCGACCCGATGAGGGCGGCGCCGGATCCGAGCTTCACGAGCACGCCCTTGAAGCGCCAGAGCGTCCGCAGGAGGCCCGCCGACTCGCGGGCCGGGGGAGCGGTGCCGGCGGCGGCGGCGACCGAGTCGTCGTCCTGCGGCTCGCCGGCCGTCGCGGGGGCCGCGCTCTGCAGGTCGGCCGCGCGGTTGCGGCGCACGACGTCCATCGGGTCGGGCAGGACGAGCAGCGTCACGGCGGCCGCGAGGCACGCGACGATGTGGATCACGAACGCGGACTGCGACGCCCCCGTCAGGTGGATCACGCCGGCGGCGAGGAACGGCCCCACGAAGTAGCCGGCGCGGAAGGTGCCGCCGAGGGTCGAGAGGGCGCGAGCGCGGTACGCCTGCGGCACGAAGCTCGTCATGAACGCGTGCCGCGCGAGGGCGAACACCGCGGTCGAGACGCCGATGAGGAAGACGCCGACGCCGAGCACGAGCGGGTTCGGCGCGAGGAGGCAGAGCACGAGGCCGCCGATGGAGACGAAGGCCGCGCCGATCATGGCCGTCCGCTCGCCGATCCGGCTCACCACGGCGCCGCTCGGGATGTCGCCCACGAGCTCGCCGAGCATGATCATGCCGCCGATGAACGCGGCGATCGCGAGGGAGGCGCCGAGGCTGCCGGCGACGATCGGGATGATGGGGATGATCGCGCCCTCGCCGATGGAGAACAGGAGCGCGGGCAGCAGTGCCGGGAGGGCGACCGAGCGCAGGGAGAAGGGGGGCTCGGGCGTCGACATCGCGTCCGACCCTACTCGCGCCGGGGCCCGCGTCCGGGCGGTCCCTGCGGGCCGGACGGTAGGCTGGGCGGCACCATGATCGACCAGGACTTCTCTTCGCGGATCACAGAATTGCGCGACACCTACTCCAACATCCGCTCCGTCGTCGGCGTCGAGCGCCTGCAGCAGGAGGTCGAGGAGCTGAGCGCCCAGGCGGGCGAGCCCGACCTCTGGGACGACACCGAGAAGGCCCAGAAGGTCACGAGCGACCTGAGCCACCGCCAGTCCGAGCTGAAGCGCATCGACGAGCTGCAGCGCCGCCTCGACGACCTCGACGTGCTGGTCGAGATGGCCAAGGACGACGAGGAATTAGCCGAGGAGGCGGTCGTCGAGCTCGAGGGCATCACGAAGATCATGGACGAGCTCGAGGTGCAGACGCTCCTCAACGGCGAGTTCGACCCGCGCCCGGCGGTCGTCACGATCCGTGCCGGCGCCGGCGGCGTCGACGCGGCCGACTTCGCCGAGATGCTCATGCGCATGTACCTGCGCTGGGCCGAGCAGCACGACTACCGCGCCACCGTGCTCGACACCTCCTACGCGGAGGAGGCGGGCATCAAGTCGGCGACCTTCGAGATCGACGCGCCCTACGCCTTCGGCACGCTGTCGGTCGAGGCCGGCACGCACCGCCTCGTGCGCATGAGCCCCTTCAACTCGGCCGGCAAGCGCCAGACGTCGTTCGCGGCCGTCGAGGTCGTGCCCCTCATCGAGCAGACCGAGTCGATCGAGATCCCCGAGAACGACATGCGGGTCGACGTCTTCCGCTCGTCCGGCCCCGGCGGCCAGTCGGTCAACACCACGGACTCGGCGGTGCGCATCACCCACCTCCCCACCGGCATCGTCGTGACCTGCCAGAACGAGAAGAGCCAGATCCAGAACCGCGCCGCGGCCCTCCGCGTGCTGCAGTCGCGCCTGCTCCTCGTGCAGCGCGAGCAGGAGGCGGCCACCAAGAAGGAGCTCGCCGGCAACATCACGGCGAGCTGGGGCGACCAGATGCGCAGCTACGTCCTCGCGCCGTACCAGATGGTCAAGGACCTCCGCACCGAGCACGAGGTCAACAACCCGTCGAACGTCTTCGACGGCGACCTCGACGGCTTCATCTCCGCGGGGATCCGCTGGAGGAAGTCGCCCGACCGCGCCTGAGAGAGTGCGGGGGAGTGCTCCCCGCGGTGAGTCGATGCGGCGATCAGGGGGTCGGGTGCCTAGGGTCGTACCGACATGATCAGGTTCGACCACGTATCCAAGGTGTATCCCGGCAACCCCCGACCGGCGCTGAGCTCCGTCGACCTCGAGATCCTCCGGGGGGAGTTCGTCTTCCTCGTCGGCGCGTCCGGGTCCGGCAAGTCCAGCTTCCTGCGTCTCGTGCTCAAGGAGGACCGGCCCACGAAGGGCACGATCCACGTACTGGGCCAGCAGCTGAACCAGCTGTCGAGCCGCAAGGTCCCCTACTACCGGCGGAGCCTCGGGGTGGTGTTCCAGGACTTCCGCCTGCTCCCCAACAAGTCCGTGTTCGACAACGTCGCCTTCACGCTCCAGGTGATCGGCAAGTCGCGCGGCTTCATCCAGGAGGCCGTCCCCGACGTGCTCGCCATGGTGGGCCTGCAGGGCAAGGAGCAGCGGCTCCCGCACGAGCTCTCCGGCGGCGAGCAGCAGCGCGTCGCCATCGCGCGTGCCGTGGTCAACAAGCCCGCCGTGCTCCTCGCCGACGAGCCCACCGGCAACCTCGACCCGCTGACCAGCGCCGGCATCATGCAGGTGCTCGAGCGGATCAACGCCAACGGCACCACGGTCATCATGGCCACCCACGACTCCGGCATCGTCGACCAGATGCAGAAGCGCGTCATCGAGCTGATCGGCGGCGAGGTCGTGCGCGACGAGCTGGGCGGCCAGTACCAGACGTCCGCGATCGACCTGCCCCGGACGGCGGAGAACCCCGTCGGCGTCAACCCCGAGCACCCGCCGGTCGCCGCGCCGACGCCGGTGTTCGTGCCCGCCGCGCCCCTGCCGGCACCCGCCCGCCCGTCCGCTTCGGCCGAGCCCGCCACCGGCGCCGAGCGCCGGGAGCAGGCCCGCCGCGACAAGCAGCGTCGCGCGGACGAGAAGGCACGCGCCAAGGAGGAGGCGGCCCGCGAGGCCGCTGCCGCCAAGGCCGCGAGGCGGTCCCCGAAGGAGGCCGCGACGGCCTCCGCCGGGACCGCCGCCCCCGTCACCGCCCCGGAGCGCTCGCGCTCCGAGGCCGTGCCGATCGTGCCGGCCACCTCCCCGGTGCGGGACTCGCCGGCGGACCGCGACGAGGCCGTCCCGGCCCGCGCCGACGTGCCGTCCGCCTCCGCGCCGTCCGCCTCCGCGCCGTCGGCTTCCGCGCCGTCGGCCTTCGCCGAGGCGGCCCGCGTGGATCCCGCTCCCGACCGTCCCGATGCCGAGCCCGCCGGGACGGCGGCGTCCGAGGCGCCGCGCGTACCGCAGGTCGGCGCGGAGCCCGCGCGTGCCGAGTCCGTCGAGCAGGCGCCCTCGCGTGCCATCCCGGTCATCCGCGACACGGCTCCCGACGGCCGCGACGACGAGCGTGTCGACCGGACCTCCGCGGACGACAGCCCGGCGACGCCCGCCGCGCCACCCAGCCGGCGCAACGGGGGAGGTGCGGCACCCGCCGCGCCGAGCACCGGCTCCATCCGCCGGCTCCCCGAGGGCACCGGCGTGATCCGCCTGCCCGACCTGTCCGACGGCCAGGGCGGACCCGCGCCGGACGACCGACGGGACGACGCCGAGCTCGCCGAGCTCGGCCTGGCCGAGAAGCTGGGGCTCCGCGCCCGCGGCGAGTCGCCGGACGACACCGGCGCACAGGATGTGGGGCCCACGCGATGAGACTCGGACTCGTGCTCTCCGAGGTCGGCAACGGCCTCCGCCGCAACGTCAGCATGGTCGTCTCGGTCGTGCTCGTCACCTTCATCTCGCTCACGTTCGTGGGCGCCGCCGTGCTCCTGCAGATGCAGATCGGCCAGATGAAGAACTACTGGTACGACCGCGCCCAGGTGGCGATCGACTTCTGCACCGACACGTCCGTGCCGAGCGAGACCTGCGTCAACGGCAAGGCCACCCAGGAGCAGATCGACGCGGTCGAGCAGCAGCTGGAGAGCGACACGCTCGCGCCCTTCATCGACAGGTACTACTTCGAGGACCAGGACACGGCGTACGCCAACTTCCAGGAGCAGTTCCAGGGCGACCCCGTCACGGAGCTCGTGCAGCCGGAGTTCCTCAACGAGGCCTTCTGGGTGAACCTCAAGGACCCGTCGAAGTCCGACATCCTGAGCGACAGCCTGTCCGGGCTCGCCGGCGTCGAGAACGTGACGGACCAGCGGCAGTACCTCGACCAGATCTTCTCGATACTCAACGCCGCGAGCCTCACGGCCGTCGGCATCGCGGGGCTCATGCTCGTCGCCGCGGCGCTGCTCATCGCCACCACCATCCGGCTGTCCGCGTTCTCGCGGAGACGGGAGCTGGGCATCATGAGGCTGGTCGGGGCGTCGAACCGCTTCATCCAGACCCCGTTCATCCTGGAGGGCGTGTTCGCCGCCCTCATCGGCTCGGTGCTCGCGAGCGCCGCGACGGTGGCCCTCGTGCGGTTCTTCGTCCAGGGGTTCCTGAGCACCCGGCTCACGTCGATATCGCTCGTCAACATGGACGACGCGCTGCTGGTGGTGCCGATCCTGCTCGGCGTCGGCGTGGTGCTCGCGGCGGTGTCGGCGAACTTCGCGATCAGCCGCTACCTGCGCATCTGATCCGCCGGTAGACTGATGGGCTGCCCGGATCCGGGCGGACCCATCCATCATCATCGAGGAGACCACCGTGCCCAGGGAACGTGGCGAGAAGGTGGTGGCGACCAACCGCAAGGCGCGCCACGACTACACCATCGAGTCGACCTACGAGGCCGGCCTCGTGCTCACGGGCACCGAGGTCAAGTCGCTCCGGCAGGGGCGGGCCTCGCTCGTCGACGGCTACGCCTTCGTCGACGCCGGCGAGGCCTGGCTCGATGCCGTCCACATCCCGGAGTACAACCAGGGCACGTGGAACAACCACCCGGTGCGTCGCAAGCGCAAGCTGCTCCTGCACAAGGACCAGATCCTCAAGATCCACACGAAGGTCAAGGAGGGCGGCTACACGGTCGTCCCGCTGCAGCTCTACTTCGTGGACGGCCGTGCGAAGGTGGAGCTCGCCATCGCGAAGGGCAAGAAGGAGTACGACAAGCGCCAGACGCTCCGGGAGCGCCAGGACAAGCGCGAGGCCGACCGGGCCATGGCGTCGCACCGCCGCCTCGGCGACTAGCGGTCGGCGTCGCCGCACGGTGGCGCCGCCGGCTCCGGTCGGCTATCGTAGAGGGCTGGTCACGTTCATCCGTGACCGCGATTGACAACTCGACAGCGTGGAACATGCGACCCGGCTCGGGCACCGTCAGGTGCACGGTCGTGCATGGGGATGATCGGTTTCGACATTGCCTGCAAAACTGCGAGAAGCGGGTCGAGGATGCAGGGCTATCTCGTAAACGCTCCCTGCACAACACAAGTGCCAATTCCAAGCGCACTGACTTCGCTCTCGCTGCCTAAGCGAAAGCACTAAGAGGTCCGTCGGTCCGGTGATGCTCTCTAACCGGCAACCGGCGACAGATAGAGAGATTGCTGCGCGGTCGTGCCTCAGGGCCGTGTGGGACTCGCACTGTGGCTGGGCCCGTCGACTCAGATGCCAGGAGCAAGAGTCGGGGCCGAGCAGAACGCCTTTCCTGGCTACACCCGTAGAAGGCGCAGGATTACAGCAGTGGACCGGGGTTCGATTCCCCGCATCTCCACCATCGCGTCGCATGCTCCACGCTCGTCGAGGCTCCGGATCCGTCCGGAGACGACGAGGGCCCCGTCCGCTGGACGGGGCCTTCTTCTTCTCCGGACGGATCAGCCGATCGGTGCGCGCGGCGCCGCCGGGGCCGGGGCCCCCGGGTCCGACGTCGCGAGGGCCGGCGCCGTCGTCTCCACCGCCGGTGAGGCGGTGCGGCCGCGATGGCGCCTCCGACCGCCGGTGCGCCCGTACACGAGGTACATGGTGAGGCCCATGATGATCATGAGCAGCACCGTGTAGACGAACGTGATGCTCATGGAGTCGAGGTTCGCCTCGCCCTCGGTGCTGGCCTTGATCGCGATGCCGAGCGGTTCGTACAGCGGCTGGTACAGGAAGACCGCTGCGTCGTAGTCGTCGAGCAGGCTGTTGAAGTTGAGCGCCGTGATCGCCGCGACCGTGGGGATGACGAGCGGAACCAGCACCCGGCGGAACGTCGTCAGGGAGCGGGCGCCGAGGATGCGGGCCGCGTCCTCCAGCGACTGCGGCACGCTCGCGAACGCGGCCTTGAGGAGACGGAGCGTGAACGGGACCTTCACGATGATGTACGCCACCAGCAGGAGCCAGGTGGTGCCCGTGAGGACCTGCCCGCCGATGAGCGGCTGCGGGCGGTCGAAGGTCTGCAGCAGCGCGAGGGCGATGAGGATCGTCGGCAGGATCCACGGGATGTGCAGCAGGTACTCGATCGTGGCCGTCGCCCAGTTCCGGTTCCGCTGCACGAGGCGGGCGACGAAGAGGAGGCCCGCCACGACGATGACCGCGGCCAGCGCGCTGTAGACGAGGCTCACGACGAACGGCCGGAGGACGTCGGGGGAGCCGAGCACCGTCGCGTAGTTGCGGAGCGTGAACGAGTCGAGGGTGATGGTGCCCGTCTGCACGCTCCGGGAGTCGAGGAACGAGAACAGCACGATGAGGATCACCGGCAGCGCGTAGACGACGAACAGCGCGTAAGCGACCACGTGCACGACGGCGTTCACGACCGGGTTCCGGATGCGCTGCTTCTGCAGCGGCGTCGCGACCTTCGCGACCGAGAAGTACACGCCCGACTTCTCCACGCGGTTCATGATCGCCAGGAGCACGATGGTGGCGACGCCCAGCACGATGGCGAGGAGCGCCGCGAGGTCGCGGGAGCTCGTGCTCTTGGAGAACGTGACGATCATCGGGGCGACCGTCTGGAAGCCCGTGCCGCCGAGCACCAGCGGAGCGGTGAGCGCCCCGAGGCCGGTGAGGAACGTGAGGACGGTGACCGCGAAGATCATGGGGCGCAGCGCCGGCAGCACGATGCGGAAGAGGATGCGCCCGGTCCCGGCGCCCATGCTGCGCGCGGCCTCGATCGTCTGGTGGTCGATGGCGGCGAGCGACGAGCGGAGGAACAGCATGTGGTTGGTGGTCGTGGCGAAGGTCATCACGATGACGACCGCGAAGTAGCCGGAGAACCAGTCGGGGTCGAGGTCGGGGAAGGCGCGCTGGGCGATGGCCGTGACGAAGCCGTACCTCCCGTAGATGAAGTTGTAGCCCGCGGCCAGGACGATCCCGCCGTAGATGAGCGTCGTGGCGTAGCCGAGCCAGAGGACGCGGGAGCCGCGCACCACGAAGTACTCGGTGACCAGGACGATGAAGATGCCGACGACGTTCACCGTGACGGCGAGGGTGACCGCGAGCAGGAGGCTGTTGCCCACGCTCCGCATCGCGCGGTCGGAGCTCACGAGCTTCTCGAGCGCGCGGCCGCTGAAGGCGCCGTCTGGGAAGAAGGTCGTGACGAGCAGGTTCGCGTTCGGGAAGACGAGGAACGTGACGATGAACCACAGGGCGGCGATGAGCACCACGACGCCGAGCGGGGAGCGCAGCAGCGCGCGGACCGGGGTGCGCACGGCTACGACCCGTACTGCAGGATGGCGGACGGGTCGATGCCGACCGCGACCTCGGTGCCCGGCGCCAGGGGCGGCGCGCCGGTCTCCGCCACCAGCGCGTCGACCGCGTCGTCCCCGAGGTCGACCCGGTACGTGCTGTAGGACCCGTGGTACGAGCGCGCCGCGACGACGCCCTCGAGCCGCACGCGGCGCGCATCCGTCGGCACCGCGTCGCGGGCATCGACCGACACGCGCTCGAGGCGGACGTAGGCGCGGCCCGACGCGTCGAGGGCGGATGCGCCCGCATCGCGCAGCCGGGCGACCGTCATGGGCCCCAGGGCGTTGATGGCGCCCACGAACGTGGCCACGAACTCGGTGGCCGAGCGGTCGTAGACCTCCTCGGGGGTGCCGACCTGCTCGATGCGCCCCGCGTCGAAGACGGCGATGCGGTCGCTCATGGTGAGCGCCTCCTCCTGGTCGTGCGTGACGTAGACCGTGGTGATGCCGAGGCGGGCCTGCAGCCCCTTCAGCTGGTCGCGCAACTGCACGCGGAGCTTCGCGTCGAGGTTGGACAGCGGCTCGTCGAGCAGCAGGATCCGCGGCTCCAGCACGAGCGCGCGGGCGATCGCGACGCGCTGCTGCTGGCCGCCGGAGAGCTCGGCGACGTTCTTGTCGAGCTGCGCGGCGCTCAGCTCGACCTGGTCGGCCATCGCCCGCACGAGCCGGTCGGTCTCCGCCCTGCCCGCCTTCCGCACCGTGAGGCCGAAGGCGATGTTCTCCCGCACGGACATGCTGGGGAAGAGCGCGTAGTTCTGGAACACCATGCCCACGCGGCGCTTCTCGCTGGGCAGTCGCGTGGCGACCTGCCCGTCGATGACGATGTCGCCGCGGCTCGGCTCGACGAAGCCGGCCAGGGTCCGCAGCGCGGTCGTCTTCCCGCAGCCGGACGGCCCGAGGAGGGTGAAGAACTCGCCCTCGTGGATCTCGAGGTCGAGCGCCGGGATGGCGACCTGGTCCCCGAAGCGCACCTCGACGTCGTCGAAGCGGATCATCAGGGCAGGTACTCCAGCTCGGTCTTCTCGACCCAGTCGGCGATGTGCTCGCGGACGAAGCCGTAGTCGACGTCCTGCTTCTCCAGCGACTCGATGAGCTCCGTGACGGCGGGCAGGGCCTCGGACCGCGCGGTCGTGTTGACGGGGTAGCTGGAGAACTCGGCCGCGAAGGCGCCCTGCACGTCGGCGCTGCCGAACCAGTCGATGAACTCGCGGACGCGCTCCTCCTTCTTCGTCCCGGCGATCTCGGCTATCTGCTCGGTGACGAACGGCACGCCGGCCTTCGCGGGGACGACCTCCGTCGCCGTGCCGTACTGCTCGTCCCGAGCCGCGATGCCGCTCGAGGGGAGCGTCCCGAACGCGACCTCGCCGCGGGACAGGCGGGCGTAGAGGTCCGTGCCCTCGACGGCGGGGGAGCCGTTCGCGAAGTACTCCTCGACCGCCTTCCAGCCCTTGTCGCTGATGCCCAGGTCGCCGTCCGGGTCCTCGTACGGCGTGAGGAGCCCGGCGAGGATGAGCTGCGGCGTGGCCTCCCCGAGGCGCGTGTTGACCTCGTACCGCCCCTCGTACTCGGAGGAGTAGAGGTCGGTCACGTCGTCGGGCACGTCGGCGCCGGACGTCTGCGCGGAGTCGTGCACCGTGACGATGGCCTGCTCGACGAGCGGCCAGTAGGCGCCGTCCTCCGGGTCGCCGGATGCCTGGTCGACCTCGCCCGACCAGGCCGGGGTGTAGGCGGTGATGGCGTCCTCCGCCTTGAGGTTCTCGAAGTACATGTTGTTGAGGCCGAACACCACGTCGCCGACCGGGTTGTTCTTCTCCGCGACGATGCGGTTGGCGAGGTCGGCACCGCCGAGGCCGACGATCTGGATGTCGAAGCCCGCCTTCTCCGCCTCCGCGGTGACCCAGTCGCCCCGGCCGTCGCCGTTGGAGTTCGTGTAGACGATGAGGGTGTCGCCGGTGGCCGGGGAGACCGCCGGATCCGCGGTGCCGGTGCCGGCGGAGGACCCGCATCCGGCGAGGACGAGGCCGGCCGCGGCGGTGGCGGCGAGCGAGGCGATGAGACGGGAGCGGTTCTTCATGGTGTCCTCTCGGAGGGAGCACGTCGGTGTGCTCGCGGACGGCTGCACCGTCCGGGCCCGGAACTCCCCACCCTAGGAGCGGGGTCCCCGGCGACCCGGTCGGGCGGACGCTGTTGGCTCGCTGTTCAGCATAGGGACACGCCGGGCTGTTTCCTCGCATGAGGAGCAAGCTGGTCCCGGGCACGGTGCCCGCGCTCGCGGGAGCGGGAATACATAGCCCGTGTATGGGATTCGATACCGCATGACCCGGAACACCACGACGGACACGCCCCGCACCGACGAGGAGGAGCGCACCCGCTGGCAGGCCTTCTGGGTCTGCGTCGGCGTGGCCGCCCTCACGATCCTCGACCTCTCCAAGGTCAACGTCGGCCTCCCGTCCATCGAGTCCTCGCTCGGGGCCGGGTCCACCGACCTCCAGCTCATCGTCGCCGGCTACGCCCTCGCGTTCGGGCTCGCGCTCGTGCCCGCGGGGCGCCTCGGCGACATCCGCAGCCGGCGCCTCATGTTCGTCATCGGCCTCAGCTCGTTCACGATCGCGAGCCTGCTCTGCGCGATCGCGCCCGACGTCCGCACGCTCGTCATCGCCCGGATCCTGCAGGGCGTCGCCGCGGGCATCCAGATGCCGCAGGTGCTCGGGCTCATCCAGCAGCTCTTCCAGGGGGAGGAGCGGGCGCGCGCGTTCGGCCTGTTCGGCGCCGTCGTCGGCATCTCGACCGCCTTCGGACCGACCCTCGGCGGGCTCCTGATCCAGCTGGGCGGCCCCGAGGACGGGTGGCGCCTGCTGTTCTGGATGAACATACCGCTCGGCATCGTGGCCATCGCGTTCGCGCTCAAGCTGCTGCCGCGGCGGCAGGCGCGCCCGCAGGGGAAGGCGGGCCTCGACCCCGTCGGCATCGTCCTCCTGGCCGTCGCGACGTTCTCGCTCATGCTGCCCTTCGTCCTCACCACGGGCGGGCCGGACGACGATCCGCTCCGGTGGCTCTGGCTCGCGGGCGCCGCGGTGGCCGCCGGGCTCTTCGTGGTCTGGGAGCGCCGGTACGAGGCGCGCGGCCGGTCGCCGGTCGTCCACTTCGCGCTCTTCTCCCTCGGCTCCTACCGCAACGGGATCCTCATCGCGACCGCGTACTTCGCCGCCATCCCCGCGGTGTTCCTGCTCACGACGCTGTACCTCCAGCAGGGCCTCGGCCTGGCGCCCGTGTTCGCCGGCATGGTGAGCATCCCGTTCGCGCTGTCGTCGGCGGTCACCGCCTGGATCGGCGGACGGCTCGTCTCGCGGCTCGGCCGTCAGCTCGTCGTCATCGGCCTCGTGATCGTCGCGGTCGGCATCACCCTGCTCCTGCTGGCGGCCGTGCTCACGCCCGCCGAGGTCACCCTGTGGGCGATGGCGGCGGCGATGCTCGTCGCGGGCGTCGGGGCCGGCTTCGTGATCTCCCCGAACCAGACCCTCACCCTCGCCGAGATCCCCGTCACCGAGGGCGGCGTCGCCGGGTCCATGGCGCAGGTCGGCCAGCGCGTCGGCACGGCCGTGGGCGTCGCGGCGGCGTCGGCCACGTTCTTCAGCACCCTCTACGCGGAGGCCTCGGGCGATGGCACGGCGAGCCTGGCGGTGTACCACGACGGGTTCCGCAACGGCTTCCTCGTGACGATCGGGCTGGTCGCCGTCGCCCTCGCGATCGGGTTCGTGGACCTCGGCCAGCGCCGTCGTCGGGAGCGCGCCGAGGCGGCCTGATCGCCAGTCGCCGCACCGGGTCGCGGGCTGCGGTTCAGCGCGCCACGACCGCCAGCACGGCGTCGTGCAGGTGCCCGTTGGTCGCCAGCGCGGAGCCGTGCCACGGACCCGGCTCCCCGTCGACCGAGGTGAAGCGTCCGCCGGCCTCCTGGACCACCGGGATCAGCGCGGCCATGTCGTAGGGCTTCAGGTCGTGCTCGCCCGCGATGTCGAGGAGCCCCTCGGCGAGCAGCATGTACGCCCACATGTCGCCGAAGTCGCGCGAGCGCTTCACCCGGGCGGAGAGGTCGAGCAGCTCCTCGAGACGGTCGGCGTCGCGCCAGCGCTGCACCCCCGCGACGCTCATGGACGCGTCCTCGAGCCGGGCGACGTCGGAGACGCGGATGCGCCGCTCCTCCGACGTCGTGGCCTGGCCGAGGGTGTCGTCGACGTAGGCGCCGAGCCCGGTGGCCCCCCACCACCGCCGCCCGAGCGCGGGCGCGCTCACGACGCCGACGACGGGGACCCCGTCGACCGCGAGGGCGATGAGCGTGCCCCAGACGGGCACGCCGCGGGCGAAGTTCGAGGTGCCGTCGATCGGGTCCACGATCCACTGCCGGGACGACGAGCCGGACGTGCCGTACTCCTCGCCGAGGACGCTGTCGTGGGGGCGGCTCTCGGCGATGCCCGCGCGGATCGCCCGCTCGACGGACATGTCGGCGTCGGTGACCCAGCTGGAGTCGGCCTTCGTCTCGATCGACAGGTCGGCCGAGCGGAAGCGGTCGAGCGAGATGGAGTCGGCCATGTCGGCCAGCTCCCGTGCGAGCCGCAGGTCGGACGACAGGGAGTGCAGGGGTTCGGAGGCCACGGGACGAGCCTACCGATCGGGTCCGCCGGGGCCGGTCACTCGGCCTTGGCGGCGTCCGACCGGTTGCTGACCAGGCGCTGCAGCGAGTGCAGGCGCTCGCGTCCCGCGTCGCCGAGCTCGCCGGCCTCGACCCGGTCGACGATCTCCCAGTCGTGCGCCTCCGTCAGCGGGATGCCGCCGGGCGGCTCGCCCTCCGCGAGGTGCGCGTAGCTGGCGAACGAGCGGAGGATGTTCGCGGGGTCCACGTGCCCGAGACCGAAGGACCGGACGCCCGGGGTGTCGATGATCCAGCCGTGGCCGCCGCCGCCCGTCTCGACGCGCATCGACACGGTGGAGCTCGATGTGTGGCGACCCCGCCCGGTGACCTGGTTGACGACGCCGGTGGCCCGGCGCGCGTCCGGCACGAGCGCGTTGACGAGCGTGGACTTGCCGACGCCCGAGTGCCCCACGGCGACCGTCGTGCGGTCCGCGAGCAGGGCGCGCAGCTCGTCGAGGGGCACGTCGTCGCTCCGGCTGAGGACCACGGGGACGTCGAGGACGCGGAAGTGCGCCGCGAAGGGCGCGGGGTCGGCGACGTCCGACTTCGTGATGCAGAGGATCGGCTGGATCCCCGCGTCGAACGCGGCGACGAGGTAGCGGTCGACGAGGCGCGCGCGCGGCTCGGGCTCCGCGGCGGCGACGACGATGAGCATCTGGTCGGCGTTCGCGACGATCACGCGCTCCACGGCGTCGGAGTCGTCGGCGCTCCGGCGCAGCAGCGTGCGCCGCGGCGCGATGCGGACGATGCGGGACAGGCTGCCCTCGTCGCCCGAGGTGTCGCCGACGATGTCGACGCGGTCGTTGGTGACCACGGCCTTCTTGCCGAGCTCGCGCGCCCGGGTCGCCGTGAGGGTGTGCTCCTCCGGCGTGTCCTCCCCGACGAGCACGCCGAAGCGCCCGCGGTCGACGGTGAGCACGCGGCCCTCGACGGCGTCCGCGTGCCCGGGGCGCTGCTTGCTGCGCGGCTTGTTGCCCTTCGGGTTCGGGCGGACGCGCACGGAGGACTCGTCGTAGGCGTCCCAGACGCCGTCGTCCTGCTCCGGGTCGGCGAGCCAGCTCACAGGAGCCCGCCGAGGGCGAGCGGGTCGACCGCGGCACGGGGCGCCCGGCCGAGGAGCGGCCCGATCCACAGCTCGGGGAACTCCGGGAGGGTCTTCGCGGTCGTGCCGATGTCGTCGACCTCGACGCCGGGGACGGCGAGCCCGATGATCGCGCCGGCCGTGGCCATGCGGTGGTCCTCGTACGCGCGCCACGGTCCGCCGTGCAACGGGGCCGGCGTGACCTCGAGGCCGTCCTCCAGCTCGGTGACGGATCCGCCGAGCCCGGTGATCTCCGCGGCCAGCGCGGCCAGGCGGTCCGTCTCGTGTCCGCGGAGGTGGCCGATGCCGGTGATGCGGCTGGGTCCGTCGGCCAGGGCCGCGAGGGCGACGAGCGCGGGCGCGAGCTCGCCGCCCGTGCTGAGGTCGAGGTCCACGCCGGGGATGCGGCCCCCGGCGGCGAGGCCCGGGCCGCCGTCGACGACGAGCGCGTCGCCCTCGCGGGTGACGGTCGCGCCGAAGCGCGGCAGGAGGTGCGCGAGGTCGGCGCCGACCTGGGTCGTCTCCCGGGGCCAGCCGGGGACGGCCACGCGGCCGCCGGCGACGATCGCCGCCGCGAGGAACGGTGCGGCGTTCGACAGGTCGGGCTCGATCCGCACCTCCCGACCGGCGATGGGCGCGGGCGGCACGATCCATAGACCGGGCTCCGGGCTCTCGACCACCACGCCGCGGTCGGCGAGCGTGCGGATCGTCATCGCGATGTGCGGCATGCTCGGCAGCGTCGCGCCCGTGTGCCGGAGCCGCAGCCCCTCGGCGAACCGCGGGGCGGCGAGGAGCAGCCCGGAGACGAACTGGCTCGACGCCGAGGCGTCGATGCCGATCTCGCCGCCCGGCACCTCGCCCGTCCCGTAGAGGCTGAAGGGGAGGGCGCGGCGGCCGTCGTCGTTCACGTCCACCCCGAGGGCGCGGAGTGCCTCGATCGTGCCGGACATGGGGCGGCGGCGCGCGCTCGGGTCCCCGTCGAAGGAGACGGGTCCGAGGGCGAGGGCGGCGACGGGCGGCAGGAAACGCATGACGGTGCCGGCGAGCCCGCACTCGATGGTGATGCCGCCCGCGAGCTCGGCGGGCGTGATGCGGAGGTCGGGTCCGAACGCCCCGTCGCCGTCGATCTCCTCGATGACGGTGCCGAGGGCGCGCAGCGCCTCGATCATCAGGCGCGTGTCGCGCGAGCGCAGCGGCGCTCGGAGGACCGAGGGGGAGTCCGCGAGGGCCGAGAGCACGAGCTCCCGGTTGGTCAGGCTCTTGGATCCGGGCAGCGGCACGGTGGCGTCGAGCGGGCCGTCGGCCACCGGCGCCGCCCAGGGGCCGTCGTCCGTCGGGACCGGCTGGTGGGTCCGGTCGTCGTCGTACGGGCTGAAGGTCGGACCGGAATACCTGAAGATCTCCATGGGTTCACCAGAGTACCGGGCAGACGTCCGGCAGGCCCGGATCCCGGGCCGGGAAGGATCACCCGTGATCACGAGGACAGCACCGGCGGCCCCGTCCGCCGAGCTCGTGCGCGCCGTAGAATCTGCCTTGATGGCCACTTCAGGGAACACCAGTCACGACGCGCCGGCCGACACCACCGGGGGCGATGCGTCGACCCCGCAGGCCGCGCCCGCGGAGCTCGTGGAGGCCGTCGTGCTCTCCACCGAGGAGGCCGCGGACCAGCAGGAGGCGGAGCGGGCCGAGGACGCGGAGCCGCGCCCGGCGCAGCCCGGGGACAACCGCGAGCTCTTCGAGGAGCAGGCGCTCCCGTTCATCGACCAGCTCTACGCGGCGGGCCTGCGCATGACGCGCAACCCCGCGGACGCGCAGGACCTGGTCCAGGAGACGTTCGTGAAGGCCTACACGGCCTTCCACCAGTTCAAGCAGGGCACGAACCTCAAGGCCTGGCTCTACCGGATCCTCACGAACACCTTCATCAACAACTACCGCAAGAAGCAGCGGGACCCGTACAACGGCACCATCGACGAGCTCGAGGACTGGCAGCTGGGCGGCGCCACGTCCGCCACGGCGACCACCACGCGCTCCGCCGAGGCGGAGGCCATCGACCACCTGCCGGACAGCACCGTCAAGGACGCGCTGCAGTCCATCCCGGAGGACTTCCGCATGGCGGTCTACTTCGCGGACGTCGAGGGCTTCTCCTACCAGGAGATCGCCGACATCATGAAGACCCCCGTCGGCACCGTCATGAGCCGCCTCCACCGAGGCCGCCGGATGCTGCGGGGCCTCCTTTCCGACTACGCGCGCGAGCGGGGCATCTCCACCGCGCACCTCACTGGAGCGACGAAATGAGCGACTGCGGCTGCGACAAGGCCAAGAAGGATCTCGAGGAGTACCTGCACCACGAGCTCGACAAGGCGGACGCCGCCGACATCCGCGAGCACATGGCGAACTGCCCGGACTGCGCGCGCGAGCACCGCGTCGGCGTCGTCCTCCGGGACACCGTGCGCCGGGCGTGCTCCGAGGCCGCCCCGGAGGACCTGCGCATGCAGGTGATGGAGAAGCTGCGGTCCATCCAGGCGACCCACTGACCGGAGCGGTCGCCGCGTCCCGGTAATCTCGGGACGTGACCAACGCGATCCAGTCCCTCGGGACGCCGTCCCCCGCCGACCTGACCGTCATCGTCGAGCTGCTGCGGCTGCTCGACTACGAGGTGGACGAGGAGCGCGTCGCGGCCCGCCTCTCGCGGATGACCGCGGCGGCCGGCCACGAGACGTGGGTGGTCCGCGACGACGCCGGGGACATCGCCGGCCTCGCGGGCGGGCACCTCATGTGGGGCCTCGCCGACGACGAGCCGATCGCGCAGCTCATCATCCTGGTGGTGCGCGAGGGCCGGCAGGCCGGCGGCATCGGCTCGGACCTGATCCGCCACTACGAGGCGTGGGCGCGGGAGCACGGCGCCACCCGGTTCCTCGCGACCTCGGCCGCCGCGCGCGACAACGTCACGCGCTTCTACGCCCGCCGCGGCTACCACGCGTCCGGCATCCGCTACTCGAAGCTGGGCTGACCGCCGCGCGTCGGCACCCGCCCTCGATGCCGCGCCGCCGACACGACGAGAGGCCCGGTCCCCAGGGGACCGGGCCTCTCGTCGTGCGGGGCGGAGCGCCCCCGGGATCACTCGGCGGTGGCGCGGGCGATCAGGTCGGTCTGCTCCGTGGCGTGGCGCTTGCTGGAACCCGCGGCGGGTGACGCCGCGGCCGGGCGCGACACCACGCGCACGGGACGGTCGGGCAGGACCCGGCCGAGCTCCACATGGACGAAGGGCCAGGCGCCCTGGTTCTCCGGCTCGTCCTGGACCCACACGACCTCGGCGTCCGGGTACGACTCGACGACACGGCGCACCTGCTCCTCGGGGAACGGGTAGAACTGCTCGAGCCGCACGAGGGCGATGGAGGTGTCCTGGCGCTTCTCCAGCTCGCCGAGCAGGTCGTAGTGCACCTTGCCCGAGTGGAGGAGCACCCGGCGGACGGCGCCGCGGTCCTCGATCCGGACGTCGTCGATGACCGGCTCGAACCGGCCGGACGTGAACGACGCGACGTCGCTCGTCGCGCCGCGGAGCCGCAGCATCGCCTTGGGAGTGAAGACCACGAGCGGGCGACGCGGCCGCGAGTACGCCTGGCGGCGCAGCAGGTGGAAGTACGACGCGGGCGTGGACGGGCGGGCGACGGTCATGTTCTGCTCGGCGCAGAGCTGGAGGAACCGCTCGATGCGCGCCGAGGAGTGGTCCGGCCCCTGGCCCTCGTAGCCGTGCGGCAGCAGCAGCACGACGCTCGAGCGCTGGCCCCACTTCTGCTCGGCCGAGGAGATGAACTCGTCGATGACGGTCTGCGCGCCGTTCGCGAAGTCCCCGAACTGGGCCTCCCAGAGCACCAGCGCGTCGGGCCGCTCGACGGAGTAGCCGTACTCGAAGCCCATGGCGGCGTACTCGCTGAGGAGCGTGTCGTAGATCCAGAACCGCGCCTGCCGGTCGCTGAGGTTCGCGAGGGGCAGCCACTCCTGGCCGTTGTCGCGGTCGTGCAGCACGGCGTGGCGCTGGACGAACGTGCCGCGGCGGGAGTCCTGGCCGGCGAGGCGGACCGGGGTGTTCTCCAGCAGCAGCGAGCCGATGGCGAGGAGCTCGCCGAAGGCCCAGTCGATGGACCCGTTGCGGCTCATGTCGAGGCGCTTGCGCATGAGCGCCTGCAGCTTCGGGTGCACCGAGAAGCCCTGCGGCGGGTTGTCGTGGGCGTCGCCGACGGCGTGGACCACGGCCTCGGACACGCCCGTCGTCTCGGGCTCGCCGTGGCCGTCGTCCTGCTGCGAGTCGGGACGCTCGAGGTCGGCGACCGCGCCGGCGTCGCCGGTCTGGATGGGGATGGACGACGTCTGCGCGGCGTGGGTCTCCGCGAAGGCCCGCTCGAGGCGGTCCTGGAAGTCCTTCTGCGCGGCGTCGTACTCCTCCTGGGTGATGTCGCCGCGGCCGACGAGCGCCTCCGTGTACAGCTTCCGCACCGAGCGCTTGGCCTCGATGAGGTTGTACATGAGGGGCTGCGTCATCGACGGGTCGTCGCCCTCGTTGTGGCCGCGTCGGCGGTAGCACACGAGGTCGATGACGACGTCCTTGTGGAACTCCTGGCGGAACTCGAAGGCCAGGTGCGCGACGCGCGCCACGGCCTCCGGGTCGTCGCCGTTCACGTGGAAGATCGGCGCCTGGATGCTCTTCGCCACGTCCGTCGAGTACACCGACGAGCGGGACTCCGACGGCGGGGTGGTGAAGCCCACCTGGTTGTTGATCACGATGTGGACCGTGCCGCCCGTGCGGTAGGCGCGCAGCTGCGAGAGCTGGAGCGTCTCGAAGACCACGCCCTGGCCGGCCATCGACGCGTCGCCGTGCACGAGGATCGGCAGGACCGAGAAGGTCCCGATGGGCTTGCGGTCCTGCTTCGCGCGGACGATGCCCTCGAGCACGCCGTTGACGGCCTCGAGGTGCGACGGGTTCGCCGCCAGGTACACCGGCATCTCCTCGCCGTGGACCCCGCGGAACGTGCCCTCCGTGCCGAGGTGGTACTTCACGTCGCCGGAGCCCTGCACCGTGCGGGGGTCCTGGGTGCCCTCGAACTCGCGGAAGATCTGGCCGTAGCTCTTGCCCGCGATGTTGGTGAGCACGTTGAGGCGCCCGCGGTGGGCCATGCCGATCGCGACCTCGTCGAGGCCGTGGTCGGCGGCGCCCTGGAGCAGCGTGTCGAGGAGCGAGATCGTGGACTCGCCGCCCTCGAGGCTGAAGCGCTTCTGCCCGACGTACTTGGTCTGCAGGAAGGTCTCGAACGCCTCGGACTCGTTGAGCTTGGACAGGATGCGCATCTGCTCGTCGTGCGTGGGCTTCGCGTAGGGCTGCTCCACCTTGCCCTGGATCCAGCGGCGCTCGTCGGGCTGCTGGATGTGCATGTACTCGATGCCGATGGTGCGGCAGTAGGAGTCGCGGAGGATGCCGAGGACGTCGCGGAGGAGGGCCTGGCGGCGGCCGCCGAAGCCGTCCGTCACGAACTCGCGGTCGAGGTCCCAGAAGGTGAGCCCGTGGTTCGTGATCTCGAGGTCCGGGTGCGTGCGCTGCTGGTACTCGAGCGGGTCGATGTCCGCCATGAGGTGCCCGCGGACGCGGTAGGCGTTGATGAGCTCCTGCACGCGGCTGGTCTTCGAGACGCGCTCCGAGAGGTCGACGTTGATGTCGGTGGCCCACTGGATGGGGTCGTAGGGGATCCGCAGGGCCGCGAAGATGTCCTCGTAGAAGCCGTGCTGGCCGATGAGGCGCTCGTGCACGATCTTCAGGAACTCGCCGGAGCCGGCGCCCTGGATCACGCGGTGGTCGTACGTGCTCGTCAGCGTGATGGTCTTGCCGATGCCGAGCTCGACCAGCGTCTTGGGGGAGGACCCCTGGAACTCGGCCGGGTACTCGAGGGCGCCGGCGCCGATGATGGCGCCCTGGCCCTTCATGAGGCGCGGCACGGAGTGGACCGTGCCGATGCCGCCCGGGTTGGTGAGCGAGATGGTGGTGCCGGCGAAGTCGCCCGCGGCGAGCTTGTTGCCGCGGGCCTTCCTCACCAGGTCCTCGTACGCCGAGAGGAACTCGCCGAAGGTCATGGCCTCGGCGCCCTTGATGCTCGGGACGAGGAGCGCGCGCGTGCCGTCCGGCTTCGGCATGTCGATCGCGATGCCGAGGTTGATGTGCGCGGGGGAGACGACGCTCGGCTTGCCGTCGACCTCGTCGTAGTGGACGTTCTGGCTCGGGAACTCCTTGAGCGCCTGGATGAGCGCCCAGCCGATGAGGTGCGTGAACGACACCTTGCCGCCGCGGGCGCGCTTCAGGTGGTTGTTGATGACGATGCGGTTGTCGATCATCAGCTTCGCCGGGATCGTGCGGACGCTCGTCGCGGTCGGGATCGTGAGCGAGGCGTCCATGTTGGTCGCGAGGCTCTTCGCCATGCCGCGGAGGGGGGAGACCTGGTCCTCACCCTCGGGCGCGGGCTCCGCGCCCTTCTTGGCGGGCGCCTTCGCCGGGGCCTGCGCGGGGATGGGCTGCTGCTTCGGGGCGATGCTCGTGGTGCGCGCGGCGGGCTGCGCGCCCGTGGCGGGCTGCTGCGCCGACGCGTCCGGCTGGCCGGCGGATGCGGGGGCGGGCGTCGCTGCCGGCGCTCCCGTGTTCGTCGTGGCGGGGGCGGAGGTGCCGTCCGACTCCGGGATCTGCGCCTCGGCGGTCTGGTCGCCGGTGGCCGGCGTCGCCTCGCGGCCCTCGATCACGGTGCTGTGGTAGTTCTCCAGGATCGGCCACCAGCTGCGGTCCACCGAGTCCTTGTCGACGAGGTACCTCTCGTACATCTCGTCGACGAGCCATTCGTTGGCTCCGAAGTCGCCCGTGGAACCGTCATCGGTCCCCGTACCAGTCACCTGGCTCGACACAGTTGATCGCCCGCTCTCTTCACGTCAGTCGTCTGCCTCGCGCGGCCCGTTCGCGTCCGCGCGTCACGATCCCCCAGCCTAGGCCTTCCCCCGGTGGGGAAGGCGGGAGCGGCGCGTCGGAGCGCGGCCCCGGGCGGCGGCCTGGCGCGCGGCCGGACGCCGGGTCTACCGTCGTGCCATGAGGTTCACCGGAGAGGCTCCCACCCACGACCTGACCTACTCGGACGTGTTCCTGAGCCCGGGCCGCTCCGACGTCGCCAGCCGCATGGACGTCGACCTGACGCCCGGCGACGGCACCCCCGCCACCATCCCGGTGGTGGCGAGCAACATGGGCTCGGTCACCGGCCCGCGGCTGGCCGCCGTGCTCGCCCGCCGCGGCGGGATCGCGATCCTCCCGCAGGACCTCCGGCCCCAGGAGCTGGACGCGGCCATCCACCACGTGAAGGCGGCGCCCGTCGCCTACGACTCGCCGCTCGAGCTCCCCGTGGACGCCACGGTCGGACAGGCGCGCGAGCTCCTCCCGGCCATCGCGGGCCACGGCATCGTCCTGCGCGACGCCGACGGCGGCATGGTGGGCTGCCTCGAGGGCACCCAGCTGGCCGGGATCCCCGACGGCACCAGGCTCGGCGACCTGCCGCACGGCGCGCTCGCGTCCCTCGACGCCGACGACGTGCCGACCGGGCGCGCCGCCTTCGACCTGATGCACGCCGCCGGCCTCGACTTCGCGCCGGTCCTCGCGCACGGCCGCCTCGTGGGCACGCTCAGCCGCCGCAGCGCCCTCCGCTCCACCGTCTACGCGCCCGCGGTCGACGGGCACGGGCGCCTCGCCGTCGGCGCGGCGGTCGGCGTCAACGGGGACCCGGTGGGCCGGGCCCGTGCGCTCCTCGCCGCGGGCGTCGACGTCCTCGTGCTGGACACGGCGCACGGCCACCAGGAGGCGATGCTCCGCGCGATCCGCGACGTCCGCGCCCTCGACCCGCGCGTGCCGCTGGTCGCGGGCAACGTCGTGACGGCGGAGGGCGCCCGGGACCTCGTCCGGGCCGGCGCCGACATCGTCAAGGTCGGCGTGGGACCCGGCGCCATGTGCACCACGCGCATGATGACCGCGGTCGGGCGCCCGCAGTTCTCCGCCGTGCTCGACACGGCGGAGTCGGCGCGCGCCGCCGGTGCCCTCGTGTGGGCGGACGGGGGAGTCCGGTACCCCCGCGACGTGGCCCTGGCCCTCGCGGCCGGCGCGGCCAGCGTCATGATCGGGTCCTGGTTCGCGGGCACCGTCGAGTCGCCCGGACGGCTGCTCGTCGACGAGGACGGCCAGCTCGCCAAGGAGAGCTGGGGGATGGCGTCGACCCGCGCCGTGCAGGAGCGCTTCGGCCGCCGGGAGGCCTTCGAGCTCGCGCGGCGGACGCTGTTCGCCGAGGGCATCTCGACCAGCAGGATCCGCATCGACCCGCTGCGGCCGGGCATCGAGGACCTGCTCGACACGATCACCTCCGGCGTCCGGAGCGCCTTCGCCTACGCGGGCGCCCGCACCCGGGCGGAGTTCGCCGACAGGGCGGCGGTGGGGATCCAGTCGGCGGCGGGCTACGAGGAGGGCAAGCCCCTGCCCGTGGGCTGGTGAGCCCCGGTATGCTCGACGGACGATGGACGACCCCCCTCCTGCTCATAGACCCCCGCTCGGCGCGCCCCTCCACCTGAAGCCGGCTGCGCGCCCGGCGCCCGGGAGCCGCTCCCTTGCATGAATGGCTCCTCCTGGCTGCGGGCCTCGTCCTCAGCCTCGGCACCGGCCTCTTTGTGGCCAGCGAGTTCGCGCTCGTCAACCTCGACCGCTCCGACCTGGAGAAGCGCCAGGAGCGCGGTGAGAAGCGGCTCGGCCCGCCGATCCGCGCGCTGCGCATCACCTCCACCCACCTCTCGAGCGCCCAGCTCGGCATCACGCTGACGACGCTGCTCACCGGCTACACGATGGAGCCGGCGCTCAGCCGCCTCCTCACCGGGCCGCTCACCTCCGCGGGGCTCGCCGAGGGCCTCGTCCCGCCGGTCTCGACGATCGTGGCGCTCGTCGTCGCGACCCTGCTGTCGATGATCGTCGGCGAGCTCGTGCCCAAGAACTTCGCGCTGGCCCTGCCGCGCGAGACGGCCAAGCTCGTGATCCCGTTCCAGGCGCTGTTCACGACCGTGTTCAAGCCCGCCGTGGTGCTGCTCAACGACAGCGCCAACGGCATCCTGCGGCTCGTCGGCATCGAGCCCAAGGAGGAGCTCTCGGGCGCCCGGAGCGCCGAGGAGCTGTCCTCGCTCGTCCGCCGCTCCGCCCTCGCCGGCCTCCTCGAGGACGACACGGCGATGCTCCTCAGCCGCACCCTGCGCTTCGCGGACCTCACGGCGTCCGACGTCATGACGCCGCGCCTGCGGGTCAAGTCCGTCGAGCGCACCGACAGCGCGCAGACGGTCATCGAGCTCGCGATGACCACCGGCTACTCGCGCTTCCCGGTGACCGACGACGGCGTGGACGACGTCATCGGCCTCGTGCACGTCAAGCAGGCCGTCGCGGTGCCGCGCGAGAAGCGCGCCCAGGTGCCCGTGACCGCGCTGCAGTCCGAGGCGATCCGCGTGCCCGAGACGATGAAGCTCGACGACCTCCTCGGCGAGCTGCGCGGACGCGGGTTCCAGATGGCCGTCGTCGTCGACGAGTACGGCGGCACCGCCGGCGTCGCCACGCTGGAGGACCTGGTGGAGGAGCTGGTCGGCGAGCTCGCCGACGAGCACGACCGCACGCGGGCGGGCGTCGTCCGCTCGCGCGACTCGCTGACGTTCCCCGGCATGCTCCGCCCCGACGAGCTCCTCGAGCGCACGGGCCTCCGGATCCCCGACGAGGGCCCGTACGAGACCGCGGCGGGCTTCGTGATGAGCGAGCTCGGCCGGCTCCCCGTGGTCGGCGACGAGCTGGAGCTCGAGACCGGCACGCTGCGGGTCGAGCGGCTCGACGGCCGGCGGATCGACCGGATCCGCTTCACCCCCGTGCCCGAGCCCGTCGCCACCGCGGTGGGCACCACGCGCGCCGAGCGCCAGGCGGACCGCCAGGCCGTGCGCCAGGCCGAGCGCGAGGCGGGCCGCCAGGCCGACGCGGACCGCGAGGCCCGCCGGAAGGAGCCGTCCCATGGGTGAGTACGCCGGGGGGATCATCGCGCTCGTCGTGCTGCTCGCCGTCAACGCCTTCTTCGTCGGGGCCGAGTTCGCGGTCATCTCCGCGAAGCGGTCCCAGATCGAGCCGCGCGCCGAGGAGGGCAGCCGCGCCGCCCGCGTGACCCTCTACGCCATGGAGCACGCGACGCTCATGCTCGCGACCACCCAGCTCGGCATCACCGTGTGCTCGCTCCTGATCCTCAACGTGTCCGAGCCCGCCATCCACCACCTGCTGGAGATCCCGCTGGCCGCGACCGGTCTGCCGGACGAGGCGATCTCGACCATCGCCTTCGTCATCGCGCTCCTGCTGGTGTCGTTCCTGCACGTCGTCCTCGGCGAGATGGTGCCGAAGAACATCTCCTTCTCCGTCCCGGATCGGGCCGCGCTGCTGCTCGCGCCGCCGCTGGTGGGCATCGCCCGCGTCGTGAAGCCCCTCATCCTGGCGCTCAACGGGATCTCGAACGGCGTGCTGCGCCTGTTCGGGGTCGAGCCGAAGGACGAGGCCGCCAGCGCCTTCACGCTCGACGAGGTGCAGGGCATCGTCGACCAGTCGACGCGGGAGGGCGTGCTCGAGGACCGGACCGGCGCTCTGACCGCCGCGTTCGAGTTCACCGGCAAGAAGGTGCAGGACATCGCGATCCCGCTCGACGCGCTGGTCAGCCTGCACGAGACCGCGTCGCCCTCCGAGGTCGAGCGGGCCGTCGCCCGCCACGGGTTCTCCCGCTACGTGATCGTGGACGACCGGGGCGAGCCGTCCGGGTACCTGCACCTGAAGGACGTCATCGACCTGGACGAGGCCGACGAGTTCGTGCGGCCCGTGCCGGCCAAGCGGATCCGGCAGCTCGTCTCGGTGTTCGAGGGCACCGAGCTCGAGGACGCCCTCGCCATGATGCGCCGGTCCGGCGCGCACCTCGCCCGCGCCTTCACGGAGGCCGGCGAGACGACGGGGGTGCTGTTCCTCGAGGACATCATCGAGGAGCTCGTCGGCGAGGTGCAGGACGCCACCCGGCGCATCTGACCCGGAGGCACGACGACGGCGCGGCACCCCGAGGGGTGCCGCGCCGTCGTCGTCGGGTTCCGGCGGGTCAGGCCGCCCAGCGCGCGCGGTCGTACTGCTTGGGCCAGTAGTCGATCTCGACGCCCAGCTCGTGCGCGGCGCGGAGCGCGAAGTGCGGGTCGCGGAGCATCTCGCGGCCGAGCATCACGGCGTCCGCGCGGCCCTCGGCCACGACGGCCTCCGCCTGCGCGGGCTCCGTGATGAGCCCCACGGCGTTGAGCGCGACCCCCGCGTGCTCCTTCACGTACTCCGCGAACGGCACCTGGTAGCCGGGGGCGACCGGGATCGTCACGCCCGTGGTGTTGCCGCCGGTGGAGATGTCGAAGAAGTCCGCCCCGCGCTCGGCGGCCCAGCCGGCGACGGCGGCGGTCTGCCGCTCGTCCCAGCCGGCGTCGCCCGCCCAGTCGGTGGCGGAGAAGCGCACGAGGAGCGGCACGTCGGGGACCTCGGCGCGCACCGCGTCGACGACCTGCAGCAGCAGGCGCGCCCGGTTCTCGAGGCTCCCGCCGAACTCGTCGTCCCGGTGGTTGCTGAGCGGCGAGAGGAACTGGTGCAGGAGGTAGCCGTGGGCGGCGTGGATCTCGAGCACGTCGAAGCCGGCGTCCACGGCGCGGCGGGCGGCGGCGGCGAAGTCGTCGACGACCTTCCGGATGCCGTCCGCGTCGAGCGCCGTGGGCGTCGCGTATCCGGGGAACGGCTCCGCCGACGGCGCGACCGTCTCCCAGCCGCCCTCCGCGACGGGCGTGGTGCCGCGGCCCGAGAACGAGTACGTGGAGGCCTTGCGGCCGGCATGGGCGAGCTGGATGGCGGCGACGGCGCCCATCTCGTGGATGAAGTCGACGATCGGCTTCCACGCGTCGCGTTGCGCGTCGTCCCAGATGCCGGTGTCCTCGGGCGTGATGCGCGCCTCGGGGCTCACGCCCGTGGCCTCGGCCATCACGAGTCCGGCTCCTCCGCGGGCGAAGGAGCCGAGGTGCGCCAGGTGCCAGGCGCCGGGCACGCCGTCGCGCGCGTCGATGCTGTACTGGCACATGGGTGCCACCCAGATACGGTTGCGCGCGGTGACGCCGCGGACGGTGATCGGCTCGAAGAGCGGGGACGTGGGCATGGGGTTCCTTCCAGGCGGGCGGCCGCGGGCCCAGGCGGGAGGCGCGGCGCGCGGGGACGGGCGGAGGGCGACGTCGGCCTCATGGGACCAAGGCGCGGCGCGGTCGCCGCATTCCCGCCCGCCTATCGTGAGGGGATGAGCGACGCGCGCACGGACCGGGTACCCGAGGGCTGGATCCGCCAGGACGCGGAGCGGACCCGACGGGCCGTCCGCCTCCCGGCGGACGACGACGACAAGTACACGCGCGGCGTGCTCGGGGTGCGGACCGGATCCGACCGGTACCCGGGGGCCGCGGTCCTCGGCGTGGAGGCGGCCGCGCGGACGGGCCTCGGCATGATCCGCTACCTCGGGCCCGCGGGTGCCTCGGCGTCCGTCCTCGCGCGGCGCCCCGAGGTCGTGACGGCCGACGGGCGCGTGCAGGCGTGGCTGGTCGGCTCCGGCATGGACCGGTCCCACCGCGACGCGGCGACGACCGCGGACATCGTCGCGGCGCTCGAGCAGGGGCTGCCGGCGGTGGTGGACGCCGGGGCTCTCGACCTGATCGGCCGTGCGACGGGGCCGGCGGTCGTGACGCCGCACTTCCGGGAGCTCTCGCGTCTCCTCGACGACGCGGGCATCCGCGCCTCGGCGGAGGACATCGCGGCGGACGCCGCGGGCTGGGCGGAGCGGGCGGCCCGGGAGCTGGGGGTGTGCGTGCTGCTGAAGGGCGCGACCACGTTCGTGGTGGGCGGGTCCGCGCGCATCGCGGTCCGTTCGGGGACTCCATGGCTCGCGACCGCCGGGTCCGGCGACGTGCTCGGCGGGGTGCTGGGCGCGCTCGTCGCGGGGGCGTCGACGCGCCTGGCCGACTCGGCGGACCCCCTGGCGGACCTCGCCGAGGTGGCGGCCGCCGCGGCGTGGCTGCACGGGAGGGCCGGCGGGATCGCGTCCGACGGAGGACCGGTCACGGCCCTCGACGTCGCGGAGGCGATGCCGAGGGCCGTGCGGGACGTGCTGCGGGGGACGCCCGGGGGCTAGGCCCTCGGCGCCACGTCGAGGGAGAACTCCACCGACCCCTGGTCCTCGACCGTGACGAAGCCCAGGCTCGGCGCCTGGACGCCAAAGTCCTCGAAGGTGATCGGGATCGAGCCGACGATCTGGCCGCCGTCGTCCGTGAAGGACGCCTGCATCTGCGCCGTCACGGAGCGGGTGACCCCGTGCAGCGTGAGGTCCCCGGTCACGTCGTAGGTGGCGGGCACGCCGGCCTGCACCCCGTCGGCGGCGATCGGCTGGGTGAGCGTGAAGGTCGCCGTCGGGAACTCGGCGGTCTGCATCGCCTCGCCCTGGAAGTACGCGTCGCGGGGCGGCTGGTCGGTGGCGATCCTCGTCACGTCGACCGTCATGGTGCCCGCGGTGACCCGGGTCCCGTCGACCGTGATGTCCCCGGTGACGGCGTCCGTGCGGCCGTTGACGGTGACGGGCGTGCCGTTCAGGACCTCGTCGACGCGGTAGCCCGCGAACGAGGACCCCCCGACGGTCCACTCGCCGGAGAGGTCGCCGACCGGCCCGCCCGCGGCGGGCGTGGCCGCGAGCGTCGGCACGGCGTCGGGCGCACCGGCGAGCTGCTGGTACAGGGGGCCGCCGAACGCGGCGAAGCCGCCGACCAGGACGACCGCGCCGCCCGCGATCCCGATGATGATCTTCGTCTTCTTCTCCATGGCGTTGCTCCTCTGGTGCGATGCGGGCGGCCGCACCGCGGCCGACCCGTTCTGTGAACTCTCAAGTACCGGACGAGTCTCGCGGGGAGGCGGGATCGACGTCGGCGACCGTCCACAGGGCGGTCGGGGTCGGTAGCCTGGACCCACATCCGGCCGGCCGCCGGGCGCCCGCCCGGACGACCGCCGCCGCCGTCGATCCCCGGGGGTCCCCATGCTCGTCGCCTTCTCCGTCGCTCCCAGCGGGGGCGACGCACCCGACGCCTCAGTCCACGACGCCGTCGCGGCCGCCGTCGCGGTCGTCCGCGCCTCCGGCCTGCCGAACCGCACGGACTCCATGTTCACGACGATCGAGGGGGACTGGGACGAGGTCTTCGACGTCGTGCGACGGGCCACGGAGGCCGTAGCCCCGTTCGGCACGCGCGTGTCGCTCGTGCTCAAGGCGGACATCCGCCCGGGGTACGCGGGCGAGCTCACCGGGAAGCTCGAGCGCCTCGAGTCGGCGCTCGAGGCCCGCGACGCCCGCGACGCCGGCGCCTGACGGCGCGCGGCTCCCTCTCGACCGGATCCCGACCACCGGTAGGCTCGTCGGGTGAATCCCCCCATCCCCGGGCGGGCGACCCTGTCGCCGGCCCGCGTCCGCGTCGCCCTGCTCGCCCTCGCGATGGGCGGGTTCGCCATCGGCACGACGGAGTTCGTCGCCATGGGGCTCCTGCCGCAGCTCGCGGCCGACCTCCTGCCCGAGGTGGCGGCCCGCTCGACGGAGGCCGCCAACGCGCAGGCGGGCACGCTCATCAGCGCCTACGCCCTCGGCGTGGTCGTGGGCGCCCCCACCATCGCCGCGGCGTCGGCGCGCGCGCCGCGTCGGAAGCTGCTGCTCTGGCTGCTCCTCGCGTTCACGCTCGGCACGGTCCTCAGCGCCGTCCTCCCGAGCTTCGGCCTCGTCGTCCTCGCGCGCTTCGTGGCGGGCCTCCCGCACGGCGCCTACTTCGGGATCGCCTCGCTCGTGGCCGCGCAGCTCATGGGGGAGGGCAAGCGCGCCCGCGGCGTCGCCTTCGTGCTCGCCGGGCTCACCATCGCCAACGTGATCGGCGTGCCGATCGTCACGTGGATCGGGCAGAACGCGGGCTGGCGCGTCGCCTACCTCGTGGTCGCCGCGATATTCGCGGCCACCTTCGTCGCCGTCCTCCTCGCCGTGCCCGACCAGGCGGGGAACCCCGAGGCGACGCTCCGGAGGGAGCTCCGCGCCTTCACGCGACTGCAGGTGTGGCTCGCCCTCCTGATCGGCGCGATCGGGTTCGGCGGCTTCTTCGCCGTCTACACGTTCGTGGCGCCGATGGTGACGGAGGTGACGGGGCTGCCCGAGTGGTCCGTGCCGCTGGCGCTCGTGGTGGTCGGCCTCGGCATGACGGCGGGCAACCTCGTGGGCGGCTGGTGGGCGGACCGCGACGTGCGCGTCGCGCTCCTGTCGCTGTTCGGCCTGCTCATCGTCTCGCTCGTGGGACTCGCGCTCACCGCGGCCCATCCCGTGGGGCTGTTCGCCTTCCTCTTCCTCATCGGGGGGGCGGCCGCCGCGCTGTCGCCCGGGATCCAGATCCGCCTCATGGACGTGGCGCACGACTCGCAGTCCATCGCCGCCGCGCTCAACCACTCCGCCCTCAACACGGGCAACGCGCTCGGCGCGGCGCTCGGCGGCGTCACCGTCGCGGCGGGCCTCGGCTACACGTCGCCCGCGATCGTGGGCGTGGGGCTCAGCGTGGCGGGCCTCCTGATCGCCCTCGCGGCGTTCGGCCTCGACCGGCGCCGCCGCGGGGCACGACGTCCGGTGGACGGCCCGCGGCCGACCACTCAACCGATCGCGCTGGGCGGCTGAGGCGCCGGCACCCGCGCCTCCGACGGCGCAGGCTCAGGCGCGGGCCGTGCGCGGCTACTCGCCCTGGAGGAGGATGCCGTCCTGGATCGCGCGCTTGCGCAGCGCCACCTTGGTGCCCACGTCGAAGCCCGCGACGCGGTACTTCTCGCGGATCCGCTTGAGGTACGACTTCGCCGTCTCCTCGGAGATGCCGAGGCTGTAGGCCACCGACTTCACGGGCTCGCCGCCGCCGTACAGGGCCATGACGCGGCGCTCCTGCGCGCTGAGCTTCGGCACGCCGCCGACGTCGGTGCTGTTGATGGCGAGGTCGAGCTCGGCCGAGATGTACGACTGGCCGTCGGCCGCGAGCCGGATGGCGTCGACGATCATGCTCGCGTCCTCGCTCTTCACGAGGTAGCCGAGCGCGCCGGAGGCGAGCGCCTCACGCACGACGTTGGGCTCGGAGTACGTGCTCATCAGCACGGTCTTCACGCCCGTGGTCTTCAGCGTCGAGATCTTCAGCGAGATGGGCAGGTTGTCCTTGAGGTCGAGGTCGAGGAGCACGACGTCGACCGGGAAGCGCGGGTGCGTCAGGAGCTCCGGCCAGGTGGACACGGCGGCGACCATCTCGATGTCGGACGCGGCGTTGCGGATCCACTCGGTGAGGGCTCCGAGCAGCATCCGGTGGTCGTCCACGATGGCGAGGGTGATCGGTCGGTTCTCAGCTGACACGTGCTCTCCGGTTCTCATGAGGGCCCTCACCGGTCGGCGGGGTTGTCCACTACGCAGTCGATCGTGATGAGGAGGCTCGTCCCGCGGGTGCTCTCCGCGTGCGTGCCGACCTTGTCGATAGCATCCCACGTCGAGGGATCCAGTCGGGTCCGGGGCAGCCCCGTCGTCGTGATGACGATCGGCACGATCGCCCGGCGCAGCGGCGTCGGCGTCGCCCCGGCGGCCCGACCGCGCAGGGGGCCGAGCGCGAGCTGCACGGCCACGCCGGGCACGCCGGCGCGCCGCTCGGTGGACGTCAGCAGCAGCCAGACCGCCGAGAGGAGGCCGTCGCGCTGGCGGCGGTCCAGGAGGCCGGCGAGCGCGTTCGGGTCGCTCAGGGTGACGTCCGGCCCGAGGAACTCGGACTCCGTGATGGCGTGGTGCAGCCAGGTCTCGCGGCGGCCCTCGATGAGGTGCAGCCGGAGCTCGGTCGCCAGCGACGCCGCGGTGGAGGCGGCGAGCGGCGACAGGGGGAGGGGCTCGCGCCCGTTGGCGACGTCGTCGAGGAGCTGCTCGGCGGCGAGGTCGAGGCGCGCCAGCTCCTCGCTGGCGAGCATGCCCACGGCGTAGCGCGGGGCGGAGACGGTGCTCTGCACGAGGACGCGGTCGAGCTCCATCTCGGTCACGCGGCGGAACCCGCGGACGACGGCGACCCCGAACGCGGCGGGCACCACGGCGCGCGCGATGGCGGAGATCTCGGGCGCCAGGTCGGCGGGTCCCACCGGGTCGGAGACGAGGAACACGACGAGGAGCACCGCGCCCAGGGCGACGTCGACCGCCAGCACCTCCCGGGCGGGCCGGTAGGTGACGGTCGTGAGCAGGGCCGCCCCGGCGGCGATGCCCGCCGTGGCGTGCTGCATGACGTCGCCCAAGGGCCAGACCGCCACGAGGTCGAGCGCGACCACGACGCCGAGCCCCACGACGAAGACCGCCATCAGGGGACCCGGCATGCGGTCGCGGAGCGCGCGGACCGCGATGACCGAGGCCGCGAGGAGGGCGACGAGGAGGATCCACGCGGTCGCGGTCAGGCCGGGCGACGGCAGCAGGCGGTAGTCGAGCGCGAAGCGGACGAGGCCGTAGCCCATGGCGATCGCGCAGACGACCGCGGACCCCGCGCCGAGGTAGCCGAGGCCGATGGAGGTCGGCTGCGCGGGGGTGCCCGCGGGCAGGCGCACGCGCCGGCTTGTGCGCGGCGGGGCGTCGGGCGCGCGGCGGCTCACTTGGGCACCTCGAGGACGACCGTGGTGCCGGATCCCGGGGAGGAGAACAGGCGCGCGTTGCCGCCCACGTCCGCGAGGCGCGCGACGACGGACTCCTTGAAGCCGAGCTTGGCCTGGTCGACGTGCGCGAGGTCGAACCCGACGCCCGCATCGGTCACCATGGCGCGCACCGTGGTGTCGTCGTCGGTGATGGTGACGTGCGCCTCGGTCACGCCCGCGTGCCGGCGCACGTTCTCCAGGCACTCCGCGAGCGAGAGGAGGAACGCGTCGAGGATGTCGCTCGGGAGCAGCACCTGCCCGGTGCCGTGCCAGCTCACCTCGAGCCCCATCCGGCCGAAGCGCTGCTTGACCGACTCCAGCGTGTTGCCGAGGACCGACTGCTCGACGGGCTCGAGCGTGTAGCCGCCCGACGCCTGGGGCGTGGGGTTGGCGCCGAGGCGCAGCTGGCGGAGGAGGCGGGCGTCGTCGGCCGCCTGCTGGCGCATCGCCTGCGCTGTGACGCCGACGCCGGAGTGCGCGAGGAGCGTGAGCGTCGCGAGGACCGTGTCGTGGAGGAGCCTCGCCCCCTGCCGTCGCTGGGCCTCGAGCTCGCTGGCCATGCGCTCGGCGCGGTGCGCCCGCCCGATGTCGGTGATGCGCCGGCCGACCCGTCGGACGGCCACGCTCAGCCAGTAGCCGAGGATGGCCGCGAGGAGCCAGCCGAAGACGTGCACGAGCACCACGTAGGGGAAGGCCTCCGTCGACCACGCCGTGCCGACCGCGACCGCGCTCGTGAGCACGAAGGCGGCCGCGACGATGCGGAGGCGTCCGGGCCGGATGGTCTCGAGGAGCGCGAGCGATCCGACGGCGCCCGCGGACAGGTGGGTGAGGGCCGTGAGGGACGAGGCCGAGCGCCCGCCGAGCTGCGCCACGACCATCGCGGCGAGGCCGGCGACGAGGACGACCAGCATCCAGCGCGCGCGGGCATCCGTGCCGATGCGCCACTGCGCGACGGCGAGGACGATCAGGAGGGCGGTGCTGCCCGCCGCCGCGGGGGGCGGGATCTCGCCCGGGAGCAGGATGCAGAGCGCGGCCACCGCGGTGAAGCTCAGGCCGTAGACGCGGGCGGTCCGCTGCAGCAGGCGCTCGCGCTCGCGCTTCATGCGATCCATCGGGTCCCCGCTCGCAGTGCGCCGACGCCGGTGGCGTGCGCTCGGTGTGCCTCCGATCCTATGGGGGAGCGGGAAGCGCGTGGCACGTCGAGGCGGAAGCCGTGCCGATCGTGCGCATGTCCTAGGATCGCCGCCCGGAGGGGCCGCGTCCGACTACTCCGGCGCGATCCAGCCGTGGCGGATCGCGTGGCGGCGCAGCAGCAGCTTCGTGCCGAGGTCCGTCCCCGCGTGCAGGTACTTCCGGCGCCCCCGCTTGATGTACGACTTCACCGTCTCCTCGGTGGTGCTCATGGCCTCGGCCACGTCGCGGATCGACCGCCCGCCCGCGTAGAGCACGAGCGCGCGCTGCTCCTGCTGCCCCAGCCGCGGGTCCTCCTCGGCCTGGAAGTCCTGCATCGCCTGCTGCACGAGCGCGCTCTGCCGCGGCGTGCCGTCGGCGGCCGCGTGGATGCTCGCGATCAGCTCCTCCGAGGACTCCGCCTTCGGCACCACGGCGGACGCCCCGGCGCGCATCGCGCCGTGGATGGTCGACGGGTCGGCGTGCGTGCTGAGGAGCACCGAGGTGAGGCCGGCGCCCGTCAGGGTCCGGATCTTCTGCGCCACCGGCACGTCGTCGCGGAGGGCGAGGTCGAGGACGACGACGTCGAACGCGTCGGGGAAGCGCTCGTCGCGGACGAGGCCGCTCCAGGTGGGCGACGTCGCCACGACCTCGACGCCCGTGCGCGGGCGCGACAGCCGGGCGCTCAGCCCGTCGAGCAGGAGGACGTGGTCGTCGACGAGCGCCACGCGGACCCGCTGGCCCTGCCCCGTCGCCTGCAGCGGACGTCGGCTCATCGGTGCTCCCCTCGTACGCCGACGCCCGGGGGCGGCGGCGTGCTCCCAGGGGAAGCATAGGAACGCATGATGCGGCGGGGCGATGCCGCGCGCCCAACTCACCCCCGTACTGGGGCGCCGGTGCGCCCGGCGCCGCTACGCGTCGTGGTCGAGCAGGCGGGCGAGCTCGCGGCCCACCGCCTCGTTCTCGATGAGGAAGCCGTCGTGCCCGTAGTCGGAGGAGATGACCACGACCTCGCCGCCGTCGATGGACCCGGGCACGGCCCGCGCGATGAGGCGCTGGTCCGCGACGGGGAAGAGCCGGTCGCTGTCGATGCCGACCACGAGCGTGGCGGCGCGCACCCTGCCGAGCGCCGCCTCCACCCCGCCCCGGTCGCGTCCCACGTCGTGGGAGCTCATCGAGTCGATGAGGCGGATGTAGCTGGTGGCGTCGAAGCGCCGGGTGAACTTGTTGCCGTGGAAGTCGAGGTACGACTCCACCGCGTACCGGCCCTCGTCGCCCATGGGGCTGATCCCGCTCTGCCAGGACCGGGCGAAGCGCTGGTTCAGCTCGTCGGGGCTGCGGTAGTTGAGCAGCGCCATGCGGCGCGCCAGGGCGAGGCCGCGGTGCGGGCCGTCGCCGTCGGCCGCGTCGTGGTAGTCGCCGTCGCGGTAGGCGGGATCCATGCGGATGGCCTCCGCCTGCACGGAGTTGAGCGCGATCTGGTCGGCGCTCGAGATGGCGGGAGCCGCCAGGATCGCGAGGCGGCGCATGCGGTCCGCGTGGCCGACGCCCCACTCGAGCGCCTGCATGCCGCCCATGGAGCCGCCCACGACCGCGGCCCACACGTCGATGCCCAGCGCGTCGGCGAGGGCTGCCTGCACGCGGACCTGGTCGCGGATGGTGATGTACGGGAAGCGGGCCGCCCACTCGGCGCCGTCCGGGGCCAGGGAGGCGGGGCCCGTGGTGCCCTGGCAGCCGCCGAGCATGTTGGGCGCGACCACGAACCAGCGGTCCGTGTCGATCGCGAGCCCCGGGCCGACGATCCCGGACCACCAGCCGCCGGTGGGCTGCCCTGGTCCGGCAGGACCGCGCAGATGGCTGTCCCCGGTGAGCGCGTGCAGCACGAGGACGGCGTTGCGGCCGTCCGGCGCGCGCTCGCCGAAGGTCTCGTAGGCCACGCGCACCGACGGGATGCGCCCGCCCGCCTCGAGGTCGATCCCGCCCACCGACGCGAAGAGGCGGTCGGCGACGGGATCGCCCTCGCGCCAGGCCCCGGAGGCCGGCGGGCGGCCGATCAGGGAGCGGATCTGCGCGTCCGTCACGAGGCTCGACGGGACGGTGTCCTCGGGTGTCTGCCAGTCCATCCCGATCAGTGAACCATCCGCGACGGGCGCGCGCCCGAGTGTTACGCCCCGACCGGGCCGGCGCCCTGGAGCGACGAGTCGATCGCCGCGTCCTTGACCGCGCGGGCGGCGCGCAGCCCGGCGGCGAGGTCGTCGAGGATGTCGTCGATGCTCTCCAGGCCCACGGACAGGCGCACGAGGCCCGGGGTGACCCCGGCGGTGAGCTGCTGCTCGGGCGTCAGCTGCGAGTGCGTGGTGGAGGCCGGGTGGATCACGAGGCTGCGGACGTCGCCGATGTTCGCCAGGTGGCTGAACAGCTGCAGCGAGTCGACGAGGGCGCGCCCGGCGTCGACGCCGCCCTTCAGCTCGAAGGACAGCACGGCGCCGACGCCGCGCGGCGCGTAGCGGTTGGCGGCGGCGTACCAGGGGCTCGTGGGGAGCCCCGAGTAGTAGACGGTGGCGATGTCCTCGTGGGCGTCGAGCCACTCGGCGACGGCCTGCGCGTTCTGCACGTGCCGCTCGATCCGCAGGCTCAGCGTCTCGATGCCCTGGATCAGCTGCCAGGCGCTCGCCGGGGCGATGGAGGCGCCGAGGTCGCGGAGGAGCTGCACGCGGGCCTTGATTATGTACGCGATCCCGTCGCCGAGCGCCTCGGTGTAGGTGACCCCGTGGTACGAGGCGTCGGGCGTGGTGAGGCCGGGGAAGCGCTCCGCGTGCTCGGACCACGGGAAGCGGCCGCCGTCGACGACGAGCCCGCCGATCACGGTGCCGTGCCCGCCGAGGAACTTGGTCGCCGAGTGCACGACGATGTCCGCGCCGTGCTCGAAGGGCCGGATGAGGTACGGCGTGGCGATGGTGTTGTCGACGATGAGGGGTACGCCGGCGGCATGCGCCCGGTCCGCGACGCTGCGGATGTCGAGGATGTTGATGCGCGGGTTGCCGATGGTCTCCGCGAAGAAGAGCTTCGTGTTCGGGCGCACGGCCCGCGCCCATGCCTCGGGGTCGTCCTGGTCCTCGACGAACGTCGTCTCGATGCCGAGCTTCGCGAGCGTGTACTTGAACAGGTTGTAGGTGCCGCCGTAGATGGAGGAGCTGGAGACGATGTGGTCGCCGGCCTGCGCGATGTTGAGCACCGCGAAGGTCGAGGCCGACTGCCCCGACGCCACGAGGAGCGCCGCCGACCCGCCCTCGAGAGCGGCCACGCGCTCCTCCACGACGGCCTGCGTGGGGTTCTGGATGCGGGTGTAGATGTTGCCGAACTCGGCTAGCGCGAAGAGGTCCTGCGCGTGCGCGGAGTCCTTGAACACGTACGAGGTCGTCTGGTAGATCGGCGTCGCGCGCGCGTTCGTGACGGGATCCGGGGCGGCCCCCGCGTGGATCTGCTGCGTCTCGAAGCGCCAGCCCGCTGCCCGGTCCTCGTCGTGGTCGCTCATGGTGGTGCCTTCCCTCATGCGTCGGTGTCGCCCGTGCGAGCGCACCTCGACAGTAGGAACACGGCCCGCGGGCGGTCAACGCGACCCGTCGCGCGGCGTAACCCGCCGGCGCCCGCGTTCCCTACGCTGGGGTCATGTCCAGCAGCAAGAGGGTCGTCGTCACGGGTGCGAGCTCGGGGATCGGCGCCGCCACCGTCCGCCTGTTCCGGAGCCGGGGGTGGGACGTCGTCGGCGTCGCCCGCCGCGAGGACCGCCTGCGGGCGCTCGCCGAGGAGACCGGGGCCGCGTACGCCGTCGCCGACCTCACCGTGCAGGCCGACGTGGACGCGCTCCGCGACCACCTCCGGGAGACCGGGGGCGTCCACGCGCTCGTCAACAACGCCGGCGGCGCCGTCGGCACCGACACGGTCGAGGGCGGGTCCGCCGCGGACTGGGCGTGGATGTACGAGATCAACGTGCTCGCGGTCCAGCGCGTGACCAGCGCGCTCCTGCCGCTGCTGCGCGCGGGCGTGCCCGAGGGCGGCAGCGCCGACGTGGTGACCGTCAGCTCGATCGCCGCGCACGTCCCCTACGAGGGCGGGGGCGGCTACAACGCCGCGAAGGCCGCCGTGCACGCGATGCTGGGCGTCCTCCGCCTCGAGCTGGCGGGGGAGCCCATCCGCGTGATCGAGATCGCGCCGGGCCAGGTGCGCACGGAGGAGTTCTCGCTGGTGCGCTTCGGAGGGGACCGGGCGCGGGCGGACGCGGTCTACGACGGCGTCCCGGGCCCGCTCACGGCGGAGGACGTGGCCGAGGCGATCGTGCACGCGGTGGAGCTGCCGCCGCACGTGAACGTGGACCTGCTCACCCTGAAGCCCGTGGCCCAGGCCGCGCCGCACAAGCTGGTGCGGGAGCCGCTCGCGGTCCGCGCGGACCTCACCGACCGGGGCTGATCCCGAGCCGAGCGCCGCGCTCCGGCGACCGGCACGCGGCGATGATCGATCGTCGACCGGCGTGCTGCCTCAGGCGCCGGGCAGCGGGGTGTCGGCGGGGACCTCGGGCAGGGGTCCGGTGAGGAAGCCCTGCACCACGGGCCCGTGCAGCGCGACCACGGTCGCGCGGGGCATGCTCGCGATGGGCTCCATGCGCCAGATGTAGCGGGTGATGGCGATGCCGCCGAGGGCCGCGCCGACGAGCGAGTTGCGGATGCCGGCCTCCTCGGCGGGCATCGACTCGGGCAGCGCGCTCATCCAGTGCTGGGGCGCCGCCTCCGCGAACCGCTTGTAGGCGCCGCTGTCGTGATCCGACGACACGGTGACCCAGCGCATGATGGTGGACCCCACCGGGTGCTCCCACGTGTGGAGGGCCGCGTCCACGAGGGCCGCGCCGCGCTCCTCGACGGGCAGCTCGCGCAGGCGGAGGTAGGGGGCGAGCAGGTCCTCCGAGGGGCGGAGCGCCTCCTCCAGGAGGGCCTCGAGCGACCCGAAGTAGTAGCGGACGAGGCTCGGGTCCACCCCGGCGGCGGCGGCGATGCGCCGGGCGCTCACGCGGTCGGCGCCGGACTCGATGAACAGCATGCGGGCCGCCTCGATGATGCTCAGGCGGGCGTCGCCCGTGGTGCGGGGTCCGCGACGGCGGGGTCCCGCGTCGTCCCCTCCGTGGTCGGGTGCATCGAGCTCGTTCGCCAGTACGGCCATGGGGCGTCCCTCTCGTGTGGTGAGGGACCAACGTAATGCGGGGCCGCCGAGCGGATGCCCCGGATGGGGGAATTGTGAACAACCCGTCGGCCGACCTGTAGTTTCGACGAGGCATGTCCGTGCCGCTCCCGTGCTGCAGAAAGCCTCCGCGTGCCCCAGCTGCCCCTCCCGTTCGAGATCGTCTCGCTGTCGATCCTCGTGGTCATCCTCGTCGCCGACCTGCTGATCGTGTACCGGCGCCCGCACGTCCCCTCCACGAAGGAGTCCGGCCTGTGGGTCGCCTTCTACGTGGGGCTCGCGCTGGTCTTCGCCGTCATCATGCTCTTCGTCGGCGGCACGGAGCACGCCGGCCAGTTCCTCGCCGGGTGGCTCACGGAGTACAGCCTCAGCATCGACAACCTGTTCGTCTTCGTGATCATCATGAGCAGGTTCAGCGTGCCCCGGAAGTACCAGCAGGAGGTGCTCATGGTGGGCATCATCATCGCGCTGGTGCTGCGCGGGATCTTCATCCTCCTGGGCGCGGAGCTCATCGAGAGCTACAGCTGGATCTTCTACATCTTCGGCGCGTTCCTCCTCTACACGGCCGTCAAGCAGGCGGTGGGCGACGAGGACGAGGACAGCGAGGACTCGCTGTTCATCAGGTTCCTGCGTCGGCGCCTCAAGATCGCGCCGGACTTCGACGGCTCGAAGGTGCGCACCGTCATCGACGGCCGCAAGGTGCTGACGCCCATGGTCATCGTGTTCGTGTCGATCGGCACCACAGACCTGATCTTCGCCCTCGACTCGATCCCGGCCATCTTCGGCATCACGGAGTCGCCGTTCATCGTCTTCACCGCGAACATCTTCGCCCTGATGGGCCTCCGCCAGCTCTACTTCCTGCTGGGCGGGCTGCTCGACCGGCTGGTGTACCTCAAGTACGGCATCGCCTTCATCCTCTTCTTCATCGGCGTGAAGCTCGTGCTGCACGCCATGCACGAGAACACGCTGCCGTTCGTCAACGGCGGCGAGGGCATCGAGTGGGCGCCCGAGATCCCGACGCTCGTGAGCCTCGTGGTGATCCTCGCGTCCATGGCGGTCGCGACCGTGGCGAGCCTCGTCAAGATGCGCGCGGACGGGATCCCCGTCGCCCCGGCCGACGGCAGCGAGGCGGCCGTCGAGCGCGACGACGACCGGGCCGAGCGGTGACCGAGGCGCGCACCATCGCGCTCGGCGGGCGCCGGATCCACGTGACCTGGGCCGCCCGCACGGACGTGGGCAGCGTGCGCGCCGTGAACGAGGACGGGCTCCTCGCGGATCCGCCCGTGTGGCTCGTGGCCGACGGCATGGGGGGTCACGCGTTCGGCGACCGCGCCAGCGCCACCCTCGTGGAGACCTTCGGCGGGCTGTCGGGGGACGCGCCCGTGACGCGCGACCTCATCGTGGAGGCCGTCGACGCCTCCAACGACGCCATCGGCGACCTCATCACGGGGGACGACCCGCCCGGCACCGTGGCGGGCACCACGCTCGCCGGGGTCGCGCTGGTGCGCTCGGAGGACGACGAGGCGCTCTGGATGGTCTTCAACGTCGGCGACTCGCGCGTCTACGCGTGGTCGCGCGGGCGCCTCGAGCAGGTGACGATCGACCACTCGGCCGTCCAGGAGCTCGTCGACCGCGGCCGCATGACCCGAGCCGAGGCCGAGCGCAGCCCCGTGCGGAACCTCATCACGCGCGCGGTGGGATCGCACGACGAGGTCGCCGCGGACGAGTGGCTGCTGCCGGTCACGGAGCACCAGGTGTTCCTCATCTGCTCCGACGGCCTGACCAAGGAGCTCGACGACCGCTCGATCGCGGCCGTGCTCCAGCTGGCGCGCGAGGACGGCGGCGGAGTCGACCGCGCGGCGGACGCGCTCGTCGCCCAGGCGCTCGCGTCCGGCGGTCGCGACAACGTCACCGTCGTCGTCATCGAGGCGCACGCCGAGGCCCGGGAGGACCAGCCGACCGCGACCGGGTCCGCGGGCGCGCCGTCGCCCGAGGAATAGCGCGGAGCGCCCGGCGTTAGACTCCCATGATGCGCGAGGGCACCCTCGCGCCCCTGCCATGAGGAGAGCCGCGTGCAGCCTGCGAAGACCCTGGCCGAGAAGGTGTGGGCCGACCACCTGGTCGCCGAGGGGGAGGACGGTACCCCCGACCTCCTCTACATCGACCTCCACCTCGTCCACGAGGTCACCAGCCCGCAGGCCTTCGACGGCCTCCGGCTAGCCGGCCGCCCCGTGCGCCGACCGGACCTCACCATCGCGACCGAGGACCACAACACGCCGACCATCGGCATCGACCGGCCCATCGCCGACCTGACCAGCCGCACGCAGATCCAGACGCTCCGGAGGAACGCCGAGGAGTTCGGGATCCGGCTGCACTCGCTCGGCGACATCGAGCAGGGCATCGTCCACGTCGTGGGCCCGCAGCTGGGCCTCACGATGCCGGGCATCACCGTCGTCTGCGGCGACTCGCACACCTCCACGCACGGCGCGTTCGGCGCGATGGCGTTCGGGATCGGCACGAGCGAGGTCGAACACGTCATGGCCACGCAGACCCTGCCGCTGCAGCCGTTCAAGACCATGGCGGTCACCGTCGAGGGCACGTTGCGCCCCGGCGTGACGGCCAAGGACATCATCCTCGCGGTCATCGCGCAGATCGGCACGGGCGGCGGGCAGGGCTACGTGCTCGAGTACCGCGGCAGCGCCATCCGCTCCCTCTCCATGGAGGGCCGCATGACGATCTGCAACATGTCGATCGAGGCGGGCGCGCGCGCCGGCATGGTCGCGCCCGACCAGACCACCTACGACTACCTCCGCGGCCGGCCGCACGCCCCGACGGGCGCCGACTGGGACGAGGCCGTCGCCTACTGGGAGACCCTCGCCACCGACGACGACGCGGTCTTCGACGCCGAGGTCCTCCTCGACGCCGACGCGCTGGAGCCCTTCGTGACCTGGGGCACCAACCCCGGCCAGGGCGTCTCGCTGAGCGAGCCCGTGCCGGACCCCGCCGCCATCGCCGACCCGAACGAGCGTGCCGCCGCGACGCGCGCCCTCGCCTACATGGACCTCGCCCCGGGCACCCCCATGAAGGAGATCGCGGTCGACACCGTGTTCATCGGCTCGTGCACCAACAGCCGGGTCGAGGACCTGCGGGCCGCCGCGGAGATCGTCCGCGGCCGCACCAAGGCCGAGGGCGTCCGCGTCATGGTCGTCCCCGGCAGCGCGCGCGTGCGGCTCGAGGCCGAGGCCGAGGGCATCGACAAGGTCTTCACCGACTTCGGCGCCGAGTGGCGCTTCGCCGGCTGCTCCATGTGCCTCGGGATGAACCCCGACCAGCTCGCTCCCGGAGAGCGCTGCGCCTCCACCAGCAACCGCAACTTCGAGGGCCGCCAGGGCAAGGGCGGGCGCACGCACCTCGTGTCGCCGCTCGTCGCCGCGGCCACCGCGATCCGCGGCACGCTCTCGAGCCCGTGGGACCTGCAGGAGGACGGCGTCGTCGACGCCGAGTCGATCCGCCAGGCCACCGCCGTCGGACAGGGGGCCTGAGCATGGAGAAGGTCAGCATCGTCACCGGCACGGCCGTGCCGCTGAAGCGGTCGAACGTCGACACCGACCAGATCATCCCCGCGCAGTTCCTGAAGCGCGTCACGAAGACCGGGTTCGAGGACGCGCTGTTCCACCAGTGGCGCCAGGACCCCGCCTTCTTCATCAACCAGCCGGTCTACGAGGGCGCCACCGTCCTCGTCGCCGGTCCGGACTTCGGCACCGGCTCCTCGCGCGAGCACGCCGTGTGGGCGCTGCGCGACTACGGCTTCCGGGCCGTGCTCAGCCCGAGGTTCGGCGACATCTTCCGGGGCAACTCGGGGAAGCAGGGCCTCCTCACGGGACTCGTGAGCGAGGACGACGTCGAGAGGCTGTGGGCCGCGATGGACGCGGAGCCCGGGCTCGACCTCACCGTCGATCTCGTCGAGCGGGTCGCCACGGCGCCCGGCCTGACGGTCCCGTTCGAGATCGACGAATACACTCGGTGGCGGCTCCTCGAGGGGCTCGACGACATCGCCCTCACCCTCCGGGACGAGGACGCCATCACCACCTTCGAATCACGACGGGCCTCATGGCGCCCGCGCACCTTGCCGGCCCGGCCGGCAGCTCTGGAGAACTGAATGAACTCACTAGTCAGCGACGCCAAGAAGGCGGGGGAGCGGGTGGGCCTCCTGTCCGACTCCATCGTGATCAACGGCGGCATCCCGCTGCGCGGCCGCATCGAGGTCCGCGGGGCGAAGAACCTGGCCACCAAGGCCATGGTCGCCTCGCTGCTGGGCGAGACGCCCAGCCTCCTGCGCTCGGTCCCCGACATCAGCGACGTCCGCGTCGTCTCCGGGCTCCTCGAGGTCCACGGCGTCACCCTCCGCAAGGGCGAGCAGGAGGGCGACCTCATCCTCGACCCGAAGGACGTCGAGAGCGCCCACATGGCCGACATCGACGCCCACGCGGGCAGCTCCCGCATCCCGATCCTCTTCTGCGGGCCGCTGCTGCACCGCCTCGGCGAGGCCTTCATCCCCGACCTCGGAGGCTGCCGCATCGGCGACCGCCCCATCGACTTCCACCTCGACGCGCTCCGGGCCTTCGGCGCCGTCGTGGAGAAGCTCCCGAGCGGCATCCGGCTCACCGCGCCGGACGGGCTAACGGGCGCGAACGTCGAGCTGCCCTACCCGAGCGTCGGCGCGACCGAGCAGGTGCTCCTCACGGGCGTCCGCGCGAAGGGCGTCACCGAGCTGAAGAACGCGGCCATCGAGCCCGAGATCATGGACCTGATCGCGATCCTCCAGAAGATGGGCGCGATCATCTCCGTCGAGCCGAACCGCGTCATCCTCATCGAGGGCGTCGACCGGCTCGAGGGCTACACGCACCGGGCGCTCTTCGACCGCAACGAGGCCGCGAGCTGGGCCTCCGCCGCGCTGGCGACCGGCGGCGACATCTTCGTCGGCGGCGTCCGCCAGGCCGAGATGATGACGTTCCTCAACGTGTTCCGGAAGGTCGGCGGCGCGTTCGACATCGAGGAGGACGGCATCCGGTTCTACCACCCGGGCGGCGACCTCAAGCCCGTGGTCATCGAGACCGACGTGCACCCCGGCTTCATGACCGACTGGCAGCAGCCCCTCGTCGTGGCCCTCACGCAGGCGCCCGGCGTCTCGATCATCCACGAGACGGTGTACGAGAACCGCTTCGGCTTCACGGACGCGCTCAACGAGATGGGCGCGGACATCGTGGTGCACAAGGAGGGCCTCGAGGGCCACGAGCGCCGCGTGGCGCGTCGCGACTTCGAGCAGGCCGCCGTCATCACGGGGCCGACGCACCTGCACGGCGCCGACATCACGGTGCCCGACCTGCGCGGCGGGTTCAGCCACCTCATCGCCGCGCTCACGGCCGAGGGCCGTTCCACGGTCAGCAACGTCGGGATCATCTCCCGCGGCTACGAGGACTTCATCGGGAAGCTGCGCCAGCTCGGCGCCGACTTCTCCTACGAGGGATAGCACCACCGGGCGGCGCCCGCGCCGCCCACGCCGCCCGGGCGCGTCCCCCGGACGCGCCCGGCATGCCGCCTGGGCGGATCAGGCGGACGACGAGGACGACGACCGGCACGGGACTGGAGACGCCATGGCGAACGAGAAGGCCCGACCGTCGATCTTCTGGGTGCTGGCCGCCCTCGTGCTGCCGGTGCTGAACCTGGCGGTGCGGTTCGAGATCCGGAACCCCGAGCGGCTCCCGCGCACCGGCTCCTACGTGCTCGCGCCGAACCACTACAGCGAGATCGACCCCGTAGTCATGGGCGCGGTCGCGTGGAAGCTCGGCCGCCTGCCCCGCTTCCTCGCCAAGGCCTCGCTCTTCGACGTGCCCGTCGTCGGCTGGTTCCTCCGCCGCTCCGGGCAGATCCCCGTGCAGCGCGACGGCGGGGTCCGCGGCGGCCAGGCCATCTCCCAGGCCACCGAGCTGGCGCGCGACGGCCGCATCGTCGTCGTCTACCCCGAGGGCACCCTCACGCGGGACCCCGACCTCTGGCCCATGCGCGGAAAGACCGGTGCCGTGCGCCTCGCGCTGCAGTCCGGCATCCCGGTGATCCCCGCCGCGCACTGGGGCACGCAGCAGCTGATGGGCCGCTACTCGAAGCGCGTGCGCCTGTTCCCGCGGAGCACGATCCACGTCGTCATCGGCGAGCCCGTCGACCTCGCGCGCTTCCGCGACCGGAGCCTCGACTCCGCCACCCTGACCGAGGCGACCGCCGTCGTCATGGCCGCCATCACGGAGCTCGTGGAGGAGCTGCGCGGCGAGACCGCCCCCACCGAGCGCTGGGACCCCCGCTCGAGGAACCAGAAGGAGACCGGCCGATTTGAGTGACGCGACCGCGAGCCCCGCGACCGACCCCCGCACCGACCCGGGTGCCGACGCCCTCGAGGAGCGGCGCCGCATCGTCGTCCTCGGCGCCGGCAGCTGGGGGACCACCTTCGCCAAGGTGATGGCCGACGGCGGCAGCGACGTGCTCATGTGGGCCCGCCGGCCCGAGCTCGCCCGCGAGATCACGGAGGCCAAGCGCAACAGCGACTACCTGCCGGGGATCAACCTGCCGCAGCGCCTCACCGCCGACCCGTCGCTGGAGCGCGTGCTCGCGGGGGCGACGGACGTGTTCGTCTCGGTGCCGAGCCAGACGCTCCGGGCGAACCTCGAGGCGGCGCGGGACCTGATCCCGTCCGACGCCGTGGTCGTCAGCCTGATGAAGGGCGTGGAGAAGGGCACCGGGCTCCGGATGAGCGAGGTGATCGCGGAGGTCCTGGGCATCGGCCCCGAGCGCATCGCCGTCGCATCGGGCCCGAACCTCGCGCTCGAGATCGCCCGCGAGCAGCCGACCGCCGTCGTGGTGTCGTCCGCCGAGCAGGCCACCGCCGAGCGCGTGGCGAAGATCGCCCGCAGCACCTACTTCCGGTCGTTCGTGAACACGGACGTGATCGGCACCGAGTTCGGCGGGGTGCTGAAGAACCTCATCGCCGTCGCGGTCGGCATCGTCGACGGCGTCGGGTACGGCGAGAACACGAAGGCCTCGATCATCACGCGCGGCCTCGCCGAGATGACGGCGTTCTCCGTCGCGTACGGCGCCCGGGCGGAGACGCTCGCGGGCCTGGCGGGTCTCGGAGACCTCATCGCCACGTGCGAGTCGTCGCTGTCCCGCAACAACACCGCGGGGAGACTCCTCGGCCAGGGCTACAGCTTCACCGACGTGGTCAAGAGCATGCAGCAGACCGCGGAGGGCCTGTCCTCCGTGGCGCCCGTCCTCGAGCTCGCCCGCCAGCGGGGCGTCCTCATGCCCATCGTCGAGCAGGTCCAGCAGGTGCTCGCGGGCACCCTCTCGCCGCGCGACATCGCGCCGCACCTGACCACCGACGACGACACTCCGCAGGGGGAATGACCATGACCGCACGCACTCGCGTCGTCCTCCTCTTCGGCGGGACCTCCAGCGAGCACTCCATCAGCTGCGCCACCGCCAGCGGCGTGCTCGGCGCCATCGACCGCGACCGCTTCGAGGTCATCCCCGTCGGCATCACCCGCGGCGGGGCCTTCACGCTGCAGGCGGACGACGCGCGCGCCTTCGCGCTCGACGCCGAGGCGCTGCCGGAGGTCGTCGACGACGGCTCGCGCGTGCGCTGGCCGGACGACGCCTCGAGCCGCGAGCTGCGCGTGCGGGACGCGGACGGCGGCGAGCGGTCGCTCGGCCCCGTCGACCTCGTCCTCCCCATCCTCCACGGCACGCAGGGCGAGGACGGCACCGTCCAGGGCCTCCTCGAGCTCACGGGCCTGCCCTACGTGGGCTCGGGCGTGCTCGCCTCGGCCCTCGGCATGGACAAGCACTTCGCGAAGACCGTGCTCCGCGCGGCCGGCATCGACGTGGCGCCGTGGATCACGGTGTCCCGCCACGAGTGGGCCGCCGATCCCGACGGGGTCCGCGAGCGCGCTGCCGGGCTGGGGCTCCCCGCCTTCGTGAAGCCCGCGCGGGCGGGGTCCAGCGTGGGCGTCAGCCGCGTCGCGGCGCCCGCCGACCTCGACGCCGCCCTCGCCGTCGCGTTCCGCGAGGACGACCGCGTGCTCGTCGAGACGGGACTCGTCGGCCGCGAGGTGGAGTGCGCGATCCTCGACGAGGGCCCGGGGCGGGAGCCGAGTGCGTCCGTGGCGGGCGAGATCGTCGTCTCCGGCCGCGACTTCTACGACTTCGACGCGAAGTACCTCGGCGCCGACGGCATCGACCTCGTGTGCCCCGCGGACGTCACTGCGGAGGAGCTCGCCCGCATGCAGGAGCTCTCCGTCCGGGCCTTCCGGGCCGTGGACGGCCGGGGGCTCGCGCGCGTGGACTTCTTCCTCACCGCCGACGGGTTCGTGCTCAACGAGATCAACACGATGCCCGGCTTCACGCCCATCTCGATGTTCCCGGCCTGCTGGGAGGCGTCCGGGCTCGCGTACCCGGACCTCATCTCGCGGCTGATCGACGTGGCCCTCGCCTACGAGGCGGATCGCCCCTCCCGCTGACGGTCGGTTCCCTCACCTGAGGAGCCTAGGCTCGGGGCATGCTCGTAGGACGATCCATCGCCCGACCCCGCCTCCACCCCGACGCCCGACCCGGCACGCCGGCGCGCCGCGGGACCGGGGCCCTGGGCGGCGGGTCGGCCGGGCACGGGGCGCCGGACGGCGCGGACGTCGCGCTGCGCGGCCCCGGGGCGACGGCGCGGCCCACGGTGTCGGTCGTGATCCCCGTGCGCGACGACGCCGGCCACCTGCGCGCGTGCCTGCAGGCCCTCGCCGGGCAGACGGTGGCGCCGGACGAGGTCGTCGTGGTCGACAACGCGTCACGCGACGACAGCGCCCTCGTCGCCCGGCAGGCCGGTGCGCGCGTCGTGCACGAGCCGGTCGTCGGGATCCCCGCGGCCGCGAGCACCGGGTACGACGCCGCGCGCTACGAGGTCATCGCGCGCCTCGACGCGGACTGCGTGCCGCCCGCCGACTGGATCGAACGGCTCGGCGACGTCCTCGCGGCCCGACCCGACGTCGCCGCCGTGACGGGGGCGGCGCGGTTCCTCGACGGCCCGCGGGCCCTGCGCGGCGTCGCTGCGGTCGCCTACCTCGGCGCCTACTTCGGGTCGGTGACGCTCGCGCTCGGGCACCCGCCGCTGTTCGGGTCGAACTTCGCCCTCCGCCGGGACGCCTGGCACCAGGTGCGCACCGAGGTGCACCGCGAGGGCACCCACCTCCACGACGACATCGACCTCTCCGTGCACCTCGGGCCCGAGCGCCGCATCGTGCTCGACCCGCACCTGCGCATGGGCATCAGCATGCGTCCGCTGACGCGCCCGTCGACGCTGCCGCTGCGGATGAGCCGCGGCATGACGTCGCTGACGCTTCACTGGCCGCACGAGCTGCCGTGGCTGCGCTGGGGTCGCACGGGACGGCGCGTGCTCGCCGAGCGCCGGCTCGGCCGCACCGCCGGGGCCGTCCCGGCGGGCCGCGGTCCGGCGGCGACGGGACCGGTGCCGGTCAGCCCTCCGGCGGCGGCGCGTCTCCCAGGTCCTGCGCGCTGACGCAGCGCGCCTCCTGGGGGATGACGGCCACGACGCCGCTGAGGTCGGTGAGCGCCGTGTAGCTGGCCTGCGTGGAGTCGATGACGACCTCCACTGCGGGGGTGCGGCCGTAGGTCGTGTACCGGATGTCGGGGGAGCGGGAGTCGTCCTCCACCCAGTCGACGTCGTCGTAGCTGATGCACGCGTCGGTGGTCGGGCCGGGCGTCGCGACGCCGCAGCGGAGGATGACGGTGCTCTGCGGGTCGCCCCACGCCGCCGTGCCCTGCGCGTCCGTCTCGCGCAGCGGCGCGGTGCCGAGCTGCGCGGGCAGGTGCACGACCACGTCGGCGCACAGCGGGTCGGTCGCGGCCGGGGCGGCCTCGAGCGAGACCGTCGGGGAGCACCCGGCGAGGAGGAGGGCGGCGCCGCACGCGGCGGCTGCGGCGGCGGTGCGCAGGGCGCGGGCGGGGCGGCGGGGAGACATCCCGATCAGGCTAGCGTGGCTGTCGTGACGACTCCTGGGACTCCCTCGACCGCGCATCCGAGCGACGCCGGGCCGGACGGAGGGGGCACGGACACGGCGACCCTCGGGAGCGCCGGCGAGCTGGCGACGCTCGCCCGCATCGTCGCCCGCCTGCCCGCCGCGGACGCCGCGGACATCGGCCCCGGCGACGACTGCGCGGTCGTGCGCGCCCCGGACGGCCGGTTCGTGATCACCACGGACATGATGATCGAGGGACCCGACTTCCGCCGCGCGTGGTCGACGCCGCACGACCTCGGCCGCCGTGCCGCCACCTCGAACCTGGCGGACGTCGCGGCGATGGGCGCGCGCCCCACGGCCCTCCTCGTCGCGATCGCGGCGCCCGCCCGGACGCGCGTCGCCGACCTGGAGGCCCTCGCCGACGGCCTGCGCGAGGGCTGCCTCCTCCAGGCCCCGGGCTGCGGCGTCGTGGGCGGCGACCTGTCCGTCTCGGACGCGCTCGTCATCACCGTCACGGCGACCGGCGACCTCGAGGGGCGCGAGCCCGTCCTCCGCGGGGGCGCACGCCCGGGCGACGTGATCGCGGTGGCCGGGACCCTGGGCATGGCCGCCGCGGGCGTGCAGCTGCTCTTCGACGAGGCCCGGAGCGCGGGTCCCGACGGCGAGCCCGTCCCCGACGCGCGGCTCGCCCGGGAGCTGCGCGCCGCGCACCCGGACGCCGTCGAGGCGCAGCTGGCCCCCGTCGCGCCGCTGGCCGCCGGATCGGCCGCCGCGCGCGCCGGGGCCACGGCCATGCTCGACGTCTCCGACGGGCTGCTGCTCGACCTCGCCCGGATGGCGCGGGCGAGCGCCGTGGGCATCGACCTCCGGACCGCGGACCTCGCGGACGACGTGCGCCGGGTCGCGGCGGCGCACCCGTCCCTGCCGCCGCGGGCCCTCGACCTCGTGCTGACCGGCGGCGAGGACCACGCGCTCGTCGCCGCGTTCCCGGTCGGGACGGCGCTCCCGGGGCCCTTCCGGCCGATCGGGGTCGTCGCGGAGGCCGGCGGGACCGGACCCGCCGTGACCGTGGACGGACGCCCCTACGCCGGCCCGCGGACGCCGCTCGGCGGCTGGGACCCCTACGCCGACTGGGACGGCGCGCGCTAGGAGACGCCGTCCTCCGGGTCGTCCTCCGCGTCGGCCACGGCCCACCACACCACGGTGTCGCCGTACGCCCTCCGGCGGTCGAGGCGCAGTCCCGCGGGCCACGACGGCTCCGCGGAGCGCGAGCTCCGCTCCACCATCACCACCGCGCCGTCGACGAGGCGCGGGACGAGGGCGGCCAGCTCCTCGGCGATCTCGGCGTCGCCGACCTCGTACGGCGGGTCGAGGAACGCCACGTCGTAGGAGCCGCGGTCGCCCGCGAGGAACGCGTGGACGCTCTGGGCCGCCACGCGGATGCGGGGCGCGGACCCGGTCGGCGCGGCCCGCTCGATGAGGAGGGCGTTGGACCGGCACACGGCCGCCGCGGGCACCGCGCGCTCCACGAGGACCACGTCGACCGCGCCCCGGCTGGCGGCCTCGAGCCCGAGCGCGCCGGATCCGGCGTAGAGGTCGAGCACGCGCGCGCCGTCGAGCGCGTCCCGGGCCTCGAGCCCGGAGAACAGCGCCTCGCGCACCCGGTCGCTCGTGGGGCGCGTGCCCGTGCGCGGGACGCGGAGCACGAGGGAGCCGGCGTACCCGGCGACGATGCGGGTCACGACGCCGCTCGCCGGGAGATCGGGAAGGCGGCGTTCGGAGCGGGGTGCACGGGCGACGATGCTACCCGCCCTGTCCGCGGCCGGCGCCTCCCCGGACGCGCCCGGGTCGCTGACGTATGCTCCAGGGACGCCCACGACGCTGGAGGATCTGCGTGACGAGCCCCGAGTCCGAGTCCGTTCCCCTGCACGCCGGATCGGGCCCCCACCCCGCCCGCATCCGCCCGGCCTCCCGCGCCGGCGCGCACGCCCCCGCCGGCCGCGGGTCCGCCGCGATGCCGCTGGAGGAGGTGCGCCGGCTCGCCGACCTCATCCTCGGCAACATCGACAGCGTCATGTCCGGCAAGCACGACGCCACCCGGATGGCGCTCACGGTGTTCCTCTCCGGCGGCCACCTCCTCATCGAGGACGTGCCGGGGGTCGGCAAGACCATGCTCGCCAAGGCGCTGGCGCGGAGCGTCGACTGCACGGTCAACCGCATCCAGTTCACGCCCGACCTCCTGCCCTCCGACGTCACGGGCGTCTCGGTGTACAGCCAGGCCGACCACCGCTTCGAGTTCCAGCCGGGCGCCGTGTTCGCCAACATCGTCATCGGCGACGAGATCAACCGCGCGAGCCCGAAGACGCAGTCGGCGCTCCTCGAGTGCATGGAGGAGGGGCAGGTCACGGTCGACGGCGTCACGCACGGGCTGCAGCAGCCCTTCACGGTCGTCGCGACGCAGAACCCGGTGGAGATGGAGGGCACGTATGCGCTGCCCGAGGCGCAGCGCGACCGCTTCATGGCCCGCATCTCGATGGGCTACCCGGACGCCGCCGCAGAGCTCGCCATGCTCCGCTCCCGCGACACGGTCAGCCCCCTCGACGAGCTCCGCCCGGTCGTCGACGCCGACGAGCTCGACGCGATGATGCACGCGGCCCGCGGCGTCTACGTCTCCGACCCCGTGTCGCGGTACACCGTCGCCATCGTGCAGGCCACGCGCGGCCACGAGGACATCCGCCTCGGCGCGAGCCCCCGCGCCACCCTGCAGCTCATCCGCGCCGCCAAGACGCGGGCCGCGCTCGACGGGCGCGACTTCGTCCTGCCGGACGACGTCGACGCCCTCGCCGCGCCCGTCCTCGCCCACCGGCTCGTCGCCACCGGGCGCGCGCTCGGGCAGCGCGGGCGGGGCCAGGCCGCGGTCGTCGAGATCCTCGAGCGCATCGTCGCCTCGACCGCCGTGCCGCTCAGCGCCGCGGGACGGACGCGCTGACCCCGTGCCGCCCCTCGCGCGCCTGATGCGCCGGATCGGCATCGAGGCCGTCCCGCACCCGACCCTCCGCGGGATCGCCCTGCTCGCCGCGGGCGTCGCCGCCTTCGCGGGCGCCTTCATCGCGGGCCGGCGCGAGTTCGTGTTCATCGGCGTCGCGCTCCTCGCCCTCCCGCTGCTGGCGGCGGTCTGGCTCGTCGTCGCCCGGGTGCGCCTGCACGTCGAGCGCACGTTCACCGCCGACGTCGTCGAGTCGGGCACCCCGACCACCGTGACGGTCTCCGTGGCGAACGTCGGCCCCCTGCCGATGCCGCGCGCCTGGGCCGTCGACCTCGTGCCCGGCCCCGACGGCGCCACCCCGCCGGCCGAGCTGCCGTCCCTGCGGGGGCTCGCCCGCGGGTCCCGCCGGTCGTCGGCGCGTCCGGTCCTCCGGTACGACCTGACGCCCGAGCGCCGCGGCCTCCACGAGGTGGGACCGCTCGCGGTCGAGGAGCACGACCCCTTCCGCCTGATGGTCCTCCGGCACGTCGGGGGCGGCACGACCCGGCTCGTCGTCACGCCGCGCATCGCGGACCTCGAGGCCGAGCCCGGCGGCCAGGTGTCCTCCGAGGGCGAGTCCGAGCGGGTGCAGCGCCGCGCCGACGGCGGCGAGGACGACCTCGGCACGCGCGAGTACCGGGCGGGCGACCCGCTCCGCCGCGTCCACTGGCGCGCGACCGCGCGACACGGCGAGCTCATGGTGCGGCAGGAGGAGCAGCGCTCGAGCCCCCGGTCGCTCGTGCTGCTCGACACCCGGACGGCGGGCTTCCCCCTGCACCCGGCCGTGGACGCGGATCCCGACGCGGACGTCGACGGCGACCGCGCCTTCGAGCGCGCGGTGGCGTTCGCCGCGTCGATCGGCGTGCACCTGCAGCGCGGCGGCTACGCGGTGCAGCTGGTCGAGACGGCGGGCGGATCCGCGGGCCCCGGCGACCTCCCGCCCGGCGACTCCGCCGCGGAGGGGGATCTCCTGCTCCACCTCGCCGAGGTCCGCCCGGCGGCCGTCGACCCCGATCGCGACGGCGTTCAGGAGGTCCTGTCCGACCTCCGTCGGAGCCGTCGCGCCGTCCCGGTGCACGCGGTCCTCGGTCACCTCGACGCGCACGAGGCGCACCGGCTGGCGGGGCTGGGCGCGGCGTGCCGTCCCGCGGTCGCCTTCCTCGCCGTGACCGGCCGCGTCGGCGGCCGCGACGATGCCGAGGCGCAGCGGATCCTCCGCGACGCCGGCTGGCACACGGTCGTCCTCGACGAGGCCACGCGCCCCGCCGACGCCTGGCGCGCCGGCCGCACCGAGGAGATGGCGCGATGACCGACCTCGACTCCGTCGGCCTCGGCGGCCGGCAGTCGTGGGGCGTCGAGCCCCGCCCGCTCCCCGGCGAACGCGCCGGCGGTCCCGTCCGGCGCCCCCGCGGCACGGGCGGCGGCCGCGGCGGAGCGCCCGGGAGCGGCGGACTCGGACGCGGCACGGGTCGCGGCGCCGCACGCTGGCCGCTCACCGCCGCGCTGGGCGTGGCCCTCCTCGCGGGTGCCGCCAGCCTCCACATCCTCGTGGAGCCCGGCGCCTGGTTCGTGCTCTGCATCCTCGTCGTCGCGGCCGTCCTCGGCTCCGCGGCGCTCCTGCGCGCCGTCGGCGTCCCGTGCCTGCTCGCCTCCGCGGGCGCGCTCGTCGTCCTGGTGCTCCTCGTCACGCTGGTCTTCGCCGGCCGCACGGCCGTGCTGGGCGTCGTGCCGACGCCCGAGACGCTGCGCACGCTCCTCGCCGTCGGCGAGCAGGCCGGGGACGAGATCTACCGGCGGTCGGCGCCGGTCCCGCCGCTCGCCTCCATCGTCTTCGTCATCGTGGCCTCCGTGGGGGCGCTCGCGGTCGTCCTCGACGTCCTCGCGCACGCGCTCCGCCTGCCCGCGGTAACCGGCCTGCCCCTGCTGGTCCTCGTGTCCGTCCCCGGCGCCGTCCTGGCGGGGGAGTTCTCGGTCGCGTCGTTCGCGGTCACCGCGCTCGCGTGGTTCGCCGTGCTCGCCGCCGACGCGCGCGCGGCGGACCGGGAGGGCGGCTGGCGCGGGTCCGGGCTCCTCGGCGGCTCGGGGCCGACCCCGCCGCCCGTGCGCCGACGACCGGGGGCCGGGCACCCGCCCGGCTCCGCGCGGGCCGCGCTCGTCTCGGCGGGCGCCCTCGCGGCCGGCGCGGTCGTCATCTCGCTCGTGGCCCCCGCCGTCGTCCCGGGGCTCACGTCGGCGACCTTCCCCACGGCGACCGGATCCGGGCAGGGCGGCTCGCGCGTCGTCAACCCGATCCTCGACCTCGGCGACGACCTCCGCCGTCCCGTCGACGTGGAGGCCCTGCGCTACACGACGGCGACGGAGACGCCCCTCTACTTCAAGGTCACGACGCTGTCGCGCTTCGAGGGGGAGGAGTGGGCGCCGTCGCCGCTGCGCCCGCCCGACGGCAACACGGTCGACGCGATCGGTCCGGACCTCGGCGCCGGATCCGACGTGCCCGTCGAGGAGGTCGACACGCGGGTGCAGGTGGAGGGCTCGTCGAGCGCCTGGCTGCCGGCGCCCTACGCGCCCCGGAGCGTCGACGGGCTCGAGGGCTCGTGGCGCTGGTCGGAGCAGGGCCTGGCGATCCGCTCGTCCGACTCGGACAGCCGCGACCAGAGCTACACGGTGCGGTCGGAGCTCCCGCGCCCCACGCCGGAGCAGCTGGCGGCCGTCCCCGCGGCGACCGACGGCGACCTCCGGCCGTACCTCGACATCCCCACGGGGACCCCGGACGTCGTGGCCGCGACGACGGCCGACGTGCTCGATGGGATCGCCTCGCCCTTCGACCAGGCGATCGCGCTCCAGGACTTCTTCACCGGCGGCCTGTTCCGCTACTCGGAGGAGGCGCCCGTCGAGCAGGGCTACGACGGCAGCGGCGTGGACGTCGTGGGGGAGTTCCTCCAGGCGCGCTCGGGCTACTGCGTGCACTTCGCGTCGGCGATGGCGATCATGGCCCGGGAGGCGGGCATCCCGTCGCGCGTCGCCGTGGGCTACCTGCCGGGGGACGAGGTCGGGCGCGACGGCGACCAGGTGACGTACCGGGTCGGATCCCATGACCTGCACTCGTGGCCGGAGCTGTACTTCTCGGGCGTCGGCTGGATCGCCTTCGAGCCGACCCCCGGGCGCGGCCAGGCCGCTCCCTACGCCCAGCCCTCGGCGGCGCCGACCACCGCGCCCACGCCGTCGGCGACCCCGAGCCAGGCGGCGGAGCCCACGCCGTCCGCCACGCCGGCCCCCACCTCGTCCGCCGCCCCCGGCGCGAGCGGCGCGACCGCCGTCCGCATCCCCTGGGCGGCCCTCGGCACGGCGGCCCTCGTGATCCTCGCGCTCGCCCTGCTCGCGGTGCCGGCCCTCGTGCGCCGCGCGCGCCGTGCCGGGCGGCTGCGGGCGCTCGCGGCCGGCGACGCGCCCGCGGGCACCGCCTGGCGCGAGGCCGAGGACTCCGCGGTCGACCTGGGCGTCCGGATCCGGGACACGGAGTCGCCGCGCGCGCTCGGTCACCGCCTGGCAGCCGACGACCCGTCGCTCGCCGACCCCGTCGCGCTCCTCGTCGGCGTCCGCGAGCGGGAGCGCTTCGCCCGCGCCGACGCCCCCGTCGACGCGGTCGCCGGCGCGGGCCAGGCGGCGGCGCTCGTCGCGCTGGCCGACGCGCTGCGGGCCCGCGCGGGCCGCCTCGACCGCGTGCTCGCGGTCGCCGCCCCGCGTTCGCTGGTGCGGCGACGCCCCCGGGTCGACGGCGACGGGCCGGCCGACCCGTCCGCCGGGACGTCCGCCGGGACGTCCGCCGGGACGCCCGCCGGGACGCCCGCCGGGCCGGCGGCGTCGGACGCCCCTCGTACACTCGAGGGATGACGGGATCCGACGCCGCGCTCGCGGGCGTCGTGGGCGGCCGCACCGCCGGGGTGCTCCAGAAGGCCTTCGGGCTGCGCACGGTCGCCGACCTCCTCGAGCACCTGCCGCGCCGCTACGCCCGCCGCGGGGAGCTGACCGCCCTCGCGGAGCTGCCGGTCGACCAGCAGGCGACCATCGTCGCGGAGGTGCGCGAGGTCCGGGAGCGGCCCATGCGGGCGCGACGCGGCAGCATCCTCGAGGTGCGGATCACCGACGGCCGCGGCTTCCTCACCCTCACCTTCTTCAACCAGGCGTGGCGCGCGAAGGACCTGGTGCCGGGCGTCCGCGGGATCTTCGCCGGCAAGGTCAGCGACTACCGCGGCGCGCTCCAGCTCGCGCACCCGGACTACGAGCTCTTCGACGCGCACGAGGGCCCGGAGCTGTCGGGCGGGGAGCCCGACGCGGCCGCGCGGCGGTGGGCCGAGATGCCGATCCCGATCTACCCCGCCACGGCCTCGATGGCGAGCTGGCAGGTCGCGAAGTCGGTGGCGCTCGCGCTCGACGCGATCGACGACCTGGAGGACCCCGTCCCGGCGGACGTCCGCGCCGAGCGGGGCCTCCTCCCGTTCCGCGCGGCGCTCGAGGGCGTGCACCGGCCGGAGCGGGACGTCGACTGGCGGCGCGGCCGGGACGCGCTCCGCTTCCAGGAGGCGTTCGTCCTGCAGACCGCCCTGCTCCAGCGGCGTCAGGCGGCCCGCGCCCTCCCCGCCACCCCGCGGGTCCCCGTCCCCGACGGCCGGCTCGCCCGGCTCGATGCGCAGCTGCCCTTCGAGCTCACGGGCGACCAGCGCCTCGTCGGCGAGGAGGTCGCCGCGGACATGGCGCGCACCTGGCCCATGAACCGCCTCGTGCAGGGCGAGGTCGGCTCCGGCAAGACCCTGGTGGCGCTCCGGGCGATGCTCGCGGTCGCCGACTCGGGCGGGCAGTCGGCGCTGCTGGCGCCCACCGAGGTCCTCGCGAGCCAGCACCTCCGCTCGCTGACCGCGTCGCTCGGGCCGGACCTCGCGGCGGAGCTCATGCCGACGCTCCTGACCGGACAGCTCCCCGTGGTCGAGCGGAAGCGCGCCCTGCTGCGCATCGTCAGCGGCCAGGCGCGCATCGTCGTCGGCACGCACGCGCTCCTCGGCGACCGCGTGGAGTTCCTCGACCTGGGGCTCGTGGTGGTCGACGAGCAGCACCGCTTCGGCGTCGACCAGCGGGAGGCGCTGCGCCGGAAGGGCGGCACCCCGCCGCACGTCCTGGTGCTGACCGCCACCCCCATCCCGCGCACGGTCGCGATGACGGTGTTCGGCGACCTCGACGTGTCGACCATCGCGGAGCTGCCGAGCGGCCGCCAGCCCATCGCGTCGTTCGTCGTGCCGCTGCACGAGCACCCGGCCTGGATCGAGCGGGTCTGGGAGCGCACCGCCGAGGAGATCCAGGCGGGGCGCCAGGCGTTCGTCGTGTGCCCCGCCATCGACCCGCAGGATCCCGACGCGGAGGACGAGGACGCCGCCGAGGGCGCAGACGACGCGCCGTCGCGGCCCGCCCTCGCCACCGTCACCGAGGTCGACGCGCTCCTCGCCGCCCATCCCCGGCTCGGGTCCGTCCGGCGCGCCGTCCTCCACGGCCGCATGCCCGGGGAGGAGAAGGACCGCGTCATGCGCGCCTTCTCCGCGGGCGACATCGACCTGATCGTCGCCACGACCGTCATCGAGGTGGGCGTGGACGTCCCGAACGCCTCGACGATGGTGATCCTCGACGCGGACCGCTTCGGCGTCTCGCAGCTGCACCAGCTGCGCGGCCGCGTCGGTCGCGGCGGCGTCCCGGGCCTCTGCCTCATGGTCACCCACGCGGAGCCGGAGACCGTGGCGCGGGAGCGCGTGGACGCGGTCGCCGCGACCCTCGACGGCTTCGAGCTCGCGCGCGTCGACCTCGAGCTGCGCCGGGAGGGGAACGTGCTCGGCACGAACCAGTCCGGCGGCCGCTCGTCGCTCCGGCTGCTGCGCGTGGCGCAGGACGGCGACCTCATCGAGTCCGCGCGGGAGCACGCCCACGACGTGCTGGAGGCGTCGCCGACGCTCGACGGGCACCCCGCGCTCGCCCGGGCGCTCGCCCGCCGGCTCGACGACGAGGAGCGCGCCTTCCTCGACAAGAACTGACCGGACCCGGCCGTAGGCTGGCGGGATGCAGCGGATCGCCGTCGTCCCCGGATCGTTCGACCCCGTCACGCTCGGCCACCTCGACATCGTGCGGCGGGCGGCCCGCCTCTACGACGAGCTCGTCGTCCTCGTGGTGCACAACCCCGGCAAGACGCCGATGCTGCCGCTCGCGGAGCGCGTGGCCCTCCTCGAGCGCGTGATCCGGGACGCCGGGCTCCCGGCCACGGTGCGGGTCGACTCCTGGGGCGCGGGCCTCCTCGTCGACTACTGCCGGCGCATCGGCGCGACCGTGCTCGTCAAGGGCGTCCGCTCGCAGCTCGACGTGACGTACGAGACGCCGATGGCCCTCGTCAACCGCGACCTCGCGGACGTCGAGACCGTGCTGCTGCTCCCGGATCCCGCGCACGCCCACGTGTCGAGCTCGCTCGTGCGGCAGGTCGAGGCGCTCGGGGGCGACGTCGCCTCCTACGTGCCGGCGGCCGTCGCGGAGGCGCTGGCCGTCCGACGCACCGGCTGACGACCTGTACCGTGTACGGGTGTCCAGGTTCCAGAAGACCCCATTCACGGTGCACGTCCACGACATCGTCCATCGCCCCGGCGAGATGCGCGAGCTCGACCTGACCATCGACCTCCCCGAGCGCATGGGGGAGGGCCTCATCGCCGTCCCCGCGGGCCGCGAGATGCGCGTGCACGTCCGCCTCGAGTCCCTCCACGACGGGATTCTCGCCACGGGGGAGGTCGACACGGTGGCCGACGGCCAGTCCGCGCGCACCCTCGCCGACATGCAGGAGCGTGTCCAGGTCGATTTCGCGGAGATGTTCGCGTACTCTCGTGATGAAGCCTTCGACTACCAGGTCCAGGACGAGCACGTGGACCTGGAGCCGGTCATCCGGGATGCGGTCGTGCTGTCACTGCCGTTCCAGCCCGAAGTGCCGGGCGAGGACCTCGATCTCGATCTGGGTCCCGGCATCAGCCTGGTCCTCGCGGACTCCGACCCGGAGCCCGAGATCGATCAGCGCTGGGCAGCCCTGTCCGGCTTCCGAGCTTCCGAAGACAGCGGTGCGGCGCGTGAAGGCGCCGACACCGAAACGCAGAGAGATGAGAGTTAGTCATGGCCGTACCCAAGAGGAAGATGTCCCGATCCAACACGCGCGCGCGCCGCTCGCAGTGGAAGGCCGAGGCTCCCACGCTCGTCAAGACCATCGAGAACGGCAAGGTCGTCTACTCCATGCCGCACCGTGCGCGCGTGATCGAGGACGCCGCCGGCACGCCCCTGTACATGGAGTACAAGGGCCGCAAGGTCGCCGACGTCTAGTCGACGCCCGCACGGGACGTCGGACATGACCGGCACCACGGGATCCCGCGTCCACGGCGACCGCGACGCGCTCCGGCGCCTCCTCGCCGTGGACGTGAGCCCCGAGCTCCTCGAGCTCGCGCTCACCCACCGCTCGTACGCGTACGAGCACGGCGGCATCCCGCACAACGAGCGCCTCGAGTTCCTCGGCGACTCCATCCTCGGGCAGGCCGTCACGGTCATGCTCTACCTCGAGAACCCCGACCTCGACGAGGGCGAGCTCGCCAAGCGGCGCGCCAGCCTCGTCTCGAGCGTCGCCCTCGCGGAGGTCGCCACCGGCATCGGCCTGGGCGAGCACCTGCTGCTCGGCCGGGGCGAGGAGCTGACGGGCGGCCGGGCCAAGTCGTCGATCCTCGCCGACACGGTCGAGGCCATCATCGGCGCCTGCTACCTCGACGCCGGGGGAGAGGCCGCCACCGGCCTCGTGCTGCGCCTCGTCGCGCCCCTCCTGGAGGACCCGGCGCGCTTCGGCGCCGCCATGGACCCGAAGACGGCGCTGCAGGAGTCCGCCGCGCGCCAGGGCCTTCCCGCGCCCGTCTACGACGTGAGCGACAGCGGTCCCGACCACAGCAAGCGGTTCCACGCCGTCGTCTCCGTCGGCGAGGCCGTGCGCACCACGGGCGAGGGATCCAGCAAGAAGCAGGCCGAGATGACGGCCGCGCTCGAGGCGTGGACGCGCCTCGAGGCGCGCACCACGGCCTGACCCGCGGTGCCCGAGCTCCCCGAGGTCGAGGTCGTCCGCGCCGGCCTCGCGCCGGCCGTGTCCGGCGCCCGCATCACCGGCGTCGAGATCCTCGACGCCCGCTCCCTCAAGCGCCACGACCCGCTCGAGGGCGCGTTCGTCGACCTCCTCGTCGACCGGGTCATCACCTCCGCCGTCCGCCGGGGCAAGTTCATGTGGCTGCCGCTGGAGCCCGACGCCGGACGCGACGCGACGGGTCCTCGCGCCCTCGTGACCCACCTCGGCATGAGCGGGCAGGTGCTCCTCCGCGAGCCCGGATCCGACCCCGACGGGCTCCTCCGCATCCGCATGGGCATCGAGCACCCGGCGCACGGCGAGCTCGTCGTCGCGTTCGTCGACCAGCGGATCTTCGGGTCCATGGCCGTGGACCGGCTCGTCGCGACGCCCGACGGGCGTGCCGGCGGACGGGGCTCGGACGCCGCTCTCGTGCCGACGCAGGTCGCGCACATCGCCCGCGACCCGCTCGACGCGGCCTTCGACGACGAGTTGCTGCTGTCGCGGCTGGCCCGGCGGCGCACCGGCATCAAGCGGGCGCTCCTGGACCAGACCCTGGTGAGCGGGATCGGCAACATCTACGCCGACGAGGCCCTGTGGGCCGCCCGGATCCACTACGCCCACCCCACGGACGCCCTGGGGCGCGGCCGCGCGCTGCGGCTCCTCGCCGAGGTGCGGCACGTGCTCGCGCGGGCCCTGGCCGAGGGCGGCACGAGCTTCGACGCGCAGTACGTCAACGTGAACGGAGCGTCCGGCTACTTCTCGCACAGCCTCAACGCCTACGGGCAGCAGGGGAGGCCGTGCCCCCGCTGCGGCACGCCGATCGTCCGCGAGGCGTTCATGAACCGCGGCTCGCACCTCTGCCCGCGCTGCCAGGCCCTGCCCGACCCGGACGTCGCCGCCGCCTGAGCGGCTCGGGCGACACGCGAGGGACGCCCTCGCGGCACGACGTGCCGTCAGCGCGCGTCGTCGACGGCGCGCAGCCAGCTGCCGCTCGTGGCGACGTGCCGGAAGCCGAGGGCCTCGTTCACCGCGAGCATCGGCCGGTTCTCGTCGGCGTTCCAGGTGACGACGCGGTCGACCTCGGGCGCCTCACGTGCCAGGTGACGCAGGTTCTCGACCTTGAGGAGCATGCCGAGGCGGTGGCCGCGGTGCTCGGCCAGCACGAGCGTGTCCTGCTGGTAGGTGTAGGCGTGGCCGTCGGAGCGCCGCCCGCTGGGGGAGACGGCGATCTCGGTGAAGCCCACGAGGCGCCCCGTGGCCACGTGCTCGACCGCGGTCGTGAGACCCGTGCGGCCCGCGGCCGCGCGTCGGGCCTCGGCGTCCCGGATCCGGTCGGGGTCCCACGGGTCCTCCTCCTGCGGGAGGTCGCCCGCCGGCGTGTCCGTCGACATGCGCGTGTGCAGCACGGCGAGGTCGTCGAGCAGGTGCTCCGGGGTCGCGTCGACCCAGGAGAGCACGCGGTAGCCGTCGCCCGCGGCGCGGCGAGCGTCGGAGAGGCGTGCGGCGAGCGTCGGCGCGGCCTCCCGCGTGTCGAGCGCGCTCGTTCGCGCGGTCTGGCCGAGGCGGTAGCCGGCGTCGACCGCGAAGCGCGACGACGGGTCGTCCGCCCCGACCGCGCCGACCCCGGTGGGCGAGGGGATGGGGGACCCGTCCGCCTCCGCGCGGTGCATCGTGAAGGCCGTGAGCGTCCGGCAGCCCGCGTCCACGGCGATCCGCTCCACGCGCTCCCGGAGCTCCCGGCCGATCCCGCGCCGCCGGTGCTCGGGGAGCACGGACACGGCGACGTCGGAGGTGGTCGGGTCGTTGAGCCAGGTGGAGAGGAGCCCGCGGCCGACGATCCGGCCGTCCACCCGCGCGGCGAGCAGGCGCTTCCGGACGTGGGCGACGTCGGCGTAGTCGGGGATCAGCTCCTCCGGCAGCCAGACGAACGCATCGTGCCCGAGGTCGTGGGACTGGGCGCGGTTGACCACGTCGGTGAGCGCCACGAACCCGTCCCACCCGGCGGCGCCCGGAGCGGACGGCGGGCGGACCTCGTCGACCGTGGAGGGCGGGGCGGCGTCGTGCGGCATGGTCGGCTCCCTCGTCGGCGCGCGCGTCCTCGGCGGCCGGCGCCCCACCACGTTAGCGGCGGCGCGCGACCGGACGCCGCCCGCGCGCGGCTCCCTGCCGCGTCCGGCCCGTCCGGTACCGTGATCGGGACCACCACGCGAGGAGGGCGACGGGCGTGCACCTGAAGAGCCTGACCCTCAAGGGGTTCAAGTCGTTCGCGCAGCCGACCACGTTCCGGTTCGAGACGGGCGTGACCTGCGTCGTCGGCCCCAACGGATCCGGCAAGTCCAACGTCGTCGACGCCCTCGCCTGGGTGATGGGCGAGCAGGGCGCCAAGACCCTCCGCGGCGGCAAGATGGAGGACGTCATCTTCGCCGGCACCTCCACGCGCGGGCCGCTCGGCCGGGCCGAGGTCACGCTCACGATCGACAACGCCGACGGCGCGCTCCCCATCGACTACACCGAGGTCGCGATCCGGCGCACCCTGTTCCGCAACGGCGGCAGCGAGTACGCGATCAACGGCACGTCCTGCCGCCTCCTCGACGTGCAGGAGCTCCTCAGCGACTCCGGCCTCGGCCGCGAGATGCACGTCATCGTCGGCCAGGGCCGGCTCGACAACGTGCTGCGTGCCACCCCCGAGGAGCGGCGCGGCTTCATCGAGGAGGCCGCGGGGATCCTCAAGCACCGCCGCCGCAAGGAGCGCACGCTCCGGAAGCTCGAGGGCATGCAGGCGAACCTCACGCGCCTCAGCGACCTGGCGGGGGAGATCCGCCGCCAGCTGAAGCCGCTCGGGCGGCAGGCCGAGGTGGCCCGCCAGGCGCAGACGGTCGCCGCGGTCGTGCGGGACGCCCGGGCGCGGCTGGTCGCGGACGAGGTCGTGGGCCTCCGCCGGGCCCTCGCGGAGCACACGCGCACCGAGGAGGAGCGCACGACCGAGCGGATGGTCCTCCAGGAGCGGCTCGACCGGGCCGTGCTCCGCTCCGAGCGCATCGTCGAGGAGCAGGAGGGCGACGAGGTGGACGCCGCGCGCCGCACGGCGTTCGCCCTGGAGCAGGTCCAGGAGCGGCTGCGCAGCCTGCTGTCGCTCGCCCAGCAGCGGCTCGCGCTCCTCGGATCCGCGGACGACGCCCCCGAGGCCGCCGCGGGCACCACGCCCGCCCATGTGCAGGAGTCGCGCGACGAGGCCGAGCGGCTCGTCGCCCTCATCGCGGTCGCGGAGGCGGCCTGGGCGTCCGCGCGGCAGGCGACCGCGGCGGGACGCCAGGCGCTCGACGCCCTCGACGAGGAGATCCAGGCGCAGAGCGCGCTGGTCTCCCGCCACGACCTCGAGATCGCGGGCCTCCAGGGCCGCGCCGAGACCGCGGGCTCCCGCCTCGCCGCCGTCCGCGGGGAGGTCCTCCGGCAGCAGAACGCGCTCGACGCCGCGCGTTCCCGGCTGCAGGCCGCAGAGGCCGAGCGCGAGCGCGGGGAGGCCGAGGGCGAGGCCGACGAGCAGGGCGGATCCGAGCTCACGCGCGCCTACGAGGACGCGCAGGCCGACGTCGCGAGCGAGGAGTCGGCGATCGAGGCCGTGCGCGAGGAGCTGCACGCCCGCGAGCGGGAGCGGGACGCCCTGTCCGCCCGGGAGCAGGCCCTCGCGAGCGCGCTCGACCAGCGCGACGGGTCGAGCGACCTCGCCGCCGCCGGCCTCCCCGGCGTCCGCGGGCTCCTCGCCGAGCACGTGCACGTGCGGCCGGGCTTCGAGGCCGCCGTCGCCGCGGCGCTCGGGACGCTCGCCGACGCCGTGCTCGCCGAGACCCACGACGACGCCGTGGCGGCCCTCCGCCGTGCCGTCGACGACGACCTCGGACGCGTCGAGGTCGTGGTCGCGGGCGGTGCCGCATCCGCGGACGCCGCGTCCGAGCCCGACGGCGCGGAAGGCGATCCGGCGGGCGGCGCCGCCGTCGCGATCGCCTCGGTCGTCGACGCGCCCGACGGGGTCCGGCGGATCCTCGCGGGCGTCGTGGTCGTGGACGACCTGGCCCGGGCGGTGGCGCTCATCCGGTCGCCCGACGGGCCCGCCACCGTGATCACGCGCGGCGGGGACGTCGTGTCCGCGGACGTGCTGCGCGGAGGATCCGGCGCCACGCGCTCCAAGCTCGAGCTCGTCGCCGTCCGCGAGGCCGCCGCGACGACGCTGACGGACGTCCGGGCCCGCATCGACGACCTGCAGGTGGATCTCGCGGCCGGGCGGGAGCGCCTCCGCGCCGCTCGGGAGCGCGCCGCCGCCGCCCTCGGCGGCCTGCGCGAGGCGGACGCGCGCCTCGCCGCCCACGCCGAGCGCCTCAGCCGCTCCCGCGCGCAGGCCGAGTCCGCCGCCGCGGAGCTCGCGCGCGTGCAGCGGGGGCTCGACCTAGCGAGCGCGTCCGTCGACGAGGCCGTCGCCGCGTCCGACGCCGCGCGCCGTGCGCTCGACGAGGCCCGGTCCCGCCCGCGGCCGGTCCTCGACGCCAGCGGCCGCGACGCCCTCGTCGCCGAGTGGGAGGCCGCCCGCGAGGCGGAGATCGAGGCCCGGCTGCAGGTCGAGACCGCGCGCGAGCGCGTCCGCGCGGAGCAGGAGCGCACGGTCGCCCTCGAGCGCCGGCTCGCCGCGGAGCGGGCCGCCGCCGAGGAGGCGGCGCGCCGCCAGGTGGTCCGACGGCGGCAGATCGCCCGGGCGGCCTCCGTGGCCGAGGCCCTGCCCGCCGTCGTGCGCGCCGCCGACCGCAGCACGACGGAGGCGCGGCTCGTCCTCGCGCGCGCCGAGGAGGCCCGCTCCGGCCGGAACGCCGAGCTCGCCGCGCTCCGCCGCGAGGAGGCGGACCTGCGGGCGCGCCTCCACGGGATCACCGAGGACGTGCACGGCCTGGAGCTGCAGATCTACGAGAAGCGCCTGCAGGTGTCCCAGCTGCTCGAGCGCGCCGCGAGCGAGCTGGGCCTCGGGGAGGAGGTGCTGGTCGCCGAGTACGGGCCGGACGTGCCGGTGCCCGAGGAGGCGCCCCTCCCGCCGCGCCGGCGGGCGCGCGCCGAGGATGCGGACGCCGATGCGGCCTCGGGAGCCGACGCCGCGGTCGCCGAGGCACACGCCGACGCCGCGGACGACGCCGCCGACGTCCCCGCCGACCACGACGACCCGCCCGGTCCCACCCGCCCCTTCGACCGGGACGAGCAGCGCGCGCGCCTCGCGGAGGCCGAGCGCCGGCTCGCGCAGCTCGGTCGCGTCAATCCGCTGGCGCTGGAGGAGTTCGCCGCGCTGGAGCAGCGCCACCTCTTCCTCACCGAGCAGCTCGCCGACCTCCAGGCGACGCGGGCCGACCTCCTCACGATCATCGACGACATCGACCGCACCATGCAGGGCGTGTTCGCCGACGCCTTCGAGGACACGCGCCAGGCGTTCGACCGCGTCTTCCCGATCCTCTTCCCGGGCGGCACGGGCAGCATCCACCTCACGGACCCCGACCAGCTCCTGACGACGGGCATCGAGGTGAGCGTCCGCCCCGCGGGCAAGCGCATCGAGCGCCTGTCGCTGCTCTCCGGCGGGGAGCGCTCGCTCGCGGCCGTGGCCCTGCTCATCGCGATCTTCACCGCGCGGCCCAGCCCGTTCTACATCATGGACGAGGTGGAGGCGGCGCTCGACGACGCGAACCTCGGCCGTCTCCTCACGATCCTCGAGCAGCTCCGCGACACGTCGCAGCTCATCGTCATCACCCACCAGAAGCGCACGATGGAGATCGCCGACGCGCTCTACGGCGTCTCCATGCGGCAGGACGGCGTGAGCGCGGTCGTGGGCCAGCGGGTCAGCCGGGATGCGCCCGCCGTGACCCCCTCCGGGACCGGGGAGCCCGCCGCACCCGCGGGAGCGGAGGCCGCCCGCCCGGAGCCGGCCGCGTCCTGACGCGCGGCTACGCTGGGCACATGGCAGCCCGCACCCCCTGGTCCCTCTCCGGCGCGCTCCGCGGCATGTTCGCGAAGCCCACCATCGACGAGACCACGTGGGACGACCTGGAGACGGCGCTCATCACGGCGGACTTCGGGCCCGACATCACCGAGGCGACCATCGAGGACCTCCACGAGAAGGTCGACCGCTACCGCACCACGGACCCGCGCGACCTGCAGCGCATGCTCCGCGAGTCCATCGAGGAGCGCCTGGCGAAGCACGACCCGACGCTGAAGCTCAGCGCGCGCCCCGCCGTGATCCTGGTGGTCGGCGTCAACGGCGTCGGCAAGACCACGACCATCGGCAAGTTCGCGAAGTTCCTCCGGAACTACGGCCGCACCGTGGTCGTCGGCGCGGCCGACACTTTCCGCGCGGCCGCCGTGGACCAGCTGGCCACCTGGGCCGAGCGCGCCGGCGCCGACATCGTGCGCCCGCAGCAGCCCGGGCAGGACCCGGCGAGCGTCGCCTTCCAGACGGTCGAGCACGCGATGCGCACCGGCACCGAGATGGTCATCATCGACACCGCCGGCCGCCTGCACACCAAGGGCGGGCTCATGGACGAGCTGTCGAAGATCCGCCGGGTCGTGGAGAAGCAGTCGCCGATCGCGGAGGTGCTGCTCGTCCTCGACGCCACGACGGGTCAGAACGGGCTCGCGCAGGCGCAGGCGTTCATCGAGCACGGCGGCGTGACGGGACTCGTGATCACGAAGCTCGACGGATCCGCCAAGGGCGGCTTCATCCTCAACGTGCAGGAGCGCACGGGCATCCCCATCAAGCTCATCGGCCAGGGCGAGGGCATCGGCGACCTCACCGGATTCACGCCCCACGTGTTCGCGCAGAACCTGGTCGGCTGACCCGAGGGGACCGGCGCGCGCCCGGCGCCGGTTAAGCTGGGACCACCATGGCTACCTTCGGAACACTCTCGGACCGCCTCGCCGAGACCTTCAAGAACCTGCGCGGCAAGGGCAAGCTCAGCGCCGCGGACGTCGACGGCACCGTCCGCGAGATCCGCCGCGCGCTGCTCGAGGCCGACGTCGCGCTCGACGTCGTCAAGGCGTTCACCGCGTCCGTCCGCGAGCGCGCCCTCGGCGGCGAGGTCAGCCAGGCGCTGAACCCCGCCCAGCAGGTCGTGCAGATCGTCAACGAGGAGCTCGTCGGCATCCTCGGCGGCCAGCAGCGGCGCATCCAGTTCGCCAAGCGCCCGCCGACGGTCATCATGCTCGCCGGCCTCCAGGGCGCGGGCAAGACCACCCTGGCGGGCAAGCTCGGCAAGTGGCTCGCGAAGGACGGCCACACGCCGATGCTCGTCGCGGCCGACCTCCAGCGCCCCAACGCCGTCCAGCAGCTGCAGGTCGTCGGCGAGCAGGCGGGGGTCCCCGTCTTCGCCCCGGAGCCCGGCAACGGCCGCGGCAACCCCGTGCGCGTCGCCAAGGACGCCATGAAGCACGCGGCCGACAAGCAGTACAGCGTCGTCATCATCGACACGGCCGGCCGCCTCGGCGTCGACCAGGAGCTGATGAGGCAGGCCGCGGACATCCGCAAGGCCACCGACCCCGACGAGGTCCTCTTCGTCATCGACGCCATGATCGGCCAGGACGCGGTCGCGACCGCGAAGGCCTTCCAGGACGGCGTCGACTTCACGGGCGTCGTGCTCTCCAAGCTCGACGGCGACGCGCGCGGCGGCGCGGCCCTGTCGGTCGCCTCCGTGACGGGCCGTCCCATCATGTTCGCCTCCACGGGCGAGGGCCTCGACGACTTCGAGCCCTTCCACCCGGACCGCATGGCGAGCCGCATCCTGGACCTCGGCGACATCCTCACCCTCATCGAGCAGGCCCAGCAGGCCTTCGACGAGGAGGAGGCCATGGAGGTCGCCGCGAAGCTCGCGAGCGACAGCTTCACCCTCGAGGACTTCCTCAAGCAGATGCAGCAGCTGCGGGGGAAGGGGTCCATCAAGAAGATGATGGGCATGCTCCCCGGCATGGGCGCCATGAAGGAGCAGCTGGAGAGCTTCGACGAGAAGGAGATCGTCCGCACCGAGGCGATCATCCAGTCGATGACGAAGGCCGAGCGCCAGAACCCGAAGCTCCTGAACGGCTCCCGCCGGCTGCGGATCGCCCGCGGTTCCGGCATGACCGTGACGGACGTCAACGGCCTCGTGCAGCGCTTCGAGCAGGCCTCCAAGATGATGCGGACCGTCGCCCGCGGCGGCATGCCCCAGATCCCCGGCATGGGCCCGATGCCCGGCGCGCACTCGAGCCGGAAGCCCGTGCAGCAGAAGAAGAAGGGCTCGAAGTCGGGCAACCCCGCCAAGCGCGCGCAGGAGAACGCGGCGCTCGCGTCCGGCCAGCGCATCGGCGGGCCCGCCGCCCCCGCGGGCTCCGGCTTCGGCCTCGCGGGGAAGCGGGCGGGCGGCGCCGACGGCGCGCCCAGCGAGGAGGAGCTGGCGTCGCTGCAGAAGTTCCTCGGCCGCTGATCCCCGGCTGACCCGGAGGGCCCCTCCCGCGCATGCGGAGGGGCCCTCCGTCGTCCCCCTCGACGCGGCGCCGCGCGCGTGCCACCGTGGGGTCAGCACCGCGGCGCCCGTCGCGGTCCAGCGTGAGGAGCCCGCAGTGTTCGCACCCGTCACCGCCTTCAGCGGATTCAGCGTCGACGACGTCCCCGCGGCGCTCGCGTTCTACCGCGGCACGCTCGGCCTCGAGGTCGAGGAGGTGCCCGAGATGGGCATGATCCGCCTGGTGCTGCCGGGCTCCGGCGCCCGCGTCCTCGTCTACCCGAAGCCCGGGCACATGCCCGCCACGTTCACGGTGCTCAACCTCGCCGTCGACGACGTGGAGGAGGCGGTGGTCGAGCTCAACGGCCGCGGCGTCGCGACGGCCATCTACCCGGACATGCCGACGGACGCGCGGGGCATCATGCGCGGGAACGGGCCCGACATCGCCTGGTTCCGCGACCCGGCGGGCAACGTCCTGTCCGTCCTCGAGGCGTGACGCCCGGCGGCCGGAGCGCGCACCGCCGCGAGCGGCCCGCCACCCGGGCCGCGCACGGCACGGCGCCGTCCGGCGGTCACACCGCGCAGCGGCCGGAGTCGACGGGGGAGCTCGCGCCCGCCTGCTGCAGCACGGGCGCGATCTCGTCCAGCGTCATCGCGTAGCCGGTCTGCGCGTCGACGGTCGAGGTCGCGAACAGCAGTCCGACGACGCGGCCCTGCACGTCGAGGAGGGCGCCGCCGGAGTCACCGGGGCGCACGGTGCCGCGCACGGAGTACACCTCGCGCGTCACGGGCTGCTCGTGCTGGATGTCGGTGCCGATCGCCTCCACCACCTCGCGGATGCGCGCCCCGGTCGCCTGGTACGGCCCGCCGCCGGGGTAGCCGGCGACGACGGCCTCGTCCGCGGCCGCGAGCTCCTCGCCGAGCGCGAGCGGCGCCGCGGCGAGGCCCGGCACGGCGAGGATCGCGACGTCGCGCGCGGGATCGAATGCCACGAGCCGGGCCGGCAGCAGCTCCCCGGTTCCACCCTGCTGCACGAGGACCTCGTCCGACCCGGTGACGACGTGCGCGTTGGTGACGACCCGTTCGCCCTGCACGACCCAGCCGCTGCCGGACGACGACGTGCCGCACGCGGGCGCGGAGGACAGGATCTTCACCACGCTGGACGCGGCCTGGCGCACGGCCTCGGGGACGTCCTCGTCGGGTGCCGCGGTGTCGGCGATGGACTCCTCGCCGTTGGCGAACACCCGCGGGTAGCCGACGTCGTGCAGGGCGTCGTCGAGGGCGGAGAGCGCCGTCCCGCTCGAGATCGGGCTGACCCGGTCGAGGGCCGCCACGATGCGCGACGACGACGCCAGCTGCACCGCGGGGATCACGCCGCTGGAGCCGAGGAAGCCCCCGATGAACCAGACGGACACGGCCCACGCGGCGAGTCCCGCGACGGCGCCGACGCCCCGGTCGAGCCCCCGGGCGGCGCCGCGCGGTCGGAGGAGGCGGGTGAGGACGCTCGCGATCTGCGCGAGGATCCCGCTGACGAGGGACGTCGTGACGAGCATGAGGAGCGCCGCGGCGAAGGTGCGCTGGATCCCGTCCGCGACCCCGAACTCGTCGAGGAGCGCCAGGAACGCGGGCGTGATCGCGAGCGCCAGCGCGACGCCGAGGACGATGCCGACGAGTCCCGCGATGGTGACGATCGCCCCGCGGCGCCAGCCGGCGAGGGCGGCGAGCACGGCGACGACGAGGATGACGATGTCGACGGCGGGGCTCACCTCCACAGTGTGCCCCGCGTCACCGACCGAGACCTGAGCGCAGCTCCTCGACGAGGTGCGTGACCACGGGCGCCAGGGCGCCGTCGTTGTCCTCCGCCACGCGCAGCTGCCGCTGGTAGCTCGCGCCGCGGTCGACGATGTCGAGGATGCCGCGGAGCTCCGCCTCGCAGCCGAGCGCGTCGGCGGTGGGGGAGAGGCGCTCGACGAGGGCGCGCGTGTCGTCGCCCACGAGGGCCTCCGCGCCCGCGGCGTCCTGGATGATGATCGCGTCCATCCCGTACCGGGCGGCGCGCCACTTGTTCTCGCGCACGAACCACGGCTGCATGCGGGGCAGCTCCTCGCCGCGGTCGAGCGACGCCGACATGTCGTGCACGAGGCACTGCACGAGGGCGCCCAGGGAGGCGATCTCCCGGAGCGTCGAGACGCCGTCGAACACGCGGGTCTCCAGCGTGCCCCACTTGGGCGCCGGGCGGATGTCCCAGCGGAGCTCGCTGTGGTGGTCGATGACGCCCACGTGCGTCATGTCGGCGACGAGCCGCTCGTAGTCGGCCCACGAGCCGATCTCCGGCGGCAGCCCCGCGGTCGGCAGCTGCTGGAACATGAGGGCGCGGTTCGACGCGTACCCCGTCTCCTGCCCGGACCAGAACGGGCTCGACGCGCTGAGCGCCTGGAACCGGGGGAGGTGCACGAGCAGCGCGTTGAGGATGGGGAGGGCCTTGGACGCGTCGTCGATGCCGACGTGCACGTGCACGCCCCAGATCATCATCTGCCGTCCCCACCAGCGCGTGCGGTCCAGGAGCGTCGCGTAGCGCTCGTTTCCGGGCGTGACCTCCTGGTCCGGCCAGACGCTGAAGGGGTGCGTGCCGGCGCACATCAGGTCGATGCCGAGCGGGTCGGCGACGTCGACGACCCGCTCGATGAGGCGGGCGAGGTCGTCGACGGCGTCGCCGACCCGGGAGTGCGGGGCGCTGACGACCTCCACCGTGTTGGTGAGGAACTCCCCGGTCACGTGCGGGTGCGCGTCGTCGTGCGGGAAGGAGCGGAGGATCTCGGGCGCGACGCCCGCGAGCTCCCCGGATCCCCGGTCGACGCATGCGAGCTCCCACTCGATCCCGACGCGGGACGGGGGCTGATGGGCGAAGTCGATCTGCATGCGGGTCCTGCCGTCCACGGGTCCTGGCGGCGCATGCGCCGGGTGTCGTCCGATCATGCCACGGGGTCCGACGACGGGCGCCGGTGCGGCGCCGCGTGGCGCGCGTCGGGGCGCGCCGCGCGGGGGTGTCCCGTCCGGGCCCGGCGTCTGCCATAATGATCTGTCGAGTCCGCGATCGTCCGACCCTCTAATCAGGCGCCGCGAGACCCCATCGAACCAATGCCGAGTGTGCCCCCACGCTCACGGCCGTCAGTTCACCCCACACAAGAAAATTCAGGAGAATTGTGGCTGTCAAGATCCGTCTGAAGCGCCTGGGCAAGATCCGCGCGCCGTACTACCGCATCGTCGTCGCCGACTCGCGCACCAAGCGCGACGGCCGCGTCATCGAGGAGATCGGCAAGTACCACCCCACCGAGGAGCCCTCGTTCATCGAGGTCCAGTCGGACCGGGCGCAGTACTGGCTGTCCGTGGGCGCGCAGCCCACCGAGCAGGTCGAGGCCCTCCTCAAGCTCACGGGCGACTGGGGTCGCTTCAAGGGCGACAAGGACGCCGTCTCCACCGTCCGCATCCGCGAGGCGAAGCCCGCCTACGTCGCGGACGAGAAGAAGAAGCCGGTCCTGAAGCCCAAGACCGAGAAGGCCGCCCCCGCGCCCGAGGCCGCCGAGGCCCCGGCCGAGGCGACCGAGGAGCAGGCCTAGCCCATGCTCGCTCCCGCGCTCGCGCACCTGGTCAAGGGCATCGTCGAGCACCCGGATGATGTCTCCGTGACGAGCAAGGGATCCCCCCGCGGCGAGGTCCTCGAGGTGCGCGTGCACCCCGAGGACCTCGGCCGGGTCATCGGCCGCGCGGGTCGCACCGCGAAGGCCCTCCGGACGCTCGTGTCGGCCCTCGCCGACGGCCAGCGCGTCCGCGTCGATGTGGTGGACACCGATTCCTGAGGACGACGTCCGTGACCCCGCGGCGTTCCGCGTGGGCCGGCTGACCAAGGCGCACGGGCTCAAGGGCGCCGTGAAGCTCGAGCTGTTTACGGACGACCCCGACAAGCGCTTCGTCCCCGGCGCCGAGTTCAGCCTGCAGGTCCCCGAGACCTCGCCGTGGCACGGCCGCACGTTGACGCTCACCGAGCTGCGCTGGTACAACAGCCATCCCGTCGGCTTCTTCGAGGGCGTCGCGGACCGCACGGCCGCCGAGTCGCTGGCCAAGGCCATCCTCTGGATGACGCCGCCCGCCGACGAGGCGGACGAGCCCGACGCCTGGTACGACCACCAGCTGGTCGGCCTCCGGGTGCTCCGCGACGGCGTCGAGGTGGGGACCGTCTCCCTCGTCGACCACTTCCCGGCGCAGGACCTCCTCCACGTCGACACGCCCTCCGGCACCGTCCTGGTGCCGTTCGTGCAGGCCATCGTCCCGTCCGTGGACGTCGCGGCCGGCACGCTCGTCGTCACCCCGCCGCTCGGCCTCTTCGAGGAGATCCCGGAGGAGCCGACCCCGGCGCCCGGCGAGGACCTCCCCACGGACGCAGCTCCGGCGGATGCCGCTCCCGCGGATGCCGCCCCCGAGGGCGACGACGCACGCTGACATGCGGATCGACATCGTCTCGATCTTCCCGGAGTTCTTCGGGGTGCTCGACATCTCCCTGCTCGGGCGCGCGCGCCAGTCCGGCCTCATCGACCTCCGCGTGCACGACCTGCGCGCCTTCACGCACGACCGGCACCGCACGGTCGACGACACGCCCTACGGCGGCGGCGCCGGCATGGTCATGCGACCGGAGCCCTGGGGCGAGGCCATCGACCGGGTCCTCGCGGACGAGACCGATCCGGTCGTGATCTTCCCGTCGCCGGCCGGCGACGTGTTCACGCAGGCCATGGCGCAGGAGCTCTCGGAGGAGCGCCACCTCGCCTTCGGGTGCGGTCGCTACGAGGGGATCGACCAGCGCGTCGTCGACCACACGGCCACGCGCGCCCGGGTCCGCCTGGTCAGCCTCGGCGACTACGTCCTGAACGGCGGCGAGGTCGCGGTCATGGCCATGATCGAGGCGATCGGCCGTCTCGTGCCGGGCGTCGTGGGCAACCCCGCGAGCCTCGTCGAGGAGAGCCACTCCGACGGCCTGCTCGAGCACCCGAGCTACACCAAGCCGCCGGAGTGGCGCGGGCTCCAGGTCCCGGACGTGCTGCGCAGCGGCAACCACGGCGCCATCGCCGCGTGGCGTCGCGAGCAGCAGCTCGAGCGCACGCGCCGCGTACGGCCCGACCTGCTGGCCGACTAGCCGCGACCCGCGACGTCCGCCGCCCCTCGGGGCGCGGCCGTCATCCGCCTCAGGAGCGCGCGGTGAGGATCACGGGGCCGGACTCCGTGATCGCGACGGTGTGCTCCATGTGCGCGCCGCGCGAGCCGTCGGCGCTGCGAAGGGTCCAGCCGTCGCGGTCGGTGTAGATCTCGTCCGTGCTCTGCAGGAACCAGGGCTCGATCGCGATGACGAGTCCCGGCCGCAGCGGGACGCCGCGCCCCGGCCGGCCCTGGTTCGCGATGTGCGGGTCCCCGTGCATCGTGCGGCCGACCCCGTGACCGCCGAAGTCCGTGTTGACGGAGTAGCCCGCCTCCGTCGCCACCGCGCCGATGGCCGCCGAGATGTCGCCCGTGCGGCCGCCCGGCTGCGCCGCGCGGACCCCCGCCTCGAGCGCGCGGGTCGTCACCTCGATGAGGCGCACGTCCTCCTCGCGCGGCGTGCCGACGATGACGCTGACGGCCGAGTCGCTGACCCATCCGTCCACGGAGGCGGCGAAGTCGAGGCTCAGGAGGTCGCCGTCCTGCAGCCGGTAGTCGTGGGGGAGCCCGTGCAGCACGCCGTCGTTCACGGACGTGCAGAGCACCTTGCCGAACGGCATGGCGCCGAACGAGGGGTGGTAGTCGATGTAGCACGACTCGGCCCCCCGCTCGCGGATCATGCGGTGCGCGGCGCGGTCGAGGTCGAGGAGGTTGACGCCGACGTCGGCCTGCGCGGCGAGCGCGGTGAGCACGCTGCCCACGAACTCCCCGGCGGGTCGCATCTGGTCCATCTCGGCGGGCGTTCGCAGTTCCATCACGCCATGGATCCTACGGGAGGGGCGCTCAGCGGACCCTCTCGCGGCGCCCAGGGTCGGCTCGTAGCATGGGCCCATGCAGCAGTCCCCGGCCGTCCGACTCCGCCGCGCGCTCTACCGCTGGCAGTTCGCCGCGGTCGTCGTGCTCCCCGCCTGGCTCCTCGTGGGCTGGGCGGCCTTCGGCTCCGGCGGGTGGGAGCTGCTCCTCGTGATGCTCGGCGCCGCGGCTCTCGGCATCGCCCTGCTCGCGGGCCTGGGCCTCGTCCTCGCCCGGCGCTCGGCGCGGACCGCCGCGGCCGTCTCCCCGACGGACGCGGTCGTCATGGGCGTGCTGACCCTCGCGGTAGCCGGCACCGGCACCTACTCGGCGGTGAGCACGTGGTGCGCGGTGGTCGCGGTGCTGGCCGCCGTGGCGTTCGTGGCGCTCGGCGTCCGGCAGCTCCTCGCGGAGACGCGGCAGCGCATGCAGGAGGTCATCGCCGTCATCGAGCGCGACGCGCAGCCGCGTCCGCCGGAGTGGCGGGCGGCCGAGGGCCCGGACGCCGGCCGGACGATCCGCCTCGACTGACCGCCCTCGCCGGCGACGCGGCGCTTTGCGCTCGACGCGCCCGAGGTGACAGAATGGGCGATCGTGCCTGCCGCCGACCCTGCCACGGGGGAGTCGGCCGTCCATGCGGGCCGTTCCCCTTCCAGAAACTGATGCGCAGTCGACCCGTGGCGGTTGCAGAGAGCGGTACACCATGCACATCCTCGATTCCGTCGACAAGGCGTCGCTGCGGTCGGACATCCCCGACTTCCGCGCCGGCGACACGGTCAAGGTCCACGTCAACATCGTCGAGGGCAGCCGCTCGCGCATCCAGGTGTTCCAGGGCATCGTCATCGGCCGTCAGGGCGAGGGCGTCCGCGAGACGTTCTGCGTCCGCAAGGTCAGCTTCCAGGTCGGCGTCGAGCGCACCTTCCCGGTCCACTCCCCGGTCATCGACCACATCGAGGTCGTGACGCGCGGCGACGTGCGCCGCGCGAAGCTGTACTTCCTGCGCGACCTGCGCGGCAAGAAGGCGAAGATCAAGGAGAAGCGCTCCTAGCGCATCCCCAAGCGTCACCCTCCCGAGCTCCCGGCACATACACTTGCCGGGAGCTCAGGCGGTTAAATGACAGACAGCACGGCGCCCGTGGAGACCAGATCCTCGGGCAGGCACAGCGGCAGCGGGTCGCGGGGATGGAAGACGTTCCTCCGGGACGTCCTCGTCATCTTCGTGGTGGCCCTCCTCGTCTCGATCCTGATCAAGGCCTTCCTGATCCGGTCGTTCTACATCCCGTCCGCGTCGATGGAGGACACCCTCCAGATCGACGACCGGATCGTGGTCAACCAGCTGACGCCGCGGCTCATGCCGCTGCAGCACGGCGACGTGGTGGTGTTCCGCGATCCCGGCGGCTGGCTGCTGCCGTCGCCCGAGGTCGCGAAGCCGCCGGTCGCCGCGGCGGTCGACTGGGCGCTCACCACGGTGGGCCTGTCGGCCTCCGACAGCAACGATCACCTCATCAAGCGCCTCATCGGACTGCCGGGCGACCACGTCGTCTGCTGCAACTCCCTGGGCCAGATGAGCGTCAACGACGTGCCGCTCGACGAGCCGTACATCAAGCTCGTCCCCGGTGACACGCGCGCGTCCGCCATCGACTTCGACGTCACCGTGCCCGCCGACTCGCTGTGGGTGATGGGCGACAACCGGGGCAACTCCGCGGACTCGCGCTACAACCAGGACGGCCCGACGAAGGGGTTCGTGCCGATCGACCACGTCGTCGGCCGCGCCTTCGTCATCACCTGGCCCATCGATCGGTGGTCGATCCTCGGCGACCACCCCGAGACGTTCGGCGACGTCCCCGAAGCCGCTCCCGCCGGCTGATGCCGGTCGCGGACCCGAGCCTCGACGCCGAGCTCGCGCTCCTCGGAACGGGCGCGGCGCTCGTCATCGGCTGCGACGAGGTGGGGCGGGGTGCGCTGGCCGGCCCGGTCGCGGTCGGCATGGCCGCCGTCGGTGCCGACTGCGGCGCCTTCCCCCCGGGGCTCCGCGACTCGAAGATGCTCAGCGAGAAGCGCCGCGAGGCCCTGCACCCTCCGGTCTCCGCCTGGGTGCGGCACCACGCGGTCGGCATGGCGTCCGCCGAGGAGGTCGACGAGCTCGGCATCACGGCGTGCCTCGGCCTGGCGGGTCGTCGCGCCCTCGTCGAGCTGCACCACCTCGGTGTGCCGCTGCTCGAGAGCGTCGTGCTGCTCGACGGCTCCCACGACTGGCTCACGCCCGCGCTCGCGCATCCCGTCCCGGTGCGCCTCAGGGTCAAGGCCGACCGGGACTGCGCGTCCGTCGCTGCCGCGTCCGTCCTGGCGAAGGTGCATCGCGACCGCCTCATGGCGGCGTGGCACGAGGAGTCGCCGGAGTACGGCTGGGCCGGCAACAAGGGCTACGGCAGCGCCGCGCACCTCGACGCGATCCGCGCGAGCGGCCCCAGCCGGATCCACCGGCGCACCTGGCTCGGCGGGGTGCACCAGCCGACGGGCGCCTGACCCGTCCCGCTTCCGGCCCGGTCGCCCTCGCCGCCTGCTCCGGGCCCCGCGCGGGGCTGCCGGCGGCACGACCGGCCGGACGTCGCGTGCTCCGGGGCCGGATAGTATCGACGGACCATGGATGACGACGAGTTCGAGGACTACGACCGCGAGGTGGAGCTCGCGCTCTACCGGGAGTACCGGGACATCGTGTCCCAGTTCAAGTACGTGGTCGAGACCGAGCGGCGCTTCTACCTCGCGAACGAGGTCGAGCTGGTGCGTCGCGACACGGAGCACGACTTCTACTTCGAGCTGAGCATGACCGACGTGTGGGTGTGGGACGTGTACCGCTCCGACCGCTTCGTGAAGTCCGTGCGGGTGCTCACCTTCAAGGACGTGAACGTCGAGGAGCTGTCGGCCAAGGAGTTCGAGCTCCCGAAGGAGCTGGCGATCGACGAGTAGGGCTCCTCCGGGTCCCTCCCCAGGGTGCGCCGCGCATGGCGCCGCACCTCGTGGGGTCGATGAGCGGGACGCATCCCGGCGGCAGCGCATCCTCCCCTCGGAGGTGCGCATGACACGCGAGCACGACCTGGGACGACGCGGCGAGGAGCTCGTCGCACGGCATCTGAGCGAGCACGGCTATGCGCTCGTGGAGCGCAACTGGCGGTGTCGCGAGGGCGAGATCGACCTCGTGATGACCCACGAGGGCACGACCGTCCTGGTGGAGGTGAAGACGCGCGCGGGCCTCGGGTTCGGGCATCCCCTCGAGGCGGTCACGCGCGCCAAGGCCGCGCGGCTGCGGGTGCTCGCGGGGCTCTGGCGCGAGGCCCACCCGGAGCGCCGCGGGCCCGTCAGGATCGACGTGGTCGGCGTGGTCTGGCCGCCCGGGGGACGGCCGTCGATCGACGTCGTCCGGAGCGCCTGCTGATGGCCGTCGGTCGCACGCTCGCGGTCGCGCTCTCGGGACTCGAGGGCGCGCTCGTCGACGTGGAGGCGGACATCACCAGCCAGCTCCCCGGCTTCGTGCTCATCGGCCTCCCGGACGCCGCGCTCAGCCAGGCCCGCGAGCGCGTGCGGGCCGCCACCGGCAACGCGGGGTGCGAGTTCCCCGTGCGGCGCGTGACCGTCAACCTCTCGCCGGCCGTGCTGCCCAAACACGGGTCGGGCTTCGACCTCGCGATCGCCCTGGCCGTGCTCGCGGCGGGCGGCTCCGTCTCCGCGGACTCGGTCGCCGGCACGGTGCACCTGGGCGAGCTGGGGCTCGACGGGCGTCTGCGCCCGACGCACGGCATCCTCCCGGCAGTGCTCGCCGCGCGTCGAGCGGGGGTGCGGCGCGTCATGGTCCCACGCTGCCACGCCGACGAGGCCTCGCTCGTGCCGGACGTGCAGGTCATCCCCGTGTCGGGGCTGCGGGACGCGGCGATCCACCACGGGGCGGAGCTCGACCCCGAGCCCGACGACGCCGTCGAGCCGGCGGTCGCCGCGCCGGGCGGCGGAGGTGCCGGTCCGTCCGAGGGCGTCGTCCCTCCGGAGCCCTGCCTGGGGGACGTCGTCGGGAACGAGGAGGCGGTGGAGGCGCTCGTCGTCGCCGCGGCGGGCGGGCACCACATGTTCCTCCTCGGTCCGCCCGGGGCCGGCAAGACGATGCTCGCCCAGCGCCTCCCGGGGCTGCTGCCCGACCTCGAAGAGGAGGCCGCACTGGAGGTGGGCTGCGTCCGCTCGCTGTGCGGGGAGCGGCTGGGCCCGGAGCTCACCGTCCGTCCCCCGCTCGAGGCCCCGCACCACACCGCGAGCGCAGCCGGCATCGTCGGCGGCGGCAGCGGGCGCATCCGCCCCGGGGCCGCCGTCCGCGCGAGCGGGGGAGTCCTCTTCCTCGACGAGGCACCCGAGTTCGCGGGGGCGGTGCTCGACTGCCTCCGCCAGCCGCTGGAGTCGGGCGTCATCAGCATCCACCGGGCCAACGGCGTCGCGCACTTCCCGGGTCGATTCCAGCTGGTCATGGCCGCGAACCCCTGCCCGTGCGGGTCGTACGGCGTCGCGGGCGCGGACTGCGCGTGCCCGCCCCAGTCGCGGCGGCGCTACCTGGCCCGGCTGTCCGGCCCGCTCATGGACCGCATGGACATCCGTCTCGCCGTGCGTCGGGTCACGACCGCCGTGCACCTCGCCGCCGACGGCGCGCCCCGGACCACCACGGCGTCGGCGCGCGTCCGCGTCGCGACCGCGCGCGCGGCCGCCGCCGAGCGCTGGGCGCCGACGTCGTGGAGCACCAACGCCCGCGCATCGGGCACGTGGCTCCGTCGCGAGGCACGCGTGGCCCGTGCCGCGACGGCGTCCCTGGACCGCGCACTCGACCGCGGCCTGCTCACGATGCGCGGGTACGACCGCGTGCTCCGCCTCGGCTGGACGTTGGCGGACCTCGACGGCGCTGCGAGTCCCGACGCGGACCACCTGGGTCGGGCGCTCCTCCTGCGGGGCGCGTCGTGAGCGCCGGCGACGCTGCTGACCGCGGCCCCGGCGGCCGACGGACCCTCGTCGTGTCGCGCCTGGGGCTCCCCGCCGGGGAGCTCCACGAGCTGATGGCGGCGCTCCGCCCCGATGCCGCGGAGCCCGGCGACGCGGACGCCGCGTGGATCCCCGAGGAGGACGCCGCCCGATGCACCTGGTCCGGGATCGCCGAGCCCGGCGACCGCGTCGCGGGTGCGGTCGTCGGCGTCCTCGGGGCCGGCGCCGCTCTCGCGGCCGTGGTCGACGGCTGTCCCGCGTCCGCCGTCGTCGCGTCGATGCGGGATGCGGGCCTCGAGCTCGACGAGGACGCCCGCGTCGCCCTCGTCGACGAGGTGGGGGCCGCCGTCGAGCGCTGGCGACCGCGGGTGGTGCGCTCCGAGGCGCTGGCACGGCTGCGCGCCGCTCGGGCCGTGGGCGCCCGCGTGCTGGTGCCGGGGGCCCCGCTGTGGCCCGTCGGCGCCGACGACCTGGGACCACACGCACCGCTGGTCCTCTGGTGCACCGGCGCACCGGAGGCGCTCGCGGCCCTGTCCCGCTCCGTGGCGGTCGTGGGGGCGCGGGCCGCGACGGGCTACGGGGAGCACGTCACGGCGGACATCGCGGCGGGCCTCGTCGACCGAGGCGTCGCCGTCGTGTCGGGCGGGGCCTACGGCATCGACGGCGCCGCGCACCGTGCGGCGCTCGGCTCCGGCGGATCCACGGTGGCCTTCCTGGCCGGCGGGGTAGACCGCCTCTACCCGGCCGGCCACGCGGACCTCTTCGGACGGATGCGGCGCGAGGGCGCCGTGGTCTCGGAGCTGCCCTGCGGAGCGTCCCCCACCCGATGGCGCTTCCTGTTGCGCAACCGGCTCATCGCGGCGGTGAGCGCCGCCACCGTCGTGGTCGAGGCGGGCGCGCGCAGCGGCTCGCTCAACACGGCCAACCACGCCATCGCGCTGGAGCGTCCCCTCGGGGCCGTGCCGGGACCCGTGACGAGCGTGTCCTCATCCGGCTGCCACCGGCTGATCCGCGAGTCCGGAGCCGCGCTCGTCGCCTCGGCCGACGACGTGATGGACCTGGTGCCCGGCTGGAGCGGCGTGACCGCACAGCAGGGAGGCGAGGGCGGGGCGCTCCGTGCGCCACCGGAGGCGCGGCCCCGCGACGCACCCTCCGGGACGACGTCCGAGATGATGTCCGGGACGGGCCCGCACACGCGCCGGACCGGTGGCACGGCGCGGGCCGGGGCACCCTCCGATGGCGATCCCCGCATCGGGCGCGTCCTGGACGCGCTGGCCGTGCGGCGCGCCCGGGAGACGTCCGAGGTCGCCGCGCGCGCCGGACTCGGAGTGGCCGAGGCGTCGTCGGTCCTGGGTCTGCTCGAGCTCGAGGGGCACGTGGCGCGGCCCGACGGGGGATGGGTGCGCCGGCCGTCGTCGCGGTGACCAGCACGGTCGTCCGGCGGACGGGTGCCGCGCCGCCCGGACCCCGCCCCGTCCGCGTCCCGCTCGTCCCCGTCCTGCATCGGCTCCGCGCCGGCCTTCTCCTCCTCGCGCGTCGACGAGCGCGGCGCCGGGGCTGCCCGTAGCCTTCGGGGATGGGCGGAGCGCGAGCGGAAGGCATCGACGGGCCGCCGCTGGTCCTCGGTTCGGGGGGTGGGACGGCGCTGGAGCGCGACATCGTCGAGTTCGCGACGTCCCTGTCACGGGAACGGGGGAGCGCCGCCCACACCGTGCGGGCCTACTCCGCGGACCTCCGGGACCTCGCCGCCCATGCCGCCCGCCAGGGAGTCACCCGCTCCGGGGGCCTCGACCTCGAGGTCCTGCGCGACTGGCTGTGGCGGGGATCGCAGGCCCGGCTCGCACCCGCGACCCTCGCGCGGCGGTCGGCGGCCGTCCGCGGCTTCGGGGCGTGGCTCCTGCGGACGGGCCGGGTCGACGTCGACCCCGCCGTGCGCCTCAAGGCACCCCGGGCGGGATCGCACCTCCCACGCGTCCTCGCGCGGGAGCAGATGACGGCGCTCCTCGCCGGGCTCGCCGAGAGGGCGGCGGCGGACGACCCCGCCGCGCTCCGGGACCTCGCCGTGATCGAGCTGCTGTACGCCTCCGCCCTGCGGGTCTCCGAGCTCACCGGACTCGACATGGGCGACGTGGACGACGCGCGGCTCACGGTGCGCGTCGTGGGCAAGGGCGACCGGGAGCGGGTGGTGCCCTTCGGCGTGCCAGCCTCGGACGCCCTCGCGGCGTACGTCGGCCGCGGTCGTCCCGCGCTCGTAACCGCCCGCACCGGTCCCGCCCTCTTCCTGGGTGCCCGCGGCGGGCGCCTCGGCTCCCGCGCCGTGTACGGCCTCGTGGCCGCGCTGCTCGCGGACCTGCCCGGGTCGGGCCCGCAGGGGCCGCACGCGCTCCGGCACACCGCGGCGACCCACCTCCTCGACGGCGGCGCGGACCTCCGCACGGTCCAGGAGATGCTGGGCCACGCGAGCCTCGGGACGACGCAGATCTACACGCACGTGTCCGTCGAGCGCCTGCGTCGCAGCTACGAGGGAGCCCACCCGCGCGCCTGACGCGGACGGTCGCGGCATGGTCGGCCGCCCCGTGCGGCAGCGTCGGACGGGCCGGGCATCCCGTGGATCGATCTTCGGACGTACCGGCCCGCACGGACGTCCCGCGTCCGCACCGTCGTCGGCGTCCTCGCGCACCGCTCGGACCTCATGGCTCGAGGGGCAGCAGCACCGCGTGGCGCAGGCCGGCGAGGAGCGCCTGCGGATCCACGTAGGCGCCGTGGAGCCGCGCGCCGAGGTGCAGCCCGCCGTCGGGCTCGTGCCGCGGTGCCTCGGCGAGCGAGCCGACGACCTGACCGGCGGAGACCGCGTCGCCCGAGGCGACCCCCGGCACGACCGGCTCCATCGAGGACACGAGCCCGTCGGCGTGCTGGATGCTCACGACCGGCCGGTCGACGACCATGCCGGCGAACGAGACGACGCCGTCGGCGGGCGAACGCACCTCCGTGCCCGGCGCGGCTGCGATGTCGATGCCGCGATGGCCGGGCCCGTAGGGGGTGCTCGGCTCCTCGAAGGGCCGGGTGACCCGGTGCGGGGCAGGCACCGGCCAGGACCATCGCGGCGCCGCGGTCCGCGACGCCACGGTCGCGGCCCGGGCGGACGGGACCCCGCGCGGCGCGGCCCTCGCCGGCGTCGCGACGAGCTCCCGCGCCGACGCCACCCGCGCCTCCGCCATCAGCGCCGCCGGCGGCGCCGACGAGCCGATGCCGCCGAGCAGACCCGACGCCACGAGCAGCGCCCCCACCCTCCTCACGCCCGTGCGGTCGCGCATGCGCACCTCCCTCTCCCCGGAGGCGCGCACGGCCGCCGGAGGGGCGCACCATCCCGCGCTCGGAGGACGCGTCGGGCGGGGTCACCGCGCCGCCGGAGAAGTGGCAGAGTGGACCGTTGTGGACGAGACGACGACCCCCCGGGATGACAAGAGGCTCCAGCGACGCGCGATCGGGCTGGCCGTCTCGGCCGCCGTGGGGGGCTTCCTCTTCGGGTTCGACTCGTCGGTCATCAACGGCGCGGTCTCCGCGATCCAGGGCCGGTTCGAGCTCAGCGAGACGCTCATCGGCTTCGCCGTGGCGAGCGCGCTCCTCGGGTGCGCGGTGGGCGCGTACCTGGCCGGTCGCATCGCCGACCGGTTCGGCCGTCGCTGGACGATGATCGTCGGCGCCGCCTTCTTCTTCGTCAGCGCGTTCGGCTCCGGCTTCGCCTTCAGCGTCTGGGACCTCACGATCTGGCGCGTGGTCGGGGGCCTCGGCATCGGCATCGCCTCCGTCGTCGCCCCCGCGTACATCGCGGAGATATCCCCGAAGCTCCTCCGCGGACGCCTGGCCTCCCTGCAGCAGCTCGCGATCACGCTCGGCATCTTCACCGCCCTGCTCTCCGACGCCGTGTTCGCCGAGGCGGCGGGCGGGGCGTCCGAGGGGTTCTGGTTCGGGCTCGAGGCCTGGCGCTGGATGCTGCTCGTCTGCGCCGTCCCGGCGATCGTCTACGGCGTCCTCGCCTTCCGCCTCCCGGAGTCCCCGCGCTACCTGGTCGAGAAGGGCCGCAAGGACGAGGCGCAGGAGATCCTGGCGAGCGTCTGGAAGCAGGAGGACATCGACCGCGCGAGCCGCGACCTGGAGCGCCAGATCGAGGAGGACCGTGTCGCCAAGCGCACCGGGACCCTCCGGGGCAACAGGTTCGGACTCCAGGGGATCGTCTGGATCGGCATCATCCTGTCCGTGTTCCAGCAGTTCGTCGGCATCAACGTGATCTTCTACTACTCCACGACCCTCTGGCAGGCCGTGGGCTTCGACGAGTCGCAGTCGCTGCTGACCTCGGTCATCACCGCCGTCACGAACGTCGCGGTGACCTTCATCGCCATCGCCCTCGTCGACCGCATCGGGCGCCGCCCGATCCTCCTGTCGGGCTCGCTGGCGATGGCGGTCTCGCTCGCCGTCATGGCGGTCTGCTTCAGCCAGTCCTCCACCGAGGGCGGCGAGGTCTCGCTGCCGCAGCCGTTCGGCGTCATCGCGATCATCGCCGCCAACGTCTTCGTCATCGGGTTCGGTGCGTCGTGGGGACCGCTGGTCTGGGTCCTGCTCGGCGAGATCTTCCCGAACCGGATCCGCGCGAAGGCGCTCGGCGTCGCGGCCATGGCGCAGTGGATCGCGAACTTCGCGATCACCGTGTCGTTCCCCGCCCTGTCGGCCTTCTCGCTGCCCTTCACCTACGGCATGTACGCCGCCTTCGCGGCGCTCTCGTTCGTCTTCGTCCTCATGCGGATCCCGGAGACGAACGGCATGTCCCTCGAGGAGGCCGAGACCCTGTTCGTCGACAAGCCCCGGAAGCGCAAGGACGCCGCGCGCGCCTGATCCGCCGTGCCGCCCGGCCGGGAGCCGTGCGGGTGGTACCATCGACCAGCACCCGATCCAGGTCGGGTGACTACGCGTGCCCATCAGGCCGCCGCATCCACTCGGTCTCCTCTCGGTGACGATCCCTGTCATCAGCGGAGCGGATGCGCGCCGGGCACCAGGATCAGCGGTCGTCCCGACCGCCGAGCGAACCGACGAGGCGCGCCGCAGAGCGACGCGCCGGAACAGGAGTACGGCCATGGCCGTCGTCACCATCCGCCAGCTGCTCGACTGCGGCGTCCACTTCGGTCACCCGAAGACGCGCTGGAACCCGAAGATGAAGCGGTTCATCTTCACCGAGCGCTCCGGCATCTACATCATCGACCTGCAGCAGTCGCTGGCCCTCATCGACAAGGCGTACGACTTCGTGAAGGAGACGGTCGCCCACGGCGGCACCATCCTCTTCGTCGGCACCAAGAAGCAGGCGCAGGAGTCCATCGCCGAGCAGGCGCAGCGCGTCGGCCAGCCCTACGTGAACCAGCGCTGGCTGGGCGGTCTGCTGACCAACTTCCAGACCGTGCACAAGCGCCTCAACCGCCTCAAGGAGCTCGACCTCGTCGACTTCGACGACACGACGCGCGGCTTCACGAAGAAGGAGCTGCTCATCCAGCGTCGCGAGCGCGACAAGCTGGAGAAGAGCCTCGGCGGCATCCGGAACCTCACCAAGACGCCGTCGGCGATGTGGGTCGTGGACACCAAGAAGGAGCACCTCGCCATCGACGAGGCGCGCAAGCTCGGCATCCCCGTCATCGGCATCCTCGACACCAACTGCGACCCGGACGAGGTGCAGTACCCGATCCCGGGCAACGACGACGCGATCCGCTCCGTCGCGCTGCTGACGCGCATCATCGCCGACGCCGCCGCCGAGGGCCTCATCCAGCGCCACCAGAAGCCCGACGCCGAGGGCTCCGCCCCGGCCGAGCCGCTGGCCGACTGGGAGCGCGAGCTCCTCGAGCAGGGCGACGCCGCCAAGGCCGCCCTACCCGTCGAGGAGAACGACGTCGACGCCGAGGTCTCCGCCAAGAACGCGGCGAAGTCCGACGACGAGGTCGCCGCTCCCGTCCACGCCCCCGAGTCCGACGCCACCACCGAGGCGAAGATCGAGGCCGAGGCCACCGACGCCGAGGCGACGCCCGCCGCGACGGCCACGGTCTCCTAGTAGTCCGAGCACACGCACCATCCCGACGGGCGGGCGCGGGCAACCGCGCCCGCCCGTCGGGCACTCACCACCGGGAGACCCCCGGATCATCACCTACAGAAGGAGTCCATGAGCATGGCGAACTTCACTGCCGCTGACGTCAAGGAGCTGCGCGACCGCCTCGGCGCCGGCATGATGGACAGCAAGAACGCGCTGGTCGAGGCCGACGGCGACATCGAGAAGGCCATCGAGATCCTGCGCCTCAAGGGCCAGAAGGGCAACGCCAAGCGCGGCGACCGCTCCACCGCCGAGGGCCTCGTCGCCGCGTCCGAGAAGGACGGCGCCGCCACCCTCATCGAGCTCGCGTGCGAGACCGACTTCGTCGCCAAGAACGACAAGTTCATCGCGCTCTCCGAGTCCGTCCTCGCCGCCGTCGTCGCGGCCGGCGCGTCCACCGTCGAGGAGGCCCTCCAGGCCCCCGCGGGCGAGCAGACCGTCGACCAGCTGATCAGCGACCAGGCCGCGATCCTCGGCGAGAAGATCGCCCTGCGCCGCGTCGCCCGCCTCGACGGCGAGCACCAGGAGATCTACCTGCACCGCACGTCGAAGGACCTGCCGCCCCAGGTCGGCGTGGTCGTCGACTACACCGGCTCGGACGCCGAGACCGCGCGCAGCATCGCCCAGCACATCGCCTTCGCCAACCCGGAGTACCTCGCCCGCGAGGACGTCCCGGCGGACAAGGTGGAGGCCGAGCGCGGCATCGTCACCGAGATCTCGCGCAACGAGGGCAAGCCCGAGGCCGCCCTGCCGAAGATCATCGAGGGTCGCCTCACCGGCTTCTTCAAGCAGGTCGCGCTCCTCGAGCAGGACTACGCGAAGGACAACAAGCAGTCGGTCAAGAAGGTCGTGGAGGCCGCGGGCCTCACGGTCACGGGCTTCGCCCGCTTCAAGGTCGGCGCCTAGCACCACCACGGGGAGCCCGGGTCGCATGCGACCTGGGCTCCCTTCTCCATGTCCGCCGCGGGGCGGCGACGCGATCCGCCGCCGCCCCCGCCGGGCGTCACACTAGATTGGACCGGGGCCGGATCCGGCGACCGGAACGCAAGGACGGGAACAGCACCATGACCGATGACACCACCACCCGCCGCGTCCTCCTCAAGCTCTCCGGGGAGTCCTTCGGCGGCGGCCAGATGGGCGTCGACCCGGACGTGGTGAGCTCGCTCGCCCGCGAGATCGCCGAGGCCGCGAAGACCGTCGAGGTCGCCATCGTGGTCGGCGGCGGCAACTTCTTCCGCGGTGCCCAGCTCTCGCAGCGCGGCATGGACCGCGGCCGTGCGGACTACATGGGCATGCTGGGCACCGTCATGAACGCCCTCGCCCTGCAGGACTTCCTGGAGCAGGCCGGCGCCGCCACCCGCGTGCAGTCGGCCATCTCCATGACCCAGGTCGCCGAGCCCTACATCCCGCGTCGCGCCGTGCGCCACCTCGAGAAGGGCCGCATCGTCATCTTCGGCGCCGGCGCCGGGCTGCCGTACTTCTCGACCGACACCGTGGCCGCCCAGCGCGCCCTCGAGATCTCGGCCACGGAGGTCCTGGTCGCGAAGAACGGCGTGGACGGCGTCTACACGGGCGACCCGCGCACGGACTCCTCCGCGACCCTCCTCGAGACGGTCACCTACCAGGACGCGCTGCAGCGCGGCCTCAAGGTGGTCGACTCCACCGCCTTCAGCCTGTGCATGGACAACGACATGAAGATGGTCGTCTTCGGCATGGAGCCGGGCGGCAACGTGACCCGCGCCATCCGGGGCGAGCGCATCGGCACCATCGTCTCCAACTGACGACCGCCGCCGTCCGGCGCGATGCCCTGCGGGCCGTACCGGACGGTCGTGCCGCCCCGACCGCGTTAAGATCGATCGGACGCCCACCGCGTCCGCGCTACCGAAGGAGATCCCGTGACCGTCGCCGAAGTACTCGCAGATGCCCGAGACCGGATGGGCAAGGCCGTCGAGTCGGTGAAGGAGGACTTCGGCACCGTGCGCACGGGCCGCGCCAACCCCGCCCTGTTCCAGAAGGTCATGGTCGAGTACTACGGCAGCCCCACGCCCCTCGGCCAGCTCGCGAGCATGAACAACCCCGAGGCCCGGACGCTCATCGTCACGCCCTACGACAAGACGGCCCTCAAGGAGATCGAGAAGGCCCTCGTCAACGTCCCCAACCTCAGCGCGACGGTCGGCAACGACGGCGAGATGGTGCGCCTGACGCTCCCCGAGCTCACCGAGGACCGCCGCAAGGAGTTCGTCAAGATCGTGCGCGGCAAGGCCGAGGAGGGACGCGTGAGCGTCCGCAACGTCCGCCGCCGCTCGAAGGACGAGCTGGACGCGCTCAAGGGCGAGGTCGGCGACGACGAGGTGGCCCGCGGCGAGAAGGAGCTCGAGGCCCTCACCAAGACGCACACGGACCAGGTCGACGACGCGCTGAAGCGCAAAGAGACCGAACTCCTCGAGGTCTAGGTGGTCAGCCCCGAGGATCCCGCTGAGCGGGCGCCCGTCGTCCCGCCCGCGTCCGGTCCCGACGGGGCGCCACGGATCCGCCGTCACCGCGGCCGCGTGACGCGCGCCGACTTCGAGGCCCAGGTCCAGGCGACGCGCGCCGACCTCACTGCGCAGGTCCGGGCCACGCGCGCCTCCCTCGAGGCGACCAACGACCGCATCAACGCCCGCACCGGCCGCAACCTGCTCTTCGCCGTCGCCGTCGGGCTCCTGCTCGGCGGCGTGGTGCTCGTGAGCCTCGTCGTGGTCAAGCAGCTGTTCCTGCTCATCGCGATCGCCCTCATGGCGTTCACCGCCTACGAGCTCGCGACGGCGCTGCGGCAGGCCGGGCGGCGGGTCCCGCGCGTCGGGTCCGTCGTCGCGGTCGTCGCGCTGCTCCCGATCACGTACTACGTGCGTCCGGACGGCCAGTGGCTCGGCCTCCTCGGCGCCATGGCCTTCCTGGCGCTGTGGCGCCTCGTCGAGCAGGTCGTGCCCGCCCGCCGCACGTCCGGCCGCGCGGTGCTCGGCGACATCGGCTCGAGCGTCTTCCTCCTCGCCTACGTGGGGCTGCTCGGCTCGTTCGCCGTCCTGCTCACCGCCGAGGACGGCGGGGAGTGGTGGACGCTCGCCTTCCTGATCCTCGTCGTCTGCTGCGACACCGGCGCCTACATCGCGGGGCTCAACTTCGGCAAGCACCCCATGGCGCCGACCATCAGCCCGAAGAAGACCTGGGAGGGCCTCGCCGGCGCGGCCGCGGCCGCCGTGATCGCGGGCATCCTGCTCTCGCTGTTCATGATCCAGCAGGCCTGGTGGTTCGGGGTCGTCCTCGGCCTGGTCATCCTGGTGACCGCGACGCTCGGCGACCTCGCCGAGTCCCTGATCAAGCGCGACCTCGGCGTGAAGGACATCAGCTCCTGGCTCCCGGGGCACGGCGGCTTCCTCGACCGCCTCGACTCGGTCCTGCCGTCGGCCGCCGTGGCCTATGCGCTGTACCTCATCGTCACGGGCGGTGCCTCGTAGGATGTCCCGGATGACCACCACCTTCCCGAGCGCCGGACGCCGCCAGCGCGGCTACGACCCGGCCCAGGTCGATGCGTTCCTGCGCGATGCGCGCCGCGCGTACGACGACGAGGCCGACCGGTCGCTGACGTCCGAGACCATCCGCCGGGTGTCGTTCGACATGCGCCGCGGCGGCTACTCGGCCGCCGCGGTCGACCGGGTGCTCGAGCGCCTCGAGGACGCCTTCGCGGTCCGCGAGCGCGACCGCACCGTCGCCCGGGTCGGCGCCGACGCCTGGAACGCCGAGGCCCGCCGGGCCGCCCAGGAGATCCTCGACAGGGTCAGCCGGCCCTCGGGGGAGCGGTTCGACCGCGCGGGGCTCCTGACGACGGGGTACGACCGCCGCGAGGTGGACCGGTTCGCGGACCGCATCGCGAAGTACTTCCGGGGCACGAAGCCCATGAGCGTCGACGACGTGCGCACGGTCGCGTTCCACCCCCGCCGGGGCGGCTACCGGGAGGCGCAGGTCGACCTCCTCCTCGACGCGGTCATCGACGTGATGAACGCCGTCCGCTGAGCGGCGGGACGCTCCCTCCCCGCTCAGCGCCCCTGGGTGCCTGCCCCCGATCCGCTCCAGGAGTCGCCATCCGGGTAACGGTTCGGTAAAGTCGTCCCCAGACATGGGTAGACACGCGCACGATCTCGCTCCTCGCCAGCCGCTCACCGCCGCGCCGAGGTCGGTCCCGCGACGGCGATCGGCGTTCTCGCGCGTGGTAGCCCCCACCATCGCCTTCGGCGCCGCCGCCGCGTTCATGATGGTGAACGTGGTCGATCCGACATCCGGAGCGGTCGCGAATTCCCAGTACCAGGAGTACCAGACGACGGTCGCCCAGCTGGCCCGCGCGGACGCCCAGAGCATCACGGTCGCGGACGCCGAGACGGCCGTGGACATCGAGCCGGGCTTCGAAGGCGTGGCGCCGCCGCCGCCGCCCCCGCCGCCGCCCGTGGAGACGCCGTCGCCGTCCACCGGGTCCGGCTCGGCCGCGAAGTCCCCGGGCACCGGCTCCGGCGGAGGCGCCATCGCCATCCCGGACCCCGGGAGCGCGAAGGGCATCGCCCGCAGCATCCTGGCCTCGCGGGGCATGGGCGACGACCAGTACGCGTGCCTCGACTACCTCTGGACCAAGGAGTCCGGATGGCGCGTCAACGCCTACAACCCGAGCGGCGCCTACGGCATCCCGCAGGCCCTGCCCGGCAGCAAGATGGCCTCGGCCGGCGCGGACTGGCAGACGAACCCCGCCACGCAGATCACCTGGGGCCTCGGCTACATCGACTCTCGCTACGGCTCCCCGTGCGGCGCCAAGGCGCACAGCGTCCTGAAGAACTGGTACTGACCCGCTGGGGTCGCCGCTCCCGTCGGACGTGACGTCGGCGCATCCCGGCGCGGGCTAGCCTCGGGGCATGGACTACGCGGCTCTCGGCGTCGCCGGGATCGCGATCCTCGTCGCCGTCACGCTCCTGGCACGGCGGATCCGCGTGGCGACGCCGCTCGTGCTGGTGCTCGTCGGCGTCGGCATCTCGTTCCTGCCCGGCGTGCCGCCCGTCGAGGTCCCGCCCGAGCTCATCCTCGCCGGCGTGCTGCCGCCCCTGCTCTACGGGGCGGCCGTGACCGTGCCGCTCGTGGACCTGCGCCGGAACCTCCGCACGATCATCAGCCTGTCCGTGGTCCTGGTGCTCGTCTCGGCCTTCGGGATCGGGCTGCTGCTGTACGCGCTCTTCCCCGACCTCTCCTTCGCGGGCGCGCTCGCGCTCGGCGCCGTCGTGAGCCCGCCCGACGCCGTCGCGGCCACGAGCATCGCCCGCCGGCTGGGCCTGCCTCCGCGGCTCGTCACGGTGCTGGAGGGGGAGGGCCTGGTCAACGACGCGACCGCGCTCGTCCTCCTCCGCACCTCCATCGCCGCCGTCGGCGCGTCCGTGGACCTGTGGGCGGCCGCCGGCGGCTTCCTCCTCTCCGCCGTCGGCGCGCTGGCGATCGGCCTCGTGGTCGGCGTCGTGACCACCGAGGTGCGGCGCCGGCTCGACGACCCCGTGCTCGACACGGCCATCTCGTTCGCCGTGCCCTTCGTCGCGTTCATCCCCGCGGAGGAGGTGGGCGCCTCCGGCGTGCTCGCGGTGGTGGCGGCGGGCATCTGGTCGGGGCACCGCAGCACGTCGACGCTGTCGGCGCCCTCGCGCATCAACGAGCGGCTCAACTGGCGGACCGTGCTCTTCCTCCTCGAGAACGGCGTCTTCCTGCTCATGGGCCTCGAGCTGCGGGACATCGTCGACGAGGTGCACGAGGCCGACCTCGGCGTCGGCACGGCCGTGGGCTACGGGATCCTCACCCTGATCGTCCTGACCCTCCTGCGATTCGGGTTCCTGGTGCCGCTCCTGCTCGGGCTCCGACGCCATGAGGCGCACGTGGCGGCGCGCACGCGGCGGGTCCGTCGCGGACTCGAGCGGCTGCGGAGCGCGCGTGGCGACGCGCGGCCCTCGCGTCGGGAGCGGGCCGCCGCGCGGATCCTCCGTCGACGCGGCGCGGACCTCCGGGCCCTCCGCTCGCAGGGGCTCGGCTGGCGGGGAGGGCTGGTGCTCGGCTGGGCGGGCATGCGCGGCGTGGTGACGCTCGCGGCGGCGCAGTCGCTGCCCTCGGAGACGCCGTACCGGGCGCAGCTCGTGCTCATCGCGTTCACGGTGGCCATCGGCTCGCTCCTCGTCAACGGAGGCACGCTGCCCACCGTCATCCGCCTGAGCGGGATCCGCGGGAGCGACGCCGTGGAGGACCAGCGGCACCTCGCCGAGCTCGTCGGGGAGCTCACCCGGGCGGGCATCCGCGCCGTCGACGAGGGGGTGCGCGCCCTGCCGGAGGGGACCGTGGTCGACGACGAGACCGTCGAGCGCGTGCGCCGGGACACGGCGATGAAGGCCGAGCGGGTCGCGGAGCGGGCCGACGACATGGCGGCCGACGCGGACGCGGCCCTCACGCCGCGCGCCGCCTACCTCCTCCTCCGGCGGAAGGCCCTCGACGCCGAGCGCGAGGCCCTCCGGGAGGCCCGTGGAACCGGGGAGCACCCCTCGCGTGTGCTCGCCCGGGCGCAGCGGATCCTCGACCAGGAGGAGGCCCGCCTCGGCCGGCAGGGCGACGCCGGCTGACGGGAGGCGCGCCGGGTCGGCCTAGGATCGGATCATGCCGCGCAGCAATCGACCCCGGGGGAGGAGGCTGCGCGAAGCCGAGGAGGAGGACGTGCTGACGCGGCTCCTGAGCGGCTCGCAGCACACCGAGACCCGGCGCGGACGCGTGTGGAACGTGCAGCCCGTCTCGGCCGCCCGGGCCCTCAAGGTCTACCGCTGCCCCGGCTGCACGCTCGACATCGAGCCCGGCCACGCGCACGTCGTGGCCTGGCGCGCCGACGGGATGATGGGCGAGCAGAGCGACCTCGCCGCCCGCCGCCACTGGCACACCCACTGCTGGAAGGTCTCATGACGGACACCGCTCCCCGCCCCATCACGAGCTCCACCGAGCTCCCCGCCCGCCGCGAGGACGTCGAGCTGCGCACGGCCGACGGCCTCACGCTCGTCGGCGAGCTCGCCCTGCCGGCGGACCGGGAACCCGTCGCCACGCTCGTGACCCTGCACCCGCTGCCGACGGCCGGCGGCTTCATGGACTCCCACGTGCTGCGGAAGGCGGCGCTGCGGCTGCCCGCGATGGCGGACCTCGCCGTGCTCCGCTTCAACACGCGCGGCACCACGTCGGCGCGCGGCACGAGCGACGGCGCCTTCGACGGGGGCGAGGGCGAGCGCCACGACCTGGCCGCCGCGATGGACCTCGTCGCCGAGCGCGGTCTGCCCGCGCCGTGGATCGTCGGCTGGTCCTTCGGCACCGAGGTCGCGCTGCGGCACGGTCGGGAGCACCCGGTGGAGGGCGCGATCCTGCTGTCCCCGCCGCTGCACCGGGCATCGGCGGAGGAGGTGGCCGCCTGGCACGGCGATGCGCGCCGCCTCGTGATCCTCGTGCCCGAGCACGACGACTTCCTGCAGCCCGCCGAGGCCCGCGCGCGGTTCGCGTCGGTCCCGGAGGCGGAGCTGATCGCCGTGGACGGCGCCAAGCACCTGTGGGTGGGGGAGAGCCAGGTGTCGCGCGTGCTCACCGAGATCGTCCGCACGGTGAACCCGCGGGCGCTGCCGCTCCCGACCGGGTGGCCGCCCGCGCGCTGACGCGTGGGCATCCGCCCCTGCGCGCGAGCCGGGGGAGCGGCCCGCCCGCCCCGATTCGGGACGCGCCCGGTGCGAGGGGGTCAGCGCTCGTTCTGGAGCGGGATGGCGACCTGGCGGATGATGAGCAGCACCGCCGCGGCGACCGGCACGGCGATGAGCGCGCCCAGCACGCCGAGCAGGGTGCCGCCCGTCAGCGCCGCGATGACGACGATGACGCCCGGCACCTTGACGGCCCGGTTCATGATGTTCGGGCTCAGCACGTACGCCTCGATCTGCATGTAGACGAGGTAGTACACGGCCACGGCGATCCAGGTGTTCATCGACTCGGGCAGGAGCACGATCTGCCCGAGGACGATGAGCGCCGAGCCCGTGATGGTGCCGACGAGCGGCAGCAGCGAGAACAGGAACGCGATGAACGCCCACACGGCGGGCAGCGCCGCGCCCACGATGCTCAGGTAGATGAAGCTGAGGACGCCGTTGCAGAGGGCGAGCCCCACCTGGCCGGTGACGTAGCGGCCGACGGACTGGGTGATCTGCTCCGCGATGTCGGCGAAGCGCGCGCGCCGGGTGGCCGGCACGAGCTTGTACAGGCCGCTCTTGAACGAGTTCAGCGAGGCCGTGAAGTACATCGTGAGGATCACGATGATGACCATGCCGAACAGGAAGTTGCCGATCGTGAAGGCGACGTTGAGGACGTTGCCCGTGATGGTCGCGACGTTGGCCGCGTTGGTGAGGTACTGGATGAGCTGGTCGGCGCCGCTCTGCACGTCGAAGACCTCGCGCGGCACGAACGACTGGAGGTTCTCGATGAACTGGTCGCCGCTCACGCTCTGCGCGTACTCGACGATCTGCGTCACGAGGAGGCTCGCCTGGTTGACGACGACCGGGATGACCGCGAGCAGGATGCCCGCGAGGGAGCCGAGCAGCACGAGGAAGATGACGAGGATGGCGAGCGGGCGGGGCACGCCCTTGCGCTCGAGGAACGTGACCAGCGGGTCGATGCCGAGCGCCAGGAAGATCGCCGTGCCCACGTAGGTGAGGACGGTCCCGAGCGAGACCAGGGCGCCGCCGATGACGAGCGCGGTGAGGACGCCGAGACCCGCGAGCAGGCCGAGCCGGTAGGGGTTCTGGATCTTCACGTGGGCTCTTCCGAGTCGGCGGGCGCTCAGCGCGCGGTGCGGGATGCTTCGTCGGAGGAGGAGCCGTCCGCCTGGGTCAGCACGCCGCGGACGTTCTCGAGGTACGCGGCCACCGCCTCGCGCTCGATCCTAATGCGGTCGAGGCGCTCCTCGGCGTCGGCGACGGCCTCGCGGGCACGGCGGTCGGCGTCGGCGACGGTCTCGCGCGCGCGGCGCTCCGCCTCGGCGACGGCGGCGCGGGCGTCGTGGTCGGCGTCCTCCCGCGCCTTCCGCGCGGACTCGCGGCTCTCCACCGCGAGGGCCTCGGCCTCCTCGCGCGTGGAGGTCAGGAGCGCCGTGACCTCCTGGAGGCGCGCCTCGGCCTCCGCGAGGTACGCGGCCGTGCGGTCGGCGGCGTCGCGCTGGCGCTCGGCCGTCTCGCGGGCGTCGTGGTCGCGCCGGGCGGTGATCTCGGCATCGAGGTCGAGGTGGCCCTGCTCGATCTCGCGGCTGAGGAGGAGGCGCGCCTCCTCGGCCTCGGCGGCGATCCCGCGCCGGACGTCGGCGGCCTCGCGCTCGAGGCGCAGCCGCTCGGCCTCGCGGCGGTCGGCCTCCAGCGCCTCGGCCTCGGCGATCTCGCGCTCCAGCGCGGAGCGCGCGGTGACGGCCTCCAGCTCCAGCTGGGCGCGCGTGGCGCGCGTCTCGCGCTCGAGGGTCTCGGTCCCCTGGGCGATGTCGCGGGCCAGGTCCGTCCGCGCCTCGTCGACGTCGCGGACGAGGTCGCCGCGCACGGTCGCCACCTCGAGGTCGAGCGCCTCGCGCGTCTCGGCGATCTCGCGCTCGAGGGCCGCGCGGGTCTCCTCCACGTCGCGGTCGAACGCGGTGCGCTCCGCGTGGATCCGCCGGTCGAAGTCGTCGCGCGACGCCTGCAACTCGCGCTCCCAGTCCGTGCGCGCCTGCTCGATCTCGCGGTCGAGGTCGGCGCGGGTCTGCTCGTCGAGCCGCGCCAGGGCGATGCGCTGCGTCTCCTCGTCGAGCCGCAGGCGCTCCTCGGTCTCGCGGACGTCGCGGTCGAGGTCCGCGCGCTCCTCCGCGACGGACTCGTCGTGGCGGGCCCGTGCATCGGCCAGCTCGCGGTCGAGCGCGCCGCGGGCGAGGACGGTCTCCCGGGCGAGGTCGGCCGCGTCGCGCCGGGCTCCGTCGGTCTCGCGGTCGACCCGGGCGCGGAGCTCCGCGACCTCGCGGGCGGCCTCGGCGCGCTCGGCGTCGGTGTCGCGGCGGGCGGCCCCGCGGAGGTCGGCGACCTCGGTGCGGGTGCGCAGCAGGAGCGCGGCGGCCTCGCGCTCCGCGTCGCTGCGGAGCCCCTCGGCGCGGTCGTCGGCGCGCTCCCGCAGGTCGTCGGCCTCGCGCCGGGCCGCGTCCAGGATCTGCGCGGCCTGCGCGCGGGCGGAGTCGACGAGGTGGCGGGCGGTCGCCTCGGCCTCGGCGCGCTGCGCGTCCGTCTCCTCCTGCGTCGAACGGCGGAGGCGCGCCGCGTCGGCGTCCGCCTGGGCGACGAGCCGGGTGGACTGCTCCTCCGCCACGCGGAGGGTCGCCTCGAGCCTGCTGCCGAGGCCCGCGAACGTCGGGCTGCCGACCTCCTCGAGCTCGTCGCGCAGCTCCTGCTCGCTGCGGCGCAGGCGCTCGGCCTCGGCCCGGCTCTCGGCGCCCTGCTGGTTGGAGCGGATGAGCTCGCGGCGGAGGTCGGCGACCGCCCGGTCGACCTCGTCGCGGTTGTAGCCGCGCATGGCCGGGCTGAACGGCGTGTCGTCGTGGGGCACGGGGACTCCTTCGCGGGGGCTCGCGCACGCCGGACGGAGGCGCGGCAGGTGCCGATCCTACCGAGTCGGCGGGGCGCGGACCCGGCCGTCCCCCCGGGCGGCGGGCTGCCCGCGGAGGCGCTCCCAGGGTCGTCCGGTATCCTTCGATGTCGTCGTCCGCCGCCGGTCCGCCCGCAGCACGGCGGAACGTCGCGAGAGCACCCGTGCTCGCCGGCAGCCGTGGTCGGCCCGCCCGACCGCCGCTCACGCAGCTGCCGCCCGCGACGACACGAGAGGAGACACCCGTGCGATTCGTCCTGGCGATCGCGACCTTCGTGGTCGCGGCCCTCATGATCGGGCTGGGGATCGCCCAGCACACCTTCCTGGCCGGACCGGACCGCCTCACCGCGGCCACGACCTCCGCGGGGGGCGCCGCGTACGCGGTCGTCGACGGGAAGACGCTCAACGCGAACCCGGGCCTGCAGGACACCGTCATCCGCGGGGACGGCGAGATCTTCGCGGCGTACGCGCCGACGGTCGACGTCGAGGCGTGGGTGGGCACGAGCCCGTACACCCGCGTCGCCGTCGACGACCAGGGGGCGCTGACGACCGAGGTCGTGCAGCCCGAGGCCGCCGCGCCCACGCCGAGCCCCACCGCGGACGCCTCCGGGACGGACGCGGGGACGGACGCCGAGTCGGCTCCCGAGATCACCGACCCGCGCGGGTCCGACCTCTGGCTCTCGGAGCAGACCGGCGACGGCGAGCTCGAGCTCAGCACGCGGCTCCCCGACGACGTGAGCCTCCTCCTCGCCACCGACGGCCAGGCCGCCGCGCCCGCGGAGGTCTCCCTGTCCTGGCCCACCGAGGGCGAGTCGCCCTGGGTCGTCCCGCTCGTGATCGGCGGCATCGTGCTGCTCGTCGTCGGCCTCGTGCTGTACCTCCTCGCGATCCGCCACCTGCGCCGCAGCCGCGGCCCGCGCCGCAACCTGCCGCCGCGCGGCGGACCGCGCATCCCGCGCGTCGGCCCCGGAGCACGACGCGCCGCGCTGACCGCGGGCACGGGCGCCGCCCCGGCGCCGCGCGGTCGCGGGCGCCGCGGCATGGTCGCGTTGCCCGTCCTCGTCGTCACCGGCCTCGCGCTCGGCGGCTGCACCGCCCAGGGGGCGCCCGCCGACCTCGCCGCGGGCGTCGGGTCGACCGCGACCCCCACGCCGTCGTCGTCGCTCGACGCCGCGCGCGAGGCGGAGGACGCCGATCCGCCCGTCGTGACCGAGGACCAGGCGGAGCGCATCGTCTCCCGCGTCGCCGAGGTCGCCGCCACCGCCGACGAGTCCCTCGACGCCGCGACCCTCGCTCCGCGGTTCGCCGGTCCCGCGCTCCAGGAGCGCACCTCCGACTACCAGGTGCGGAAGGCCGAGCCGGACATCCAGGCGGTCCCGGCCATCCCCGCGGGGGACCTGCAGCTGACGCTCCCGCAGGCGACGCTGACCTGGCCGCGGACGATCGCCGCCGTCGTCAAGGACCCCGACGCCGACGACGCGCCCACCCTCTCCCTGACGCTCGTGCAGGACAGCCCGCGGGAGAACTACCGCGTCGTCTACGCCATGCCCGTCAGCACCACGGCCGCGCTCCCGGACGTCGCCCCCGCCGCCATCGGCGCGGCCCGCCTGGCCGCGGACGTGAAGCTGCTGGCCCTCCAGCCGGACCAGCTGTCCGAGGCGTACGCGGACGTGCTGAACAACGGGGACGGCAGCCAGTACGCCGACCTGTTCGACGCCACGGACGACGGCGTGCGGGCGCAGGACGCCAAGCGGAAGGTCGACTTCCCGGCCTCCATCGGCGAGACCGGCACCGTCGAGTTCGCGGCGACGGCCGACACGGCGACGCCCGTCGCGATGTCGACGGTCGAGTCCGGCGCCCTCGTGAGCGTGACCGTGCAGCTCGGGATCGTGGCGAAGCCCACGACGGAGGGCGCGAAGGTCAACGCCAACCCCGAGGTCCAGGCGATCACGGGCCTCACCGACTCGGCCAAGGGCTTCGACACCGTCCGCACGGCGCAGATGCTCATGTACGTGCCGCCCGTGAACTCGGGCGAGAAGATCCGCCTGTACGCCTCCAGCACCCACATCACCTCGGCCAAGGAGCTCCCATGACGAACGTGCCCCCCTCCGCCGCGAGCCTCCGCGGCGCCGTCGACCTGTCCTCGCTCGTGAACCGCGCGCCCGCCGCGGCTCCGGGCGGTGCCGCGCCCGCCGCGGCGCCGGCGTCGCCCGGAGCGCCGTCGGGTGCGCCCGGCACGCCGCAGACGGTCGACGTCCCCGGCCTCGTGCTCGCGGCCGACGACGCCACCTTCACCCAGTTCCTCGACATCTCCTCGGTCGTCCCGGTCATCGTCGAGCTCGTCTCCACGGGGCTGGCGTCCAGCCGGGAGCTGTCGCCCGTGCTGGAGCGCGTCGTCACCGAGCAGGGCGGCCGGGTCCTCCTCGTCCGCATCGACGTGGACCAGAGCCCGCAGCTCGGGCAGGCCTTCCAGGCGCAGACCGTGCCGACCGTGGCCGCGCTCATCGGCGGGCGCCCCGTCGGCCTGTTCGCGGGCGTGATCCCCGAGGACCAGGTGCGCGACGTCATCCAGCAGGTGCTGGAGCTCGCGCAGCAGAACGGCGTGACGGGGACCGCCACGGCGCCCGGCGGATCCGACGTGCCCGCCGCTCCGGTCGAGGAGCCGCTGCCGCCGCACCACGCCGAGGCCTACGCCCACATCGAGCAGGGCGACTACGCGGCCGCCGCGGCCGAGTACCGCACCGCGATCGCGCAGAACCCCCGCGACGCCCTCGCGGTCGCGGGTCTCGCGCAGGTCAGCCTCCTCCACCGCCTCGACGGCACGACCGCCGAGGAGATCCGCGCGGCGGCGGCCGCCGCGCCGGCGGACGTCGACGCGCAGCTCCTCGTCGCCGACCTCGACCTGTCGGGCGGGCACGTCGAGGACGCGTTCGACCGGCTCCTGGAGCTGTTCCCGTCCCTCGACGCCGACGGTCGCGAGGCGGTGCGCCTGCGGCTCCTGGAGCACTTCGAGGTCGTCGGGCTCGACGACCCGCGGGTCGCCGTCGCCCGCCGCCGCCTGACGCGCCTGCTGTACTGACGCGCCTGCTCCGCTGAGGTGCCAGCCCCGGCGACGCGCCTGCTGCCCGCACGACGACGGCGCCGCACCCCCGAGGGGATGCGGCGCCGTCGTCGTGCGGGGCGGGTCAGACCGTGGGCACCGGCGGGGTGCCGTCGTCCGAGGCCGGCGCGTCGTCCGTGGCGGACAGCGCCTCGACGGGCGGCCGCTCGTCGGACGACTGCGGCAGCACGGCCGCGTCCTCGACGCCGCCGAAGGGCGTGCCGTCGGCGCGCGACTCGTCGGCGTCCGGCGCCGCGTGCGCGGGCGCCGCGACGGCCACGAGGTCGGCCGGGTCCTGGCGCAGGCGCAGCCAGAGTCCGGCGAGCGGCGGGAGCGTGAGCTCCGCCGACGCCGGGCGTCCGTGCCAGCCGTCGTCGCCCGCGTGCACGGCACCGAGGTTCCCGACGCCGGACCCGCCGAACTGCTCCGCGTCCGTGTTGAGGATCTCCTCCCACACGCCCGCCTGCGGCAGTCCCAGCCGGTAGCCGGAGATCGGCGCACCCGAGAAGTTGTGCACCACGGCGACCTGGTTGCCCTCGCGGTCGCGGCGGAGGAACGCGAGGACGTTGCGCTGCGCGTCGCCCGCGTCGATCCACTCGAAGCCCGCCGGGTCGTTGTCGAGCGCCCAGAGCGCGGGCGTGTCGACGTAGGTGCGGTTGAGTGAGCCCACGAGGTCGAAGAGGGCGCGGTGGACGGGCTGGTCGAGGATCCACCAGTCGAGCCCGCGCTCCTCGCTCCACTCGGACGGCTGCCCGAACTCCTGGCCCATGAACAGCAGCTGCTTGCCCGGGTGCGACCACATGAAGGACAGGTAGGCGCGCACGTTGGCGAGCTTCTGCCAGTGGTCGCCCGGCATCTTGCCGAACAGCGAGCCCTTCCCGTGCACGACCTCGTCGTGGCTGATCGGGAGGAGGAAGTTCTCGGTGTACGCGTAGACCATCGAGAACGTGATCTGGCCGTGGTGGTAGGCGCGGTACATGGGGTCGACGGCCGAGTAGTCGAGCGTGTCGTGCATCCAGCCCATGTTCCACTTGAGCCCGAAGCCGAGGCCGCCGTCGCTCGTGGGGCGCGTGACGCCCGGGAAGCTGGTGGACTCCTCGGCGATCATGACGACGCCCGGGTGGGTGCGGTAGGCGGTGGCGTTCACCTCCTGGAGGAAGCTGATCGCCTCGAGGTTCTCGCGACCGCCGTGCACGTTGGGGAGCCACTGGCCCTCCTCGCGCGAGTAGTCGAGGTACAGCATCGACGCCACGGCATCGACCCGGAGTCCGTCGACGTGGAACTCCTCGAACCAGTACAGCGCGTTCGCGACGAGGAAGTTGCGGACCTGCGAGTGGCCGAAGTCGAAGACGAGGGTGCCCCAGTCCTGCTGCTCGCCCCGACGCGGGTCGGTGTGCTCGTAGAGCGGCTGGCCGTCGAACTGCGCGAGCGCGAACGCGTCCTTCGGGAAGTGGGCCGGGACCCAGTCCACGATGACGCCGATGCCCGCCTGGTGCAGGGTGTCGATGAGGTGCTTGAGGTCGTCCGGGCTGCCGAAGCGCGACGTGGGCGCATAGTAGCCGGACACCTGGTAGCCCCAGGACCCGCCGAACGGGTGCTCCGCGAGGGGCAGGAACTCCACGTGCGTGTAGGCGAGCTCCTGCAGGTACGCGACGAGCTCCCCGGCGACCTCGCGGTAGCCGAGGCCGGGACGCCAGGACCCGAGGTGCATCTCGTACACGCTCATGGGGGACTCGTGCGGATCGCGCGCCGCGCGCTGCTCGAGCCAGGCGGCGTCGTCCCAGCGGTACTCGCTGGTCTCGACGCGCGACGCGGTGGCGGGCGGGACCTCGGTCATGCGGGCCATGGGGTCCGCCTTCTCGATCCAGTGGCCCGCCTGCGTCAGGATCTCGAACTTGTACGAGACGCCGGGCTCGACGCCCGGGACGAAGAGCTCCCACACGCCGTTGCCGTCGAGGCGGCGCATGGCGTGCTGGACGCCGTCCCACCCGTTGAACCCGCCGATGACGCGGACGGCGCGGGCGTGCGGCGCCCACACGGCGAACGCGACGCCGACGTAGGTGCGGGCGACGCCCCAGTGCTCGCGGTGCTGGGCGCCGAGGACGTCCCAGAGGCGCTCGTGCCGGCCCTCGCCGAACAGGTACAGGTCCAGGTCGCCGACCGTGGGGAGGAAGCGGTACGGGTCGTCGGAGGTCCACGTGCCGCCGTCGGAGTACCGCGCCTCGACCTCGTAGTCCTGGAGGCCGAGCGCGTGCGCGCCCTGCCAGACGCCGTGCCCGAGGTGCGCGAGCTCGACGCGGTCACCGCCGGCGAGGAGCACGGCGACGCCCTCGGCGAGCGGCCGGAGGGCGCGGACCACGACGAGGTCGTCGCCCACGGGGTGCTGGCCGAGGACGGAGTGCGGTCCGGAGTGGACGCCCTCGGCGACGGCGCGCAGGTCGTGGTCGGCCACCTCGGGGAGGGGGGCCTCGTCGGAGCCGGATCCGGAGGGCGCGCCGGCCGATGCCGCGGTGCTGGCCGCGTCGTGGTCGACGGCGACGTCCGCGCCGCGCGCGGGGTCGGCCTCGGCGGCCGGCGGCACGACGACGTCGGCGCCGTCCCGCGGGTCCGGGGCGCTCTCGTCGCGGGGGTCCTGCTGGGGGGTGGTGTCGGTCATGTCCGTCATCCCTTCGATGCGGTCGGGTGGACCCGGAGCACGTGCACGGGGTGCGTGAACGCGTCGAGCCGGACGAAGTTGGAGGTCGACCAGGTGTAGACGTCGCCCGTGAGGAGGTCCTCGACGTCGAACACGGCGTCCTCCGCGAGGCCGAAGCGCGTCGGGTCGAGGAAGACCTGCGTCTCCCGCGCCGAGTGCGGGTCGACGTTGGCGACCACGATGATCGTGTCGGCCTCGCCGGTGCCCGTGTGCTCGGCCGCGAGGTGCTTGGAGTACACGAGGATCGAGTCGTCGTCGCTCCAGTGGACGTCGAGGTTCCGCAGCTGGCGGAGCGCGGGGTGCGCGCGGCGGATCTCGTTGAGGCGCGTGATCTCCGCCGCGATGGAGCCGCCCAGCTCCTCCTGGCGGGCCCAGTCGCGGGGCTTGAACTCGTACTTCTCGTTGTCGATGTTCTCCTCGGCGCCGGGGCGCGCGACGTTCTCGATCAGCTCGTAACCGGAGTAGATGCCCCACGACGGCGACGAGGTCGCCGCGATGGCCGCGCGGATGCGGTACGCGGCCCGCCCGCCGAACTGCAGGTACGGCGTGAGGATGTCGTGCGTGTTCGCGAAGAAGTTCGGGCGCAGGTAGTCGCTCGTCTCGTGGCTGACCTCGGTGAGGTACTCCTCGAGCTCCTTCTTCGTGTTCCGCCAGGTGAAGTACGTGTACGACTGCTGGAAGCCGATCTTGGCGAGGGTGCGCATCATCGCGGGACGCGTGAAGGCCTCGCTGAGGAAGATCGCGTCGGGCTCGTCGCGCATCACCTGGTGGATGAGGCGCTCCCAGAACACGAGCGGCTTGGTGTGCGGGTTGTCGACGCGGAAGATCTTGACGCCGAGGCCGAGCCACACCCGCATGACGCGGAGCATCTCCCGGTACGACCCCTCCGGGTCGTTGTCGAAGTTCAGGGGGTAGATGTCCTGGTACTTCTTCGGCGGGTTCTCCGCGAAGGCGATCGAGCCGTCGGGCAGCGTCGTGAACAGCTCCGGGTGCGTCGTGACCCACGGGTGGTCGGGGGAGGCCTGCAGCGCGATGTCGATCGCGAGCTCCATGCCGTGCGCCGCGACCGCGTCGACGAACGCACGGAAGTCGTCCGCCGTGCCGAGCTCGGGGTGGATGCTGTCGTGCCCGCCGTCCTCGGAGCCGATGCCGTAGGGCGAGCCCGGGTCGTGCGGTCCCGCCGTGAGGGTGTTGTTCGGGCCCTTGCGGTTCGTGCGGCCGATGGGGTGCACCGGCGGGATGTAGACCACGTCGAAGCCCATGTCGCGGATCGCCGGGAGGCGGTCGGCCGCGGTCCGGAAGGTCCCGCTCGTCCAGGAGCCGTCCGCGTGCTCGACGGCGCCCTCGGATCGGGGGAAGAACTCGTACCAGGACCCGACGGCGGCGCGCTCGCGCTCCACCACGATCGTCCGCTCGGGGGAGAGGGTCACGAGGCTGCGGACCGGCACGCGGTCGAGGGCGGCGTGCACGGCGGGCGAGGTGGCGGCGGCGAGGCGCTCCTCGGCCGTGCGGCCGGTGTCGGCGAGGCCGGCGAGCGCGTCGCGGAGGACGCCCTGGTCCTCGGGCGTGCGGGCGTCGTCCGCCGCGGCGCGCTCGAGGAGCTCGGCGCCGAGCGCGAGCATGACGTCGACGTCCAGGCCCGCGGGGACCTTGATCTCGGCGTTGTGCAGCCAGGTGCCGTAGTCGTCCGACCAGGCGCTCACGCGCCACGTCCAGACGCCCTGGGACTCGAGCTGCGCGCGGGTGGTCCACCGGTCGAGGCCCGGCTTCGCGGCGTCGAGGGACATGCGGTGCGCGGTCGTCCGCCCGGCGGGGTCGATGAGCTCGACGTCGGCGCCGATGAGGTCGTGGCCCTCGCGGAAGATCGTCGCGCCGAAGGGGACGACGTCGTGGACGAAGGACTTGGCGGGCCAGAGGTCGTCCTCGATCTGCGGGGTGAGCGACAGGATCGGGATGCGGCCGATGACGGGGATGTAGTCGTCCTCGGCGGGCTCGGGGGCCGTCGGCGCGGGCGCGGTCGCGGCGGCGGCCGGCTCGGAGCGCGGCGCGGCGTCGGGCGCGGGCGCCGCCGGCCTCGCGTCGACCTCGGCGTCCGGGGCGGCGTGACGGGGAGCGGGGGCTGCCGCCGGCACTGCCGCGGCCTCGGGAGCGGCGGGCTGCGCGATCGGCTCGGCCGGCGCGGGGACCGGCTCCGGCTCGACGGGAGCCGGCTCGGGCGCGGCCGGCGCGGGCTCCGGCTCGACGGGCGCGGGCTCGGGTACGGGCGCCGCCGGGGCGGGCGACTCGGGGATCAGCGGGGGTCGCGGGGCCGCCGGCTTCTGGGCGTCCTGGAGCTTCTGGGCCTTGGCGAGCTTGCGGGCTGCACGGCCGCGCACCGGGCGGGAGAGGGGATCGGTTCCGTCCTGGGGTGTGGTCACTGTTCGACCGTAGCCCGTGCACCGTCCCGCCGTCGCTCGGCACGGCGGTGTCGGACGCCGTCCGGATGCCCGACACGCGGCCGGCACCGCCTGTCCGCCGGAGCGCACCCGGCCTCGGGCACCCTGGTGCGGTCCCTCCCGCGCCCCTAGGCTCGGGTCCCATCCGCGCGGGTCCGCCCGCCGCCGCCGGTCCGAGGGAGTCCCGTGAAGGCCATCCGCAGATTCACCGTCCGTGCCGTCCTCTCGGAGGAGCTGTCCGCGCTGGACGAGCTCGCCGGGAACCTCCGGTGGTCCTGGTACGAGCCCACCCGCCGCGTGTTCGCGCACGTGAGCCCGGAGCTGTGGGAGGGCACGGGCCACGACCCGGTGGCGCTCCTCGGCGCGGTCGACCAGGACAGGCTCCGCGAGCTCGCCGCCGACGACGGCTTCGTCGCGTGGGCGGAGGAGCAGCGCGCGGATCTCCGCGCCTACGTGCGGGAGCCCCGCTGGTACCAGTCGCTCGAGGGCGACGTGCCCGAGGCTGTCGGCTACTTCTCGCCCGAGTTCGGCATCGCCGCCGCCCTGCCGCAGTACTCCGGCGGCCTCGGGATCCTCGCGGGCGACCACCTGAAGAGCGCGTCCGACCTCGGCGTCCCCCTCGTGGGCGTCGGCCTCTTCTACCGCTCCGGCTACTTCCGGCAGGGCATCTCCTCCGACGGCTGGCAGCAGGAGACCTACCCGGTGTTCGACCCGGACGGGCTGCCGCTCCAGGTGCTCCGCGACGGCGACGGCGCCCCCGTGCAGGTCTCCCTGGGGCTCCCCGGCGACCGCACGCTGCACGCCCGGATCTGGGTGGCCCGCGTCGGCCGGATCCCGCTGCTGCTGCTCGACACCGACGTGCCGGACAACGACGACGAGCTGCGGCGCGTCACCGACCGCCTCTACGGCGGCGGCGGCGAGCACCGCCTGCACCAGGAGCTCCTCCTCGGCATCGGCGGGGTGCGGGCCATCGCCGCGCATGCGCGGGTCACCGGGTCGCCCGTGCCGCGCGTCTTCCACACCAACGAGGGGCACGCCGGGTTCCTGGGCGTCGAGCGCATCTCCACGCTCATGGCCGAGGGCCTCGGCTTCGACGAGGCCCTGCAGGTCGTGCGCGCCGGCACGGTGTTCACGACGCACACGCCCGTGCCCGCCGGCATCGACCGCTTCGACGTCGAGCTCGTCCGCGCGCACGTCACGGACGCGCTGCTGCCCGGGGTGCCCGCCGACCGCGTCCTCGCGCTCGGCGCCGAGACCCACGACGGCGGCAGCCGGGACGTGTTCAACATGGCGCTCATGGGCCTGCGCCTGGCGCAGCGGGCCAACGGCGTCTCGCAGCTGCACGGCGAGGTCAGCCGCGGCATGTTCTCCGGGCTCTGGCCGGGGTTCGACACCGAGGAGGTGCCGATCACGAGCGTCACCAACGGCGTGCACGCGCCGACCTGGACGGATCCGATGCTCATGTCCCTCGCCCGCGAGCGCCTCGGCACGTGGGACACCACGGCGGCCGACTGGTCGTCCCCCGCCGTCACCGACGGCGACCTGTGGGACGTCCGCGGCCGCATGCGCGGCCAGCTCGTCGCCGACGCGCGCCGCCGGGTCGTCCGCGCCTGGCGCGAGCAGAACCCGGGCGCGGTCGAGCCCGCGTGGCTCGAGGACGTGCTGGACCCCGAGGTCCTCACCATCGGCTTCGCGCGCCGCGTGCCGACCTACAAGCGCCTCACGCTCATGCTCCACGACCGGGAGCGCCTCCGCCGCATCCTCACCGACCCGGAGCGGCCCGTGCAGATCGTCGTCGCGGGCAAGTCGCACCCGGCGGACGACGAGGGCAAGCGCCTCATCCAGGAGCTCGTGCGGTTCGCCGCGGAGCCCGGGATCCGCGGGCGGCTCGTGTTCCTGCCCGACTACGACATCGGCATGGCGCAGCTGCTCTACCCCGGCACCGACGTGTGGCTCAACAACCCGCTCCGCCCGCTCGAGGCCTGCGGCACCTCCGGGATGAAGGCCGCGCTCAACGGCGCGCTCAACCTGTCGATCCTCGACGGCTGGTGGAACGAGTACTTCGACGGCGGCAACGGCTGGGCCATCCCGTCGGCCGACCGGGCGCACGACGGCGCCGAGCGCGACGCCATGGAGGCGACCGCGCTCTACGACCTCATCGAGAACCGCATCGCGCCCCGCTTCTACGAGCGCGACGCGGACGGGGTGCCGGCCGGCTGGGTGCACGACATCCGGCACACGCTCGCGACGCTCTCGCCCGAGCTCAGCGCCGACCGCATGGTCCGCCAGTACGTCGAGCGGCTGTACGTGCCCGCGGGCCGGGCGCAGCGGATCGTCGCCGCGGACGACCACGCACGGGCTCGCGAGCTCGCGGCGTGGCGGGGCCGCGTGACGGCCGCGTGGCCGTCGGTGCAGGTCGCCCACGTCGAGTCCGAGGGCGTCGGGCAGCAGGCGCAGGTCGGCGACGAGCTGCGGGTGCGCGCCTGGGTGGACCTCGGCGGGCTCGGCGGGGAGGACGTGACCGTGGAGGTCGTCCACGGGGCGACCGGCGACGGCGACGTGCTCACCGACCTCGTCCGCCACCCGCTCGAGCCGGCGGGGGCCGCGGGGGGCCAGCAGGAGTACGCCGGCGCCGTGCCGCTCACGAGCGCGGGGCCCTTCGGCTACACGGTGCGGGTCGTCCCGCGCCACGAGCTGCTGGCCTCGAGCGCGGAGCCCGGGCTGGTCGCGGTCGCGGGCTGACGCGTCAGGCGGGGGTCGCCCCCAGCTTCGCGGCGAGCACCTCGGCGAAGCGGGCGTACCCCCGGTCGTTCGGGTGGTTGTCGGGGCCCATCCAGCCGTAGGGGTCCGATGCGCCCTCGCCCACCATGCGCGGGATGTACGCGCCGATCTCGAAGACGTCCGCGAGCGGATCCATGGACGCGGCGTCGCCGAGCGCCCCGATGTAGTCTGCCCAGGTCGTCCCCGCGATGGGCAGCGTCGTGCGCTCGTACGGCGGCGTGAAGAGGATGGGCGCCTCGCTCGTGGTGCGGATCAGCTCGATGAGCACCCGGGCGTCCGAGCGCACCTGCTCGGGGGTGCGCACCACCACGTCGTTGATGAGGTGCTCCGGCATCCACAGGTCGAGCTCGAAGCGCGGCGCCGAGCGGATCCACGTGCTGACCCCGTCCGGGCGGGCGAGCTCCGAGAGCTGCCAGAGCTGCGAGCCCGAGTTGCCGCCCTCGATGACGTGCACGCCGCGCTCCTCGTCGCCGTCGAACAGCCAGGCGCCCTCCAGCTCGGGCCGCCCGCCCGCCCAGGCGACCGTGAGCGTGTGCTCGGCCGGGTCCAGCTGCGGGCTCGTCCACGTGAGGGAGCCGCCGGCCTCGGCGCGGACCTGCTCCGGCGCCCCGTCGTCGACCTGGACGGTGATCGCCGCGTCGAGCCCGGGCGCCCACCAGCAGATGCGCGCCGACGTCATGCGCGCCGTGTAGGTGCCGGGCCCCGAGGCCTCCGTCAGCGGCACGACGCGGCGTCCCCACCCGTGCCGGCCTCCCGCCGTGGGCGTCCCGGCGAACGCGAACCCCTGGTCGGCGGGGACGGTGATCTGGTGGCGGGACGCGATGTAGTCGAGCCCGCCGCGGGCGCCCGACGGGTACGCGCCGCGCAGCCGGTCGCGCAGCTGGGCGGGGTACGCGTGCTGCAGTGTCGACGCGCCCTGCCCCTCGGCGATGCTGTCGCCGAGCACGCCGATGGTGAGGCGCCGCTCGCGGACGCGCTCCCGGAGCGCGTAGAAGCCGGCGAGCGCGTCGTCGGGCGCGTACGTCATGGGCTCGAGGGGCGGGCCTCCCGACTCCGTCACGGCGGGAGCGGGCGGGTCGCCGGGGTCCGCGGAGGGACGGGGCCCGGCATCGGCGGTGGGATCGGCGGGACGCGGTGTCGTGGTGCACCCGGCGATCGCCGCGACGGCGGAGAGCGCCGCGACCCCGCCGGCCGCGACGAGCGCGCGCCGGGACATCGTGCGGCGCGCGGTCGGGGGGCCGGCATCGGGGGAGCGGTCGGCGTGGGGCGCGGGGGTCTCGTCGGTCACGTGCGGCGTCCTCGGTCTCGGGCGCGGGGGAGCGCGGGGGATCGTGCGGGCCCGTCCAGGAGAGCACACGACCGCCGGCGACGCGAACCCGCCACGGCCCCCGTCCGGGAGCGGTGCCCCGTCCGCAGGCACCTGACCCTCCACGCGAGCGGACCGGGTGGCGGTCCCGCGGTCGGACGAGCGGGCGGTCAGCGCGCGCGGTAGACGCGGAGCGAGGGCCCCTGCACCGCGACGCGGTCGCCCGGGGCGTCGTCCTCCGTCACCGGCTCGGGACGCTCCCACTCGCTCGTCCACAGCAGGCGCCACGCGGCGACGCCGGGCTGCGCCGGGAGCGTGACGTCGACGGCGCCCTCGAGACCGTGCACGACGACGAGGACGGTGCTCGGCTCCTCCGTCTCGGGCGTGGACGTCGTGATCCACTGCAGCGTCCGCGTGTCCGCGGAGCCCCACGCCGCCTCCGTCATCGGCCGGCCGTCGGCGTCGCGCCACGAGAGCACGGACGCGCTCGGCACCGCGGCCTCGGGGGAGGCGTAGCGCACGGGACGCAGCGCCGGGTTCTCCCGGCGGATGCGCAGCAGGTGCCGGGTGGTGGCGTGCAGGTCGAGGCGCCAGGCGTCCTCGTCCCAGTGCACCCAGGTCGCCTCGTTGTCTAGGCAGTAGCCGTTGTTGTTGCCGCGCTGCGTGCGGCCGCGCTCGTCGCCCATCGTGAGCATCGGGATGCCCGCGGACACGAGGAGGGTGCCGAGCAGGTTGCGCGACGTGCGGCGCCGCGCGGCGAGGACCGCGGCGTCGCGCGTCGGTCCCTCCACCCCGTGGTTCCAGGAGCGGTTCGCGTCCGTCCCGTCGCGGTTGGACTCCCCGTTGCCGCTGTTGTGCTTGCGGTCGTACGACGTGAGGTCCGCCAGCGTGAAGCCGTCGTGCGCCGTGACGAACGAGACGGACGCCAGCGGTCCGCGCTCGGCCGCGAACGTGTCGGAGGATCCTGCCAGGCACGACGCCAGCGCCCCGACGCCCTGGGGCGCGCGGCCCGAGCGGCGGGCCTCCGCGACGTCGGTGAGCCAGAAGTCGCGCACGCGGTCGCGGTAGCCGTCGTTCCACTCGCTCCAGCCGGATCCGAACCCGCCCGTCCGCCAGCCGCCCATGCCCACGTCCCACGGCTCGGCGATCATCAGGAGGCCCGCGAGCGCCTCGTCCTCGACGATGGCGCGCAGGAGCGGGTGCCCCGGGTCGAAGTCGACGTGCTCGTCGCGCCCCAGCGTGACGGCGAGGTCGAAGCGGAAGCCGTCGACGCCCATGACGTCGGACCAGTGCTCGAGGCTGTCCAGGACCAGCCGCTGCGCGTCGGGCCGGGACAGGTCGAGGGTGTTGCCGCAGCCGGTCACGTCGATGGGCGTGCCGTCCGGGGTGTGCCGGTAGTAGCGCGACCCGTCGATGCCCCGGAGGCTCGTGACCGGGCCGTCGGCGCCCTCCTCGGCGGTGTGGTTGTAGACCACGTCGAGCACGACCTGGATGCCGGCGGCGTGCAGGGCGTCGACCATCGCCCGGAACTCGTCCGCGACCGCGTCGGCCCCCGCGTCGCGGGCGCGGCGCGTGGCGTAGGGCGCGTGCGGTGCCAGGTACGCCAGCGTGTTGTAGCCCCAGTGGTTGATGCGGCCCTGGGCGCGCAGCCGCTCCTCGCTCGTGGAGGCGTGCACCGGCAGGAGCTCGACCGTCGTGATCCCGAGGTCCACCAGGCGCGCCACGGACGCGGCGTGGCCGAGCCCCGCGTAGGTGCCGCGCAGCTCCTCGGGCAGGCGCTCGTCGAGCTTGCTGAAGCCGCGGACGTGCATCTCGTAGACGACCTGCCGGTCCCGTGGCACGACGGGCCGGGCGGCGCGGCGGGCGGCGCGCTCCGCGTCGGGCACGGGGCGCGTGACGACGGAGCGCCACGCGGCCGGGCCGACCTGCACGAGGCCGCGGGCGTAGGGGTCGAGCAGGTGCCGGGTCGCGTCGAACGCGTCGCCGGGGGCGGGATCGCCGTCCACCCGCACCGAGTACGCGGTGCCGGGGACGAGGAGCTCGCTGGACCCCGTCCACACGCCGTGCCCGCCGCGCTCCATGGCGACCACCTGCGCCACGCGACGGGGGTCGTCGACCGCCGAGACGGTGAGCTCCACGCGCGAGGCGCCGTGGCTCACGATGCGGAGCGTGCCGCCCGTGTCGGCGCCCGTGTCGGCGGGCGTCAGCCCCAGGGGCTCGGGCGGTCCGGGGCGCGGCATGCGACCTAGGGTAGATGGCATGACGGTCTACCTGGACCACGCGGCCACGACCCCCCTGCGGCCGGAGGCGATCGCGGCGCTCGCCGGGGCGCTCACGCTGGTCGGCAACCCGTCCTCCATCCACTCGCACGGCCAGGAGGCCCGGCGCGTGCTCGAGGAGGCCCGCGAGTCCATCGCCCGGGCGCTCGACGCGGAGCCCGTGGAGGTCGTCCTCACCTCGGGCGGCACCGAGTCGGTGAACCTCGGGATCAAGGGGCTGCACGCCGCGCGCACGGCCGCCGACCCGCGTCGGACGCGCATCCTCGTGCCCGACGGCGAGCACCACGCCACCGTCGACACGGTCGACTGGCTCGAGCGCCAGGGGGCCGTCGTCGAGCGGTTGCCCCTGGACGCCCTGGGCCGCATCGAGGTCGACGCCGTCGCGGCCGCGCTCGCCGCGGACCCCGGCTCCGTCTCGCTCCTCACCTTCCTCGCGGCCAGCAACGAGGTGGGGACGATCCAGCCGGTGGAGGAGCTGGCGGCGCTCGCCCGGGCCCACGGCGTGCCCGTGCACGTCGACGCGGTCGCGGCCCTCGGCCACGTGCCGGTCCCGTTCCGGCGGTGGCGGGACGCCGGCGTGCACGCCGTGAGCGTCTCCGCGCACAAGGTCGGCGGGCCCGTCGGCAGCGGTGCGCTCGTCCTCGCCCGCGACGCGCGGGTGGACGCGCTCATCCACGGCGGCGGGCAGCAGCGGCAGGTGCGCTCGGGCACGCAGGACGCCGCGTCCGCCGTGGCCTTCGCCGTGGCCGTGACCCTCGCCGTCGCCGAGCTCGACGCCGAGCGCGTCCGCCTCGCGGCCCTGCGGGACCGGCTCGTCCGCACCGTGCTCCGCGACGTCCCCGGCGCCGTGCTGCGCGGCGACCCGGACCCCGCGGGCCGGCTCCCCGGCAACGCGCACCTCACCTTCGCCGGGTGCCAGGGCGACTCGCTCCTCCTGCTCCTCGACATGGCGGGCGTCTCCGTGTCGACCGGATCCGCGTGCCAGGCCGGCGTCCCCGAGGTCTCGCACGTCCTCCTCGGCATGGGCGTCCCCGAGGACGAGGCGCGCGGCGCCCTCCGCCTCACGCTCGGCCGGACGACCACGGACGCCGACGTGGACGCGGTCCTCGCCGCCCTGCCGGACGCGGTGGCGCGGGCCTCCCGGGCGGGGCTCGCGGGACGCGCGGCGCGTAGGCTCCGAGGGTGAAGATCCTCGCAGCGATGAGTGGCGGAGTGGACTCCGCCGTGGCCGCCGCCCGGGCCGTGGAGGCCGGGCACGACGTGACGGGCGTGCACCTGGCGCTCAGCCGCATGCCGGGCACGCTCCGCACCGGGTCCCGCGGCTGCTGTACCATCGAGGACTCGATGGACGCGCGGCGCACGGCCGACCTCCTCGGCATCCCGTTCTACGTGTGGGACTTCTCCGAGCGGTTCGCGGCCGACGTCGTCGACGACTTCGTGGCCGAGTACCAGGCCGGGCGCACCCCGAACCCCTGCATGCGCTGCAACGAGCGGATCAAGTTCGCCGCGCTCCTCGAGAAGGCCCTCGACCTCGGCTTCGACGCCGTCTGCACGGGCCACTACGCGGACGTCCTCGAGGGACCGGACGGGCAACCCGAGCTGCACCGCGCCGCCGCGTGGGCGAAGGACCAGTCGTACGTGCTCGGCGTGCTCACGGCGGAGCAGATCGCGCACTCCTACTTCCCGCTCGGGTCGACGCCCTCCAAGGCCGAGGTGCGCGCCGAGGCGGCGGCCCGCGGCATCCAGGTGGCGCAGAAGCCCGACAGCCACGACATCTGCTTCATCCCCGACGGCGACACGCGCGGCTGGCTGGCCGACCGCGTGGGCGCCGAGCCCGGCGACATCCTCGACGGCGCGGGCGACGTGATCGGCGCCCACGCGGGCGCCGCCGCGTTCACGGTGGGCCAGCGCAAGGGCCTCGCGATCGGCACCCCCGCCGCGGACGGGCGGCCGCGCTTCGTGCTGGAGATCCGCCCGAAGGACAACACGGTGGTCGTCGGCCCGCAGGAGGCGCTGGCGATCCGGGAGATCGCCGGCTCGTCCTTCACCTGGGCCGGCACCCCGCCGACGCGGCCGGACCAGCCCTTCGACTGCGACGTGCAGATCCGCGCCCACGCCGACCCGGTCCCCGCGCGGGCCCGGGTGTCGGGGGTCGAGGGCACCCTGGAGCTCGTGATCACCCCTCGCGAGCACCTCCACGGCGTCGCCCCCGGGCAGACCGCCGTCGTCTACGCCGGCACGCGCGTGCTCGGCCAGGTCACCATCGACCGCACCGTGAGCGCCGTCGCGGACGCGCGTCCGCCCGTGCGCGCCGCCGCCCTCGTTGGCGCGGCAGCAGGGGAGTAGCCGCGACATGAGCGACGCCACCTCCGCATCCGACGCGGTGCCCGCCACCACCCCCGACGGTCTCCGGGCCGCGTCCGAGCGCGTCGACGCGCTCCGCGCCGAGATCGAGGGCCACCGCGACGAGTACTACGGCCAGACGGGCAGCGTCGTCTCCGACGGCGACTACGACGCGCTCGTGCACGAGCTCGAGGCCCTCGAGGAGGCGCATCCCGAGCTCCGCAGCCAGGACAGCCCCACCCAGACCGTGGGCGGCCGGGCGGAGACGACGCTCTTCGCGCCCGTCACGCACGCCGAGCGCATGCTCAGCCTCGACAACGTCTTCAGCGAGGAGGAGCTCGCCGAGTGGGCCGCCAAGGTCGTGCGCGACGCCGGCAGCGGCCGCGTGCGCTGGCTGAGCGAGCTGAAGATCGACGGACTGGCCATCAACCTGCGCTACGAGCACGGCGTGCTCGTCACGGCGGCGACGCGCGGCGACGGCGTCGTCGGCGAGGACGTCACGCGCAACGTGCTCACCATGGGCACCGTCCCCGAGCGCCTCGCCGGCACCGGGCACCCGCCGCTCGTGGAGGTGCGGGGCGAGATCTTCTTCCCCGTCGCCGAGTTCGACGAGCTGAACGCCCGGCAGCTGGAGGTGGGCGAGCGCGTGTTCGCCAACCCGCGCAACGCCGCCGCGGGGAGCCTCCGGCAGAAGGAGGACGGGAAGACCCCCGCCCGCCTGGAGCTCATGCACGCGCGCATCCGCCGGCTCCGCATGCTCGTGCACGGCATCGGCGCGTGGCCCGTCCGCGAGCTCGAGGCCGACGCCGGCGTGTCCGCGCAGTCCGAGGTCTACGGCCTCCTCGCCGGATGGGGGCTGCCCATCTCGACCCACTTCCGGGTGTTCGACGACATCGAGGACGTCACGGCGTTCGTCCGGCGCCACGGCGCGCACCGCGCCGAGGTCGAGCACCAGATCGACGGCATCGTCATCAAGGTCGACGACCTGGGCCTGCACGAGGAGCTCGGCGCCACGAGCCGCGCCCCCCGCTGGGCGACCGCGTACAAGTACCCGCCCGAGGAGGTCACCACGACGCTCCTCGACATCGTGGTGAGCGTGGGCCGCACGGGCCGCGCCACGCCGTTCGCGGTCATGGAGAAGGTCGAGGTGGCCGGATCCGAGGTGCGCCAGGCCACGCTGCACAACCAGCAGGTCGTGAAGGCGAAGGGCGTGCTCATCGGCGACACGGTCGTGCTCCGGAAGGCCGGCGACGTCATCCCCGAGGTGCTCGGCCCGGTCGTCGAGCTGCGCACGGGCGCGGAGCGCGAGTTCGTCATGCCGACGCTGTGCCCGGAGTGCGGGACGCCCCTGAAGCCCGCCAAGGAGGGCGACGTCGACCTCCGCTGCCCGAACGCGCGCAGCTGCCCCGCGCAGGTGCGGGGCCGCGTCGAGCACGTCGCCTCGCGCGGGGGGCTCGACATCGAGGGCCTCGGCGAGGTCGCCGCGGCCGCGCTCACGCAGCCGCTCGAGCCCGAGGTGCCGCCGCTGGAGACCGAGGCGGGCCTGTTCGAGCTCACCATGGCCGACCTCGTGCCCATCACCGTGGTCGTCCGCGACGCCGAGACCGGCATGGTCAAGGTCGACGAGCGGACGGGCGAGGCCAAGCGCGTCACGCCGTTCCGCCGCAAGCGGGTGCCGAAGCGCGACGGCGCGTTCGACCCGGCCGAGCCGTGGGGCGACGAGGCCTCCGTCCCGTCCAAGTCCGCCGAGGTGCTGCTCGAGAACCTCGAGAAGGCCAAGACGCAGGACCTCTGGCGCATCCTCGTGTCCCTCAGCATCCGCCACGTGGGGCCGGTGGCCGCCCGCGCCCTCGCCGGGTGGTTCGGCTCGCTCGACGCGATCCGGGCGGCGAGCCGCGAGGAGCTCGCCGCCGTCGACGGCGTGGGCGGCATCATCGCCGACGCCCTCCTCGACTGGTTCGAGGTGGACTGGCACCGGGAGATCGTGGAGCGGTGGGAGCGCGCGGGCGTCGTCACCGCCGTCCCCGGCCACCCGGGTCCGGGTGCCGCGGCCGCCGCCGGCGGAGTGCTCGCGGGCCTGACCGTCGTGGCCACCGGATCCCTCGACGGCTACACCCGCGAGGGCGCGCTCGAGGCCATCATGGCGGCCGGCGGCAAGGCGGGATCGAGCGTCAGCAAGAAGACGCACTACGTCGCGGCGGGTCCCGGCGCGGGGTCGAAGCTCGGCAAGGCGGAGGCCCTCGGCGTGCGGATCATCGACGCCGCGGAGTTCCGCCTCCTCGTCGAGCAGGGGCCCGACGCCATCGCGCTGCCCGAGGAGGAGCCGGACGCGGCATCGGCGGAGGCATCCGCCGCGGACGACGCGGCGGGCGCCGCGGGCCACGCGGCGGACGGGAGCACGTCCACGGACTGACCGGCCCTGTGATCCCGCGGGCGGCGCCGCTAGCATGTCCGAGTGCGTCGGCGCGCGGCCCGCCAGTCCCCGGTGCGAGCCCTCCCGCTCCGGCTCTCGGGGGGATCTGGAATCGTGCCGTCTCGCGTCCGCGTGGTGCTGACCGTCTCGGCCATCGTCTGCGGACTGGTCGGGGCCGTCGTCGTGCCCGCCGACGCGGCAGCGGCGGCGACGCGTCCGCCCGCGGTGCTCGCAGGTCCCGACGCCGCCTCTCCCGCGACGGGCGCCCGCCTCCCCGGCCCCGCGAGCCTCGTGCAGCGGCTCCGTGACGCGGACGTCTCCGACGCCGCCCTCCGCGACGCGTCCCCGGTGGCGCTCCTCGGCGGGCTGCCCGCGCTCGACGCGGTCGAGCTCCAGCGTCTCGCGTCCCGCATCCCGACGACGATCCACGAGCTCATCCGCCGCCCGCCCGCCGCGTCGAGCGTGGCGGCCTGGTGGTCGGGCCTCGCCCCCTCCGCGCGCCGGACGTTGTCCGAGGGCATCCCGGAGCTCGTCGGCAACCTCGAGGGCCTCCCCGTCGTCGACCGCGACGCCGCCAACCGCCGGCTCCTCGACGAGCGCGAGGCCGCCCTGCGCGCCGCTGCCCGCAGCACGTCGGGTCGCGGCGCCCAGCAGGTGCTCGGGCGGGACCTGCGGATGCTGGCCGAGGTGCGGGAGGCGCTGCGGACGTCGGCGGGCGGTCCCGGCCGGTCCCTGCTGACGCTCGACACCGCGTGGCCGGGACGCGCCGGCATCGTGCTGGGCGACCTCGACACGGCGGCCTACGTCAGCATCGTCGTGCCCGGCATGTACTACTCCGTCGCCGACCGCCTCGTCGACTGGACGGACGTGGCGGCGCGGCTGCAGCAGCAGCAGTCGGTCCTCCTCGGACTCGCCCCGGAGGAGGGTGCGCCGGGCGGGGCGGCGGCGATCGCGTGGATCGGCTACCGAACGCCGGACCTCACGGGCATCGGCACGCTCGCCCTCGCGGAGGAGGGCGCGCAGTACCTGGAGGGCGCCGTCCAGGGCATCCAGGGGATCCGCTCGGACGACCCGCCCTACGTCAGCGTCATCGCGCACTCCTACGGGTCGACGGCGTCGATGCTCGCGCTCTCGAGCGGCCGCGCGTCCGTCGACGCCCTGGCCGTGGTCGGGTCGCCCGGCGGCGCCGTGCGCCAGGCGTCGCAGCTGGACGTGCCCACCGGGCGCGTCTTCGTGGGCGAGGCGCCCTGGGATCCGGTCGTCGGCTCGTCGTACTTCGGATCCGATCCGGGCAGCGCGTCCTTCGGCGCGGAGCACTTCGGCGTCGCCGGGACGGGCGCGTCCGCGGGCGTGTCCGCCGACGGCGCCCTCGCGGGCGTCACCGGGCACAACAGCTACTTCGACCGCGGCACGGAGTCGTTCCGGAACCTCGCGCTCATCGGGCTCGGCCGGGTGGTGGTGCAGGACGTGATGACGGACGCGAGCGGCCGGTAGCCGGATCCGGCTCAGCCGCGGCTGCGCTCGGCGTACTCCAGCCGCACGTCGTCGGGCCCGGAGGCGACGAGGTGCCCGTCCTCCACCTCGATGGCGGTCGTCGCCGCGAGGTCGCGCAGGTAGCGCGCCTCCAGCCCGCCGTCGCCGCAGGGAAGCGCGCCGGGGACGACGTCCCGCAGCATGCCGGGACCCGGATCGCCGATCGGGCCGGAGTAGTCGTTGCAGGGGCCACGGCCGCTGACCTGACCGCCGCCGACGCGCATCGTCACGAGCGCGTCGCCCACGCCCAGGTCGCCGTCGGCGTCGCTGCCGGCCACGAGGTGCCAGTTGCCGCGCACGTCGCTCACGGGCGCGCAGCCCGACAGGGCGACGAGCGCCAGGGCCGCCGCGGCCGCTACCCGGAGGTCGAGGCGGGGTCCGGATCGGCGTCGGGCGGGCTTCCGGGCTGCGGTGGGCATGGGGGTCACGCTAATAGAATCTCCCGGTACCCCCGCTCACAGTCCTTTGGAGACGCATGTCCGACACCCGGCCCGAGCCCGCCGACGCGACCGGCGGGGAGACGACCCCCGCCCGCGGCGCCGCCGGCGCGCAGACCCCCACGGAGCAGATCAGCCGGGAGCAGGTGGAGCACCTCGCGGGACTCGCGCGGATCCGCCTGAGCCCCGAGGAGATCGCGACCCTCACGGAGGAGCTCGGCCTCATCGTGGACTCGGTCGCGAAGGTCACGGCGGTCGCGACGCCCGACGTCCCCGCCACGAGCCACCCGATCCCGCTGGTCAACGTCTTCCGGCCCGACGTGCCGGGCGAGACCCTGACCACCGCCCAGGCGCTCGCTGGCGCCCCCGAGCACGACGGCAGCCGCTTCAAGGTGTCGGCCATCCTCGGCGAAGAGCAGTAGGAGCACCATGACCGACGACCTCACGCGCCTCAGCGCCTCCGCCCTCGCCGACCGGCTCGCCGCGGGCGACGTGTCGAGCGTGGACGCCGTGCGCGCGCACCTCGACCGCATCGACCACGTGGACGGCGACGTCCGCGCTTTCCTGCACGTCTCCGGGGAGGCGGCGCTCGGGCGCGCCGCCGAGATCGACGCCCAGCGCGCCGACGGCGCCCCGCTCGGCCCGCTCGCGGGCGTCCCCATCGCCATCAAGGACGTCCTCTGCACCCTCGACATGCCGTCCACCGCGGGCTCGCGCATGCTCGAGGGCTGGACCCCGCCCTACGACGCCACCGTCGTCCAGCGCCTCCGCGCCGCGGGTCTCGTCCCGCTCGGGAAGACCAACATGGACGAGTTCGCGATGGGCTCCTCGACCGAGCACTCCGCCTTCGGGCCCACGCACAACCCGTGGGACCTGGACCGCATCCCCGGCGGCTCGGGCGGCGGATCCGCGGCCGCGGTCGCCGCGTTCGAGGCGCCCGTCGCGCTCGGCTCCGACACGGGCGGCTCCATCCGCCAGCCCGCGGCCGTCACCGGCTCCGTCGGCGTCAAGCCCACGTACGGCGGCGTCAGCCGGTACGGCGCCATCGCGCTCGCGTCGAGCCTCGACCAGGTCGGCCCCGTCTCCCGCACGGTGCTCGACTCGGCGCTCGTGCACGACGTCATCGGCGGGCACGACCCCCGCGACTCCACGTCCCTCACCGACGCCTGGCCCTCGTTCGCCGAGGCGGCGCGCGCGGGCCAGCGGGACGGCTCCGTGAAGGGCCTCCGCATCGGCGTCGTGAAGCAGCTCGACGGCGAGGGCTTCCAGGCCGGCGTCACGCAGCGCTTCCGCGAGGCGCTCGCGCTCCTGGAGCAGGCCGGCGCCGAGATCGTCGAGGTCTCCGCCCCGAACTTCGAGCACGCCATCGCCGCCTACTACCTCATCCTCCCGGCCGAGGCCTCCAGCAACCTGGCGAAGTACGACTCGGTGCGCTTCGGCCTCCGCGTCAACCCGCCCGGCGGCGGCACGGTGGAGGACGTCATGGCCGCGACCCGCGAGGCGGGCTTCGGCCCCGAGGTCAAGCGCCGCATCATCCTCGGCACGTACGCGCTGAGCGCCGGCTACTACGACGCCTACTACGGCAGCGCGCAGAAGGTCCGCACGCTCATCCAGCGCGACTTCGACGCCGCGTTCCAGCAGGTCGACGTGCTCGTCACGCCGTCCGCGCCGACCACGGCTTTCAAGCTGGGGGAGAAGCTCGACGACCCGCTGGCGATGTACCTCAACGACCTCACGACGATCCCCGCGAACCTCGCGGGCGTCCCCGGCATCGGCCTCCCCATCGGGCTCGCGCCCGAGGACGGGCTGCCCGTCGGGATCCAGTTCATGGCGCCCGCCCGCGAGGACGCGCGCCTCTACACGGTCGGCGCCGCCCTCGAGCAGATCCTCGAGCGGCAGTGGGGCGGGCCGCTGCTCGCCCAGGCACCCGAGCTCGCGCGCGCCGCGACCCGCACCACGGACGGAGACACGCACTGATGGCCAAGGCCGAGCTGATGGACTACGAGAAGGCCATCGAGATGTTCGAGCCCGTGCTCGGGTTCGAGGTGCACGTGGAGCTGAACACGCGCACGAAGATGTTCTCCGACGCGCCGAACTTCTTCGGCGGGGAGCCCAACACCAACATCACGCCGGTGGACCTCGGGCTGCCGGGCTCGCTGCCCGTGGTCAACGAGCAGGCCGTGCGCCACTCGATCAGCCTGGGGCTCGCGCTCGGCTGCGAGATCGCGCCGAGCTCGCGCTTCGCCCGGAAGAACTACTTCTACCCGGACCTCGCGAAGAACTACCAGATCAGCCAGTTCGACGAGCCCATCGCGTTCCGCGGGCAGGTCGACGTGGAGATGCCCGACGGGCGCATCGTGACCGTGCCCATCGAGCGCGCGCACATGGAGGAGGACGCCGGCAAGCTCACGCACGTGGGCGGGGCGACGGGCCGCATCCAGGGCGCCGACCACTCGCTGGTCGACTACAACCGCGCGGGCGTGCCGCTCGTGGAGATCGTCACCGACATCATCTACGGCGCCGAGGGCGAGGCGCCCGAGCTCGCGAAGGCGTACGTCTCGACGATCCGCGACATCGTCGTGGCCCTCGGCATCTCCGACGCGAAGATGGAGCGCGGCAACCTCCGCTGCGACGCCAACATCTCGCTGAGCCCGCGGGGGTCCGGGAAGCTCGGCACCCGCACGGAGACCAAGAACGTCAACTCGCTGCGCTCGGTGGAGCGGGCCATCCGCTACGAGATCCAGCGGCAGGCGGCCATCCTCGCCGCGGGCGGCACCATCACGCAGGAGACCCGGCACTGGCACGAGGACACCGGGCGCACGTCGGCCGGCCGCCCCAAGAGCGACGCCGACGACTACCGCTACTTCCCGGAGCCCGACCTGCTGCCCGTGCAGCCGAGCCCCGAGCTGATCGAGGAGCTGCGCGCCGCGCTGCCCGAGTCGCCCGCGATCCGCCGCCGCCGCCTGAAGGGCGAGTGGGGCTTCACGGACCTCGAGTTCCAGGACGTCGTGAACTCCGGCCTCCTCACCGAGCTCGTGGGCACGGTCGAGGCGGGCGCAGCGCCCCAGGCCGCGCGCAAGTGGTGGACGGGCGAGATCGCCCGCATCGCCAACGCGCGGGGGGTCGACGCCGCCACCCTCATCACGCCCGAGCAGGTCGCGTCGGTGATCGAGCTGGTCGAGGCCGGCACGCTCACGAACCGGCTCGCCCGCGACGTCGTCGAGGGCGTCATCGACGGCGAGGGCACGGCGCAGGAGGTCGTGGACGCCCGCGGTCTCGCGGTCGTCTCCGACGACGGCCCGCTGATCGAGGCGATCGACGCGGCGCTGACGGCGCAGCCCGACGTCCTCGCGAAGATACGCGACGGCAAGGTGCAGGCCGCCGGCGCGGTCATCGGCGCCGTGATGAAGGCCATGCGCGGTCAGGCGGACGCGGCCCGCGTCCGCGAGCTCGTGCTGGAGCGTGCGCAGGCCTCGTGACCGCCACCCTCGTCGCCCGTGGCCTCTCCGGGGGCCACGGGCACCGGACGCTGTTCTCCGGGCTCGACCTCACGGTCGCGCCCGGCGACGTCGTCGGCCTCGTCGGCGCGAACGGCGCCGGCAAGAGCACCCTCCTGCGCCTCCTCGCGGGGCTCGACGCACCGCAGGACGGCCGCGTGCTGCTGTCGCCCGCCGACGCGTTCATCGGGTGGCTGCCGCAGGAGCACGAACGGCTCCCGGGCGAGACCGTCGCGGGGTACGTCGCGCGCCGCACGGGCTGCGCCGAGGCCACCGCGGAGCTCGACCGCACCGCCGTCGCTCTCGGGGAGGGCCTGCCCGGCGCCGACGACGCGTACGGCACGGCGCTCGACCGGTGGATGGCGAGCGGCGCCGCCGACCTCGACGAGCGCCTCCCGGTGACCCTCGCGGAGCTGGGGCTCGACCTCGACCCGGCGCTGCCCGTGACCGGGCTCTCCGGCGGCCAGGCCGCCCGCGTCGCCCTCGCCGCGCTGCTCCTCAGCCGCTTCGACGTCGTGCTCCTCGACGAGCCCACCAACGACCTCGACCTCGACGGCCTCGCGCGCCTCGAGTCCTTCGTGCGGGGCCTCCGCGGCGGCGTCGTGCTCGTCTCGCACGACCGCGAGTTCCTCGCCCGCTGCGTCACCACGGTCGTCGAGCTCGACCTCGCGCAGGACAGCGTGCGCGTCTACGACGGCGGCTACGACGCGTTCCTCGAGGAGCGCCAGGTCGCCCGCCGCCACGCGCGCGAGGCGTACGAGCAGTTCGCGGACACGAAGGCGGACCTGGTCGCCCGGGCCCGCACGCAGCGGGAGTGGTCGTCGCAGGGCGTCCGGAACGCCATGCGCAAGGCGCCCGACAACGACAAGATCCGCCGGAAGGCGTCCGCCGAGTCGAGCGAGAAGCAGGGCCAGAAGGTCCGCCAGATGGAGAGCCGCATCGCGCGCCTCGAGGAGGTCGAGGAGCCCCGCAAGGAGTGGGAGCTCGCGTTCACCATCGGCCGGGCCCCCCGCTCGAGCGCGGTCGTCGCGACCCTCCGCGAGGCGGCGGTCACCCGCGGCTCCTTCACCCTGGGACCCGTGTCGCTGCAGGTCGACGGCGGCGACCGGATCGGCATCACCGGGCCGAACGGGGCCGGCAAGTCCACGCTCCTCGGCCTGCTCCTCGGCCGCGTCGCCCCCGACGCCGGCGAGGCGTCGCCGGGCCGGAGCGTCGAGGTGGGGGAGATCGACCAGGCCCGCGCGTCGCTCCGTGCCGACCTGCCGCTCGCGGACTCGTTCGCCGAGCAGGTGCCCGACATGGCGCCCGCGGAGGTGCGCACGCTCCTCGCCAAGTTCGGGCTCCGCGCCGACCACGTCACGCGCCCGGTGGACGGCCTGTCCCCGGGAGAGCGGACCCGCGCGGGTCTCGCCCTGCTGCAGGCCCGCGGGGTCAACCTGCTGGTCCTCGACGAGCCGACCAACCACCTCGACCTGCCGGCCATCGAGCAGCTCGAGCAGGCGCTCGACTCCTACGACGGCACGCTCCTGCTCGTCACCCACGACCGGAGGATGCTCGACGCCGTGCGCCTCGACCGCCACTGGCACGTGGAGGCGGGCGTCGTCACGGAGTCCTGACCGCGACCGGCACGAGGAGGCCGGGGCGGACACGGGGTCCTGATCGCCCTCCGCACGCGGCGGCCGGCGTCGCACGGGGGATCGACGGGCGCGCCGGGCCCTCCCGCCGCGCCCGGACCCCGCCTACTGGTAGGTGACGAGGTCCGGCACGGGGGAGACGTCGCGCATCGTCTGCTCGGGGGTCAGCATGGGCGTGTCCTCGTCGATGAAGTTCTTCCAGCCCCACGCGAGGCCGGCGGGGGCGTCGGCGTGCAGCGTCCGCCAGGTGGCCTGCTTGTCGGGCTGACCGCCCTGGCCGTCGGCGTGCACGAGCATCGCGAGCTCCGGGTGCGACAGGTCGAGGGTCGAGCGGTCCTGGATCATCGCGAGCCGGAACTGGTGCAGGACGAGCATCTTCTGCGGCAGGCCGCGGTCGCGCACCAGGCCGGCCAGCCAGTCCGCGGTGGCGTCCACCTCGGCCGCGGACACGCTGCCGATCTGCTTCAGCGGCACCTGGTCGGGCCCCAGGCGCCATTCCGGGTCGAGCGCGAGGCCCACGCCCGGCTGCGCGAGGACGGACTCGTACCGCTTCGCCTGCGTGAGGAAGTCGGTGCGGCCCGGCTGGAGGTCGACGACCACGTACACCCCGGCGTCGCGGGCGGCGTCGATCCAGGGCTGGAGCGTCTCGACGGGCACCTCGGACGAGTAGTCGCCGTCGTCCCCGGCGGCGCCCGCGGCGACCGTGGCGATGAGCTCGAACATCGGGATGACGGGCTCGTCGGAGAACGGCTGGTACTCGGCCGCCTGCGCCTTCGCGCGGGCCACCGCGTCGGCGGGTCCCTGCTCGCCCAGCACCCCCAGGGCGCCGGTGCCGGCCGCGCCGTAGAGGGCGACGTAGCGCTTGCCGGGGAGGACGAGCTGGCCGCCGCCCGGCAGCTGGTCGCCCGTGGAGGCGGTGCGGATCCGTCCCTCCAGCGCGGGATCGTCGGCGTAGGCCGCGCCGACGGCGATGGTGCTCGTGGCGCCCGCGTCATGCAGGGCGGTCACCGCGTCGGCGGAGGAGCGGGGGTCCGGGGCGGACTCGGGGACGACGGTCACGCCGACGCCCGCGGCGCGCGCCGTGGCCACCGCGGCGAGGGAGGCGGCCGCGTCGGTGGCGAGCGCGTGCACCCCGCCGAGGCCCGCGGCGGGCGCGGTGGGCGGCAGGGCGGCGCCGTCGGATCCCGTCGGGGAGGCGGTCCCGGCCGTCGCGCCGGTCGGCGCTCCCGCGTCGGGAGCCGGCAGGGCCGCGACCCGCGCGACGGCGGCCGCCGGGTCGGCGTCGGATTCCTCCGCGGCGTCCGCGACCGCCGCCCCCGTGACGCGCGCGACGTCCTCGGCGTGGTCGGCGCGGACCACGGTCGTCGATCCGGGGAGGGCGGAGGCCGCGTCGTCCGGCAGCTCGCCGACCGCGAGCACGCCGGAGGACCCGAGCCGCTCGATCTCCGGCACGGCCCCCGCGCCCTGCACGATCAGCGGCGCCCCGAGCGCGACGGCGGCCTCGGCCCCGAGCTCCTGCGCGGCGGCGTCGTCCGCGGGCACGAGCACGGTCACGGGCGCGGAGCGGAACAGGCTGCCGCTCATCGCGACGGACGCGGCCGAGCCGTCGGCCTCGCCGACGACCGTGAGCGGCGCGTCCGGGGCCGCGGTGACGGGCCGCAGCACCTCGGGGGCGGCGTCCTGGGCGGTGCACGCGCCGAGCCCGGCGACGAGGCCGACGGCGGCGAGGAGCGAGAGGGGGGTGCGGAGCGGACGGGGGAGGCGGGTCGGGGATTGCACCCGGCCACGCTACGCGACGGCCGCCCGGGGCGTCCGCGGTGCCGCGGGATGTCGCGTCCGCGCACCATCCGGCCGGCGCCGCGCCCGCGTCCTCCCAGGGGACGGCCCGGTACCGTGGACGGGTGACCGCCCTCCTGCCGCCGACCACCCTGCCGACGACCGCCATCGCGGGCCTCCACCCCGCCGCCGCGGGGAAGGACCCCCTGGAGGGCCTCGACGGGCTCGTGGGCACCGCCGCGCGCGTGATCGAGGCGCTCGGCGAGGTCGGCGTCGGCGCCATGACCTTCATCGAGACGGTGTTCCCGCCCATCCCCAGCGAGGTGGTGCTGCCGCTCGCGGGCTTCGTCGCGGCGACCGGCCGCATGAACCTGGTGCTCGTGATCGTGGCCAGCACGCTCGGGGCCTACCTGGGCGCCCTCCTGCTGTACTGGCTCGGGCGGAAGGCCGGGGAGGAGCGCACGATCCGCGTGCTCGCCCGGCTGCCGCTCGTCGAGCGCCACGACTTCGAGGTCGCGGCCGCGTGGTTCCACCGGCACGGCCGCTCGGCGGTGTTCTTCGGCCGGCTCGTGCCGGGCGTCCGCAGCCTCATCTCGCTGCCGGCGGGTGCCGCCGGCATGCACCTCGGCACCTTCAGCTTCTACACGATCGCCGGCAGCGGGCTCTGGAACGGAGCCCTCATCGGCCTCGGGGCCGCGCTCGGGAGCCAGTACGAGCTCATCGACCAGTACGCGCAGTACCTCGACTACGCGGTGTACGCGGTGCTGGGGATCCTCCTGCTCCTGCTCGTCGGGCGGGCCGTCCGCCGTCGCGGACAGCGGCGCGGCGCGGCGCGCTGACCCGGCCCCCATCCGGCTCCCACGGGTCTCCCCGGTGGGCGGATTACGGTGGCGACGGCCGACGCGGTCGGCGAGACGCGCCGATCCGGCCCCGGCGAGAGGCATGACGATGGGATTCCTGGACAGGCTCCTGGGCCGCGACGAGCGGCCCGACGACCAGCGCGCGCGGGCCTCCGCCCGCAGCGCTCCCGAGCGCAGCCCCGACGAGGTGGCCGTCGAGCGCTACCGCTACCTGCTCCGCACCGCGCCGCCCGAGCGCATCGAGGAGGTGCACGTCGAGGCCTTCCAGAAGCTGAGCCCGGAGCAGCGCGAGATCCTCTTCCGCCAGCTCAGCGCCGACGCGACCGAGGGCGACGCCCCCGTCGACGACCGCCCGGAGTCCCTGGCCCGGTCGGCCACGCGGTCCGAGATGCGCGCCCCCGGCACCCTGGAGCGGACGCTCGGACCGCGCGGCGGCCTCGCGGGAGCGGGCGGCGGCATGGGCATGGGCGGCATGATCGCCGGATCCATGCTCGGCACCATCGCGGGCGTCGTGGTCGGGTCGGCGATCGCCCAGGCCCTCATCCCCGACGGCGTCGGACAGGACCAGGCCAGCGCGGACGCGGGAGCGGACGGTGGCGAGGCGGGGGCCGACGATGCCGGTGCGGGCGATGCGGGCAGCAGCGACCCCGGGAGCGGCGACCCCGGCAGCGGCGAGTTCGGGAGCGGCGACTTCGGCAGCGGCGACTTCGGGAGCGGCGACTTCGGGAGCGGCGACTTCGGCGGCGCGGACCTCGGCGGCGGCTTCGGCGGCGGCGACTTCCTCTAGCCGCCCGCCACGATCCCCTCGCGCACCTTCCGCCGTAGCACCTTGCCGAGCAGCGAGGTGGGCAGCTCGTCGAGCACCACGATCCTGCGCGGCACCTTGTAGGCCGTCAGGCGCTCGCGGAGCGCGGCGCGCGCGGCCGCCTCGTCGAGGGTCGCGCCGTCCTCGAGCACGACCGCGGCGACGACCTCCTCGTCCCCGCCGTCGCGCGGGATGCCCACGACGGCCGCGTCGCGGACGCCGTCGAGCTCGCGCACCGCGTCCTCCACCTCGGAGGGCGACACGTTGAAGCCGCCGGTGATGATCAGCTCCTTGATGCGGTCGGCGATGCGGACGAAGCCGTCGGCGTCGATGGTCACCACGTCGCCCGTGCGGAACCAGCCGCCCTCGAGCAGCACCGCGGCGGTCTCCTCGGGTCGGCCGTGGTACCCGCGGAACACCTGGGGCCCGCGCACGAGGAGCTCGCCGGGCTCGCCCGCCGGCCGGTCCGCGGACGGGTCCTCGGGATCCACGACGCGCACCTCCGTGTTCGGCAGGGGGAGCCCGACCGTCCCGGCGCGCCGCGTGTCGCCCACGGGGTTGGCCATGAGCACGGGGGAGCACTCGGACAGGCCGTAGCCCTCGACGAGCCACCCGCCGGTCTGCTCCTCCCACGGCACCACGACGGACTCCGGCAGCGCCATCGCCCCGGAGATCGAGATGGAGATGCCGGCCAGGGACACGCCGTCCGCCGCGGCGGCCTCCCGGAGGCGCGCGTAGATGGGCGGCACGGCCGGCAGGAAGGTCGGCGGGTGGCGGCGGATCGCCTGCAGGACGAGGTCGGGCTCGAACCGGGGGAAGAGCACCAGGCGGGATCCCATGCTCATCGCGAACGTGAGGCACAGCGTCAGCCCGTACGCGTGGAACATGGGCAGCACGGCGTAGACGACGCTCGTGCCGCGGGGGATGGTGGGCACCCAGGCCCGCGACTGGGCGGCGTTGGCGCTCAGGTTCCGGTGCGTGAGCTCGGCGCCCTTCGGCGCTCCCGTCGTGCCGCTCGTGTACTGGATCACCGCCAGGTCCTCCGCCGACGGCCGCGGGTGGTCGGCGGCGAGCGGCTCCGAGGCCGTGATGCCCTCCCAGCGCGTGGTCCCGGTGACCTCCGCGGCGATGGCCGCGCGCGCCGCGCGGGCCCTCGGCACCGGCAGCCGGAGCAGCACGCGCGTGCGGAACGGCATGGCGCGCGTGACGTCGACGGACACGATGCGCTCGGGGCGCACGGCGTCGGGCAGGGCCTGGATGGTGGCCACCGACCTGTCCCACGCGATCACGGTGCGGGCGCCGTGGTCCTCGAACTGGTGCTGGAGCTCGCGGGGCGTGTAGAGCGGGTTGTGCTCCACGACGACCGCGCCGAGGCGGAGGACCGCGTAGAAGGCCACCACGTGCTGCGGGCAGTTCGGGAGGACGATCGCCACCGGGTCGCCGGCGCGCACGCCCAGGTCGTGCAGGCCCCGGGCCGCGCGCGCGATGAGCGCGCCGAGCTCCCGGTAGCTGGTCTCCGCGCCGAGGAAGTCGAGCGCCGTCCCGTCGGGGAAGCGCAGCACGGACTGGTCGACGATGTCGACGAGCGAGCCCTGCGGGAGGTCGATCTCGTGCGGGACGTCGGGCGCGTAGCTGGCCAACCAGGGCCGGTCGGTGGGGATGGTCACCCCTCCCACTCTAGGTCGCGGGCGGGCGCCGGCCGGTGTCGCGGGGGCGACGGGCGGGGGCGGATCAGCACCGCCCGGCGTGCCGGCCCTCGGCGAGGTAGGCCAGGCGGCGGAGCGTCTCGACGTTCCGGGCGTGCAGCAGCAGGTCCATGAGCGGTGCGGGCACGAACCGCCCCGGACCGCGCACCGCGCGCTCGGTCATGCGCACCTCGCAGCCGTCCGCGAGCGTCCGCACCTCGACCGTCACGCGCGCCTCGCCGAGCGGCCAGCCCTTCGGCTGCATGACCATGCGCCGGGGCGGGTCCCACTCCAGCATGGTGGTGGCGTCGTCGATGAGCACGGGCCACGAGCCGAAGGAGTGGTGCAGCCGCGAGCCCGATGCCGGCCACGCGTCGTCCACGGCGCGCATGCGGGACGCACCGACCACCCACGCGGGGAACAGCCAGCCGTCGGAGAGGACCTCGACGACGTCGGACGGGGAGCAGCGCATGCGGCGACGGGTGACGGACATGCCCCCAGTCTGCCGCGGACGCTCAGGCTGCGGTAATCCGAAGGTGGGACGCGCGGCTACAGCCCGAGATCGGGCCCGCGGTCCATGCCGAACTCGTGCCGGAGCGCGCTGCGGGCCGCCTGGTACCCGGCCATCCCGTGCACGCCGGGACCGGGGGTGGTGGAGCTCGAGGCGAGGTAGACGCCGGCGGCGGGCGTCCGCCACGGATCCGGCGAGAGCACCGGGCGCGCGAGCAGCTGCCACACGGTCGCGGCGCCGGCCGCGATGTCGCCGCCGATGTAGTTGGGGTCGTGCTCCTCCATGCCCACGGCGTCGATGCTCGAGGACGCGAGGATCAGGTCCCGGAAGCCGGGCGCGAACCGCTCGATCTGCCGCGTGATGGCCTCGGTCTGGTCGACCGTCGATCCCGCGGGCACGTGCGTGTACGCCCACAGCACGTGCTGCCCCGCGGGCGCGCGACCGGGGTCGACGACGGAGGGCTGCGCGACCAGGACGTACGGGTCGTCGCTGTGCCGTCCCGCGGCGACGTCCCGCTCGGCGGCCTGGATCTCGGCGCGGGTGCCGCCCACGTGCAGGGTGCCGGCGCCTCGGAGCTCGGGGTCCGTCCACGGCACGGGCCCGGACAGGGCGAAGTCGACCTTGGAGGCCGCGTTCCCGTACCGGAACCGGCGGATGGCCCGGAGGTAGCGCGCGGGCAGCCGGTCGCCCGCGATGCGCGCGAGGGCCCGGGCGCTCGTGTCGAGCAGCACCGCGCGGGCGGGCGGCAGCGCGTCGAGCGAGGAGACCTCGGATCCGGTGACGACCTCGCCGCCGTGGGCGCGCAGGTCGTCGACCATGGCGTCGACGATGGCCTGGCTGCCGCCGACGGGCACGGGCCAGCCGCGCGCGTGCGCGTACGTGCCGAGGGCGAGCGCGGCGGCGGCGGTGGAGATGCTCGGCATGGTCTGGATCGCGTGCGCGGCCACCCCCGTGAACATCGCGGGCGCGACGTCGCCACGGAAGCGCGCGTCCCAGAGCGGCGAGCCCTGCTCGAGCGCGCGGAGCCCGAGGCGGATCGCGGTGGGCGGGTGCCGGGGCACCTGCAGGAGCGGGCCGTTGGTGAACTGCGCGACCCGGTCGGCCTCCGCCGCGAGCGGGCCCATCAGCCGGCGCCAGGCACGGCCGTCCACGCCGAGCGCGTCCACCGTGCGGTCGAGGTCGCGGTAGGCGACGCCCGACCGTCCGCCGTCGAGGGGGTGCGCGTAGGAGATCTCCGGTACGACGAGGTCGATGCGGCGGTGCAGCTGGAAGGCCCGGAAGAAGCCCGAGGCGAGCGCCATGGGGTGCACCGCGGAGCAGATGTCGTGGTGGAAGCCCGGGAGCGTGAGCTCCGCGGTGCGGCTGCCGCCGCCGATCGTCGCGGCCCGCTCGTGCACCTGGACGCGGAGCCCCGCCCGCGCCATCGTCACGGCCGCGGCCAGCCCGTTCGGTCCGGAGCCGACCACGATCGCGTCGATGTCACCCATGGTCCGAGGCTAGCGGCGTCGGAGCGCGACGGCCCCGGCGACGACGCCGGAGAGCGCAGCCCCGGCACCGAGCGCGACGGCCGCGGCCCGGTTGCGGACGAGCCAGATCTGGGGGCTCATGGTGCGGGCCCGGTCGCTGAAGATGCCCCGGGCGCCGTGGTCGCCCGGGGTGGGCGAGTACAGGTTCGTCGGCAGCATGGGCTGGGTCTTGTCGGACGCCTGCTGGCCCGAGTAGCCGACCTTCGCGAGGTAGCCGTCGAGCCAGTTCGCGACGAAGCGGTTGCCGAGGACGGTCTTGACCGTGGGCTCGCCCACCCAGTTGCGGCGCTTGGGCCTGTCGGCGACCGCGGCGATGGCCTGCGCGCCCACCTCGGGCTCGAAGATGGGCGGCACGGGCTGCGGGTGGTGCGGGAGCTGCGACTTGACCCAGTTGAACTGGATGGTGTTGAGCGCGGGCATGTCGACGGTGGAGATCCGGACGGCGCTGCGGTTGTGGATGAGCTCCGTCGTGACCGACTCGGTGAAGCCCTGGACGGCGTGCTTGGCGGCGCAGTACGCGGCCTGCAGCGGGATCCCGCGGTGGGCGAGGGCGGAGCCGACCTGGATCACGTGCCCGCGGTCGCGCGGCACCATGCGGGACAGCGCCGCGCGCGTGCCGTTGACGAAGCCGAAGTAGTTGACCGCGGTGGCGCGCTCGAAGTCGGCCGGGTCCGTGCTGAGGAACTCGCCGAAGACGCCGACCATGGCGTCGTTGACCCACAGGTCGATGGGGCCGAGCTCGGCCTCGACGCGGTCGGCGGCGGCCTCCACGGCCAGGCGGTCGGCGACGTCGGTCGGGATGCCGAGACCGCGGCGCCCGCGGGACTCGATGTCGGCCACGGCGCCCGCGAGGCCGTCCTCGCCACGGGCGAGCACGGCGACGTCCCAGCCGCGGTCCGCGAGCTCGCGCACGGTCGCGCGGCCGAGACCGGCCGATCCTCCGGTGACGACGGCGATGCCTCGGGTCATGGTGCTCCTCAGATCATTGGTGCACGAACGGTGCACCTCCACCGTAGGGCCGCCGGCCGGTCCGGCCCGCACCGGGGAGCGTGCTGCCAGGCGGCGGTCAGCCTTCGCGCTGCAGGTCCTCGCGCACCTGGCGGCGGAGCACCTTCCCGATGAGCGACGTGGGGAGGGCCTCGACCCGCACGACCCGGCGGGGGACCTTGTAGGCGGTCAGGTGCGCGCGGCAGTGGGCGCGGATGGCGGCCTCGTCGAGGGTCGCCCCGGGCTCGAGCACGACGGCGGCCGTCACGTCCTCGCCGCCGTCGGACGACGGGAGTCCGACGACCGCGGCGCCCTGCACGCCGGGGGCGCCGCGCACGACGTCCTCGACCTCGCTGGGGGAGACGTTGAAGCCGCCCGTGATGATGAGCTCCTTCATCCGGTCGACGATGGTCGTGAAGCCGTCCGCGTCGACGCGCACGATGTCGCCCGTGCGGAACCAGCCGCCCTCCAGGAGCGCCGCGCGCGTCTCGTCCGGTCGACGCCAGTAGCCCTGGAATACCTGCGGACCGCGGATGAGCAGCTCGCCCTCCTCGCCGGGTGCCCGGTCCACGGTCGGGTCCTCGGGATCGACGACGCGCACCTCGGTGCTCGGGAACGGCACGCCCACGGTCCCGGGCCGCCGCGACGGGCCGATCGGGTTGCCGAGCGCGACCGGCGAGGTCTCGGTGAGGCCGTAGCCCTCCACGAGGTATCCGCCCGTCAGGCCCTCCCACAGCTCGACGGTGGAGACGGGCAGGTTCATCGCGCCGGAGATGGCGAAGCGGACGCCCGACAGGTCGACGCGCCTCTCCATCGCCCCGCGGGCCAGGCGCTCGTAGATGGGCGGGACGGCGGGCAGGAACGTCGGCGGGTGCTTGCGGGCGGCGGCGAGCACGAGGTCCACGTCGAACCTGGGGAAGAGCACGAGGCGCGCGCCGATGCTCATGGCGAACGTGAGGCAGAGCGTGAGGCCGTAGGCGTGGAACATCGGCAGCACGCCGTAGACCGTCTCGCCGCCGTCCGCGAGGCCGGGGACCCAGGCACGGCCCTGCATGGCGTTCGCGTGCAGGTTGCGGTGGGTGAGGACCGCGCCCTTGGGACTCGCGGTCGTGCCGCTCGTGTACTGCAGGATCGCGACGTCGTCGAGCTCCGGACGCGGCCGGGACGCGGCGATGCGCCGGTGGCCGACGAGCTCCTCCCAGGTCGTGGTGCCGGAGACGGGCGTCGTGATCGCGGCGCGGGCGCGGCGTGCGGCCGGCACGGGGAGGCGGAGCTTCAGGCGGGTCGCGAGCGGCATCGCGGCCGGCAGGTCCACCGAGACGATCGTGTCGACGGGCACGTCCCGCGGCATGTCCTGGATCGTCCCGACGACGGTGTTCCACGCGATGACCACGCGGGCGCCGTGGTCCTCGAACTGGTGGCGGAGCTCCCGGGGCGTGTACAGCGGGTTGTGCTCGACGACGATGGCGCCGAGCCGCAGCACCGCGTAGAACGCGACGATGTGCTGCGGGCAGTTGGGCAGCACGAGCGCCACGCGGTCGCCCTTGCGCACCCCGAGCCGGCGCAGCCCCTCGGCCGCGCGGCTGATCTGGTCGCCCATCTCGCGGTACGTCGTCTCGCGGCCGAAGAACTCGAGCGCGACGGCCTTCGCGTGCCGCTGGATGGACCGCTCGACCATGTCGACGAGGGATCCGATGACCGGCGGGATGTCCGCCGACACCCCGTCCGCGTAGCTGCGTACCCAGGGCCGGTCGGCGTCGATGCTCATGTCCCCACCATAGGGAATGCGCCCGGGCGGAACCCGGGCGCATCGGCCGTGCATCGGTCGCGGGCTAGGCCGGGTAGACGACCCCGGTCAGCTGCTCGGACGCGTCCCAGAGGCGGCGCGCGAGATCCATGTCCTTCGACCAGGGGCTCGACGCGGCCAGGTGCGGCATGCCGCTCATGCCGCCGGCGCCCGCGGGGCCGTAGTAGTCGCCGGGGTGGACGCCGAGGCCCGTCGCGGCCTGGATCTGCGGGAGGGCGCCCACGCGGACGTCCTGGCCCTGCGCGGCCGGGCCGAAGCGGGCGGCGAGGTCGCTCATGGCGCCCTTCGGGCCGGATCCCGGTCCGTTCTTCGCGAGGTTCGTGGAGGTGACGCCCGGGTGGGCGGCCGCGGCGGTGAGGCCCCACCCGCGCTCGTCGGACAGCGCCTGGAGGCGGCGCATGAACAGGAGGTTCGCGAGCTTGGCCTGGCCGTACGCGGCCCACGGGCTGTAGCGCCGCTCCGACTGCAGGTCGCCGAACGCGATGCGGCCCATCCAGTGCGCGAGGCTCGAGACGACGACCACGCGCGGCTCCTCCGCGGCACGCAGCGCCGGGAGCAGCAGCCCGGTGAGAGCGAAGTGGCCGAGGTGGTTGGTGCCGAGCTGGATCTCGAAGCCGTCCGCCGTCTCGCGGCGGTCCGGCGGCGCCATCACGCCCGCGTTGTCGACGAGCACGTCGATCGGCCCGCGCTCCCGCTCGAGGTCCGCGAAGGCGCGGACGGAGGCGAGGTCGGCGAGGTCGAGCGAGCCGACCTCGACGTGGACGCCGGGGTGGCGGTCCCGGATGGTCCCGGCCGCCTCCTCGCCGCGCTCCGGGTCGCGCGAGGTGAGGACGACGGACGCGCCGGCCGCGGCCAGCCGGCGGGCGGTCTCGAGGCCGAGGCCGCTGTTGCCGCCGGTGACGACGGCGCGCTTCCCGTCGAGCGGGCTGATGATGATGTCGGTGGGACGGGGCACGCGGACTCCTCCTGGGGGTGGGATCCCCACGCTAGCCGCCGCGGCCGGGCGTCGCCCGTGCGGCCGGTCGCGACGGCGCCCCGTGCGGCGCCGTCGCCGCGCGCCGGGCGCCGACGGGGGACGCCCGATGCGAGGATCGGGGCATGTGGATGAGACGCGGCCGGGACGGATCCGACGACGAGGGCGGCGCGGCCGGCTCGCACGCGATCGGCGTCGGCGCCGTGGTGGTCATCGTGGACGGCGCGTCCGCGACGGGGGACCCCGGCCTCGACGGCGAGCCGGTCGGACTGGTGGTCGCGACCGCCTCGGACGGGCTCCGCAGCGTCAGCCCGGTGCCGACCGCCCGGGGCCGGTCGTGGATCGTGGAGCTCGGCGCGGAGGACGCGGACGGCGACGCCCCGGCACGCCGGGTGGTCGTCCCGCAGAGCGCCCTGCGCCTCCTGGACGACATGGACGACGCATACGACATGGGCGCCGGCGCTCCCGCGCGTCCCGCGGACGACCTCCCTCCTCGGTCGTGAGCCAGGCGGCGGAGGCACCCCGGCCCGACGGGCGGGACGCCCTCGCGCTCCCCGGGGAGGTCGACCCCGTCGACCTCGCTGCCGAGCTCATCCGCATCGACTCGACCAACCCCGACCTGGTGGCGGGTGCCGCGGGCGAGTCCGCGGTGTCCGCGCACGCCGCCGCGTGGCTGCGCGCCCGCGGCTTCCGGGTGCGCGTGCTCGAGGGCACCCCGGGCCGGCCCACCGTCCTCGCGACGGCGCGCGGCACGGGCGGCGGCCGGACCATCCTCCTCGACGGGCACCTCGACACCGTCCCTCCCGGGGACCCGGCCCGCGGCGGTCTGGCGCCCGTGGTCGAGGACGGGCGGCTCCTCGGCCGCGGCGCCTTCGACATGAAGGCGGGGCTCGCCGCGATGATGGTGGCCGCCGACCGCGCCCGGCGCGTCGGCACCCGCGGCGACGTCGTGCTCGCGCTCGTCGCCGACGAGGAGTTCGCCAGCATCGGCACGGAGGAGGCGCTCCGCGCGCTCGCCGCGGAGGGCACGCTCGTCGACGGCGCCGTCATCTCCGAGCCCAGCCAGTCGGAGGCGATCGTCGCGCACCGCGGCTTCGGCTGGTACGAGGTCCGGCTGCGCGGGCGCGCCGCCCACGGGTCCATGCCCGAGCAGGGCGTCGACGCGATCGCGCACGCCGGCCTCGTCCTCCGGGAGCTCGACGCGCTCGCCGACCGCCTCGCCGCCGGTCCCCGCCATCCGCTGCTCGGCACGGGCGCGGTGCGCGTGTCGCGGATCCACGGCGGCTCCGACGCGGCGACGGTCGCCGACGCGTGCGTCCTCACCGTCGAGCGGCGGTTCCTGCCGGGCCAGTCGACGGCCGAGGTCGAGGCCGAGCTGCGCGCCGCGCTCGACGCCGTGGTCGCCCGCACGCCGGAGGTCGCCGCGGAGCTCGTCGTGCTCGTGGCGCGCGCGGCCTTCGAGGCGGACGTCGACGGCCCCCTCGCCCGGGCGGTGCTCGACAGCGGCGCCCGCGTCACGGGCGCCCCGGTGCCGCATCGCGGCGAGCCGTTCTGGACCGACGCGGGGCTCGTGCAGGAGGCGGGGATCCCGTGCATCCTCCTCGGGGTCACGGGCGGCGGCGCGCACGCGGACGAGGAGTGGGCCGAGGTCGACTCCGTCCGGCGGCTCGCCGACGTGCTCGAGGGCGCGATCCTCGACTTCTGCGGGAGCGTCGGCGACGGAGCCGCCGGGACCGGGCGCGCGGTTACCGCCGACTAGAGATCAGTCGCGGGTCGCGGACCGGTGCAGCTCCACGTCCAGCCGGCCGTCCGCCGCCGTCCCGGTCATCCACGTGAAGTCGGGCTGACGGCGTCGGTCGGTGGGCGATCCGGGGTTCAGCAGCCGGAGCCCCGCGGGCGTCACGGTGTCCCACGGGATGTGGCTGTGGCCGAAGACGAGCACGTCGGCGTCGGGGAACGCCGCGTCCATGCGCCGCTCCCGTCCCGAGGACGCACCCGTCTCGTGCGTCACCGCGATGCGGACGCCCTCGATCCGCACCCGGGCCGTCTCCGGCAGCCGCGCCCGCAGGCCGGCGGGGTCGTTGTTGCCCCAGCAGGCGACCAGGCGCGCCGCCCGCGCCTCGAGCGCGTCGAGCGCCGCCTCGTCCACCCAGTCGCCCGCGTGGACGACCACGTCGGCGGCGTCGATCGCCCGCCAGAGCGCGCGCGGCAGGTCCTTGGCGCGCTTCGGCAGGTGGGTGTCGCTGAGCAGCACGAGCGAGGTGGTCACCCCTCCACGCTACCGACGGCCGGCCGCGCGGGCGGGCCCCGCGGATCCGCCGGCGTCGCAGCCCCGCGCCTCCCGATCCGCGCGCCATGATGGTCCACGACCCGTACGCCCATCGCCCCTCGAGGAGGCGCCCATGACCGGCATCACCCGCGGCTTCGTCGGCCGCCCGCGGAGGGGACCGGCCGACCGCCTCCCTCCCGGCCAGTACGACACCCAGGGCGGCTGGCCCGTCCTCACGGCCGAGGCGGTGCCGAACCTGCCGGAGTCCCGCTGGTCCATCGCCGTCGACGGCCTCGTCGAGCGCCCGACGGCGTGGGACTGGGACGAGGCGCACGCCCTGCCCCGGTCCGAGTACGCGGGCGACATCCACTGCGTGACCACGTGGAGCCGCCTCGACACGCGCTTCGCGGGCGTCAGCGTCGACACGCTCCTCGACGCGGCGGGCCCGCTCCCGGAGGCGCGCTTCGTCCTCGCGACCTCCCACTCGGGCTACACGACGAACCTGCCGCTCGAGGACGTCCGCGGCGGCCGGGCGTGGATCGCGTGGGAGGCCGACGGCCGGCCGCTCACCCCCGACCACGGCGGGCCCGCGCGGCTCCTCGTGCCGCACCTCTATTTCTGGAAGAGCGCCAAGTGGATCGCCCGACTCACGCTCCTCGACCGCGACCAGCAGGGCTTCTGGGAGCGCAACGGCTACCACGACCGGGGCGACCCGTGGCGCGAGCAGCGGTACCAGGGGGACCGCTGAGCGCCGTCGCCCCCGCCGTGCCCGCCTCGGTGGGCGGCGAGTGGCGCACCGCGACCATCACGGCGCTCGAGCACCCGACCCCCGCGACCGTGCTCCTCCGCTTCGACGTGCCCGACCGGATCCCGCACCTCCCCGGCCAGCACTGCGTGCTCCGGCTGCGCGCCGAGGACGGGTACACCGCGCAGCGCTCGTACTCCCTCCTGTCCGCGCCGCACGAGCCGGGCGTCGAGCTGCTGATGGAGCGCTACGAGGACGGCGAGGTCAGCGGCTTCTTCGCCGACGTCGCGCGCGTCGGCGACGAGATCGAGATGCGCCTGCCCATCGGCGGCTTCCTCGTCTGGGACGGCGCGACCCCCGCGGTCGCCCTCGGCGGCGGCACGGGCGCCGTGCCGCTCGTGTCGATGATCCGCCACGCCCGGCACCTCGGCGTCCCCGGCCTCGTCCGCGCGGCCGTGTCGGCGCGCACCGCGGCGGACGTGCCGTGCCTCGAGGAGCTCGAGGCCGCGGGCGCGCTCGTCGCCACGACCCGCGAGCGCCGGGGACCGCGCGGCTTCGGCCGCCTCCGGGCGGAGGAGGTCGCCGGCCTCGCCGAGGGGGCCGGCGTCGCCTTCGTCTGCGGGTCCACGGCGTTCTCCGGCGGCGCGACGCGGCTCCTCCTCGACGCGGGCGTCGACCGGCACGCGATCCGCATCGAGCAGTTCGGCCCCTCGGGGGAGTGAGGCCCCCGCGCGCACGACCGTCCCGCCCGGCGGAGGGCGGCGCGGACGTGGGCGGCCCGTCCGCCGGAGCCCCGGCCGTACCGCTCGCGGCCCGCGCGGGGCACACTGGTGCGGACGGCGACGGAGCCGCGGGGAGCGGGTGGCACGTGGAGCGGACGGTCGTGCTGCTGCGCGGGATCAACGTCGGGCGGGCGAAGCAGGTGCCCATGGCGGCCCTGACGGTGGCCCTCGAGGGCCTCGGCTACCGGGGCGTCCGGACGCACCTGCGCAGCGGCAACGCGGTGGTGGACCACGACCGGCCTCCCGGACGGGGGGCGGCGGTCGCGATCGAGGACGCCGTGCGGCTCGCCACCGGCGTCACCGCCGACGTGCACCTGGTCGCCGCCGACGACTTCCGGCGGATCGCCGCGGGCATCCCGTTCGCGGGGATCGCGGACGATCCCTCCCGGCTCATCGTGTCGTTCCTCGACCGGCCGCAGCGGCCGTCGCCGCCCGCGCCGCCCGCCGCCGAGATCGCCCCCGACCTCGTCGAGGTCGCGCCGGACGCCGTCTACTCGTGGCACCCCGACGGCGTCTCCCGGTCGCGGGTTCCCGCGTCCTTCTGGCGGGGGCTGGGCGTTTCCGTCACGGCGCGGAACGCCCGCACGGTGGCCGCGCTGGTGGCGCTCCTCGATGCGTGACGGCCCCGTCCGGGACCGCGCCCCCCGCACGGGGGTGGCGTCCAGAGAGCCGTCATGGCCCCCGCGGGCATCGCGGGCGCGGTGGCCCCCTCACGGCGCGGACCTAGGGATAGGTTCGTGGACGTGAGCAGATTCGCGGAGCGCTGGAAGTCCCACATCCTGGAGACGTTCTCCGCGGACTCCGAGGGCCGGCCCCAGTGGATCCAGGACCTGGAGCAGGGCGAGGACGAGGGCTGGTTCGGCCCCGGGTCCGCCGTCTGGGCCGTGCACGGCGGCATGCCGTCGCTCGTCGCCGGGATCCGCGCCCTCCTCATGCAGACGCTCCACCCCGGCGCCATGGCGGGCGTGCACGACTGGTCGCGATACCGCGAGGACCCGCTCGGCCGGCTCGCCGGCACGGTCCGCTGGGTGGTGACCACCTCGTTCGGCGACCGCGACACGGCGGTCGACGTCAGCCGCCGCGTCCGCGGGTACCACCGCAAGGTGCAGGGCACCTTCGTCGACGGGCGCGGCGTCGAGCGCCCCTACAGCGCCAACGACCCCGACCTCCTGTCCTGGGTCCACATCGTCTTCACCGACGCCTTCCTCAGCACGCACCTCCAGTGGGGGCCCCCGATCCCCGGCGGTCCCGACCGGTACGTCGCCGAGTGGGCGAAGGCCGGCGAGCTGATGGGCGTCGAGGCGCCGCCGCGCTCCCACGCGGAGCTGCACGCGCAGATCGACGCCTTCCACGACCAGGGCCTCCTCCGTGCCGACGAGCGCACCCGGGAGACGATCTCGTTCCTCCGCGAGCCGCCGCTGCGCGCCTCGATGCTCCCGGCCTACCGGGTCCTCTTCGCCGGCGCCGTGGCGTCGCTGGAACCGCGCTACCGGGAGCTCCTCGGCCTCGACCGGGCGTCGTTCGGCCCCTTCCCGCTGCCGGCCCTCGCCTCGACCCGCGTGATGCTCGGCGTCGCCGGGCGGGTCATGGGGGAGCAGTCCACCAGCCACGAGGCCGCCCTGAAGCGCATCGCGCGGCTCGCCGACGAGCCCGCGACCTCCGGCTCGGCCCCCGCCGACCCGCATCCGGGTCGGGGCGACGACGCGGGCCACCGGGAGCGGCCCGCGGCCTGAGCGGCCCGCGCTCCGCGAGGCCCGCGGCGTCGGATGTCGGCGGGCACGGCTAGCGTGGACACGACATGAGCAGGCAGGACGGATCGACCCGGCGCACGTCCGACGCGAGCGCGGACGACTCCGAGGCCACCGTCCTGCACGTCGACATGGACGCCTTCTTCGCGGCCGTCGAGCTGCTCGACCGCCCCGAGCTGCGGGGCACGCCCGTCATCGTCGGCGGGTCCTCCGGTCGCGGCGTGGTCACGAGCGCCACGTACGAGGCCCGGCGGTTCGGCGTCCGGTCCGCCATGCCCATGGCGCAGGCGCTCCGGCTCTGCCCCCAGGCGACCGTCATCGGCGGGCACATGGAGAAGTACGCGCACTGGTCGAAGGTCGTCATGGGCATCTTCCGCGACGTCACGCCGCTCGTCGAGCCGCTCAGCATCGACGAGGCGTTCCTCGACGTCGCGGGCGCCCGGGGGCTGTTCGGCCCGCCCGCCGAGATCGGCGCGATGATCCGACGCCGCGTGCACGCGGAGACGGGCCTCACCTGCTCCGTCGGCGCGGCGTCCACCAAGTTCGTCGCCAAGCTCGCGAGCACGCGCTGCAAGCCCGACGGGCTGCTGGTCGTCCCCGCGGCAGAGACGCTGCCGTTCCTCCACGCGCTGCCCGTCGGCGCGCTCTGGGGCGTCGGGAGGACGACGGAGGAGGCGCTCGTGCGGCGGGGTCTCCGCACCGTCGCGGACATCGCCGACACGCCCCTGCCCGCCCTGCAGTCGATGCTCGGCGAGTCCGCCGGCGCCCGTCTGCACGACCTCTCCTGGGGCCGCGACCCCCGCCGCGTGAGCACGCACCGCGAGGAGAAGAGCATGGGCCACGAAAACACGTTCCACGACGACGTGACCGACCCGGAGATCGTCCGGCGGGAGCTCCTCGGGCAGGCCACGCGCGTCGCCGAGCGACTGCGGAGGGCCGGCCTCACCGCGCGCACCGTCTCGCTCAAGCTCCGGTACTCCGACTTCCGCACCATCACGCGCTCGCGCACGCTGTCCGAGCCCACGGACGTGGCCCGGCGCATCTACGACGAGATCCGCGACGTGTACGAGCAGGTCGCCCGGCCGGGGGACAGGGTCCGCCTCGTGGGGGTGCGCGCCGAGCAGCTCGACGACGCCGACAGCCGCCCCGTGGCGCTGTGGGACGTCGACGAGGGCTGGCGCGAGGCCGAGCGCACGGTCGACCAGGCCGCCCAGCGCTTCGGCCGCGGGGCCATCGGGCCGGCGTCGCTGCTCCGCCGTCCCGGGTCGAGGGGCGCGACGGTGTCGGATCCTCGCACCGAGGCGGCCGCCCGCGGTACCCTCCCGGGACACCCGCCCGACTGACGAGGACCACGATGACCGATCCCGCCGCTCCCGTTCCCGACGACCGATCCGCATCCGCCCCGGGCACGGGGCACGTCGAGCCCGAGACGGCGCTGCCGGACGTGCCCGCGCCTGCGCCGGGGCCTCAGCCCCCGGCCGCGCGACCGGCACCCGCGCCGGACGGCTCGGCGGCGGCACCCGCGCCGTCCGGTTCGGCACCCACGCCGGACGGCTCGGCACCCGCGCCGTACGGCCTGGCGCCGGCACCGGTGCCTCCCGCCCCCGCGTACGCGGCCTGGGGCCAGCCGGTCTACGCGGCCGCGCCGCCGAAGGGCCTCAGCGTCGCGTCGATGGTCATCGGCCTGGTCTCGGTCGTCTTCTTCTGGACGTTCCTCTGCCCCATCGTGGGCCTCGTCCTCGGCATCGTGGGCATCCGACGGGAGCCGGCCGGACGCGGGTTCGCGGTCGCGGGCCTGATCCTCAACGGCATCCTGCTGCTGATCCCCGTGGTCGTGCTCGTCTTCCTGCTGGCCGCCGGCGCCGCGGTCTTCGGCGCCGCGGCGACGTCCGGCGGCTGACGTCCGCGGCCGGACGTCCCTCGCGAGGCCGCATCTGCGGCGTGACCCCGGACGCCGTCCGGCGGCATTGCCCGGAGTGCGGGGCGCTAGGGCCGGCCCATGCCCCGGTAGCGCCAGCCCGCCGCGCGCCACGCGATCGGGTCGAGGCAGTTGCGGCCGTCGACGATGACCGGCGTCGACACGATGGCCTTGAGCTCCGCCGGGTCGATGGCGCGGTACTGCTTCCACTCGGTGAGCAGCATGACGACGTCGGCGTCGCGTGCCGCCTCCTGCCACGTGTCGACGTAGGTGAGCTCCGGGAACCGGCGGCGTGAGTTCTCGTTCGCGTAGGGGTCCGTCGCGAGCACGCGGGCGCCCTGCAGCTGGAGCTGCGCGGAAATGCTGAGCGCCGGCGAGTCGCGCACGTCGTCCGACTCGGGCTTGAAGGCGAGGCCGAGCACGGCCACGTTGCGGCCGAGCAGGGATCCGCCGCAGACCTCGCGGGCGACGTCGACGGCGCGCACCCGGCGGCGCATGTTGATGGAGTCCACCTCGCGCAGGAACGTCAGCGCCTGGTCGGCGCCGAGCTCGCCCGCGCGGGCCATGAAAGCCCGGATGTCCTTCGGGAGGCAGCCGCCGCCGAATCCGATGCCGGCGTTGAGGAAGCGGCGTCCGATGCGGTCGTCGTAGCCGATCGCGTCCGCGAGCTGCGTCACGTCGGCGCCGGTGGCCTCGCAGACCTCGGCCATGGCGTTGATGAAGGAGATCTTCGTGGCGAGGAACGCGTTGGCGGACACCTTCACCAGCTCCGCCGTCTCGTAGTCGGTCGTGACCCGCGCGGTGCCGGTGCCGAGCGCCGTCGCGTAGACCTCGTCGAGCGCCGCGCGGGCGGTCTCGCCGGTCTCGCCCGCGGGGAGGCCGTAGACGAAGCGGTCGGGGGTGAGCGTGTCCTCGATGGCGAAGCCCTCGCGCAGGAACTCGGGGTTCCACATGAGGATCGCGCCGGGCACGCTCTCCTGCACGCGCTCGGCCAGACGGCGCGCGGTGCCGACGGGCACGGTGGACTTGCCCGCGATGACGTCGCCCTCGGCGAGGTGGGGTACCAGCGCGTCGATCGCCGCGTCGACGTACGTGAGGTCGGCCGCGTTCTCCCCGCGTCGCTGGGGCGTCCCGACGGCGACGAAGTGCACGCGTGCGCCGGCGGCCTCGGCGATGTCGGTCGTGAAGAGGAGCCGGCCCGTGGCGAGCTGCTCGGTGAGCAGCTCCGGCAGCCCGGGCTCGAAGAACGGCGCGACGCCGGACTGGAGCGCGGCGACCTTGGCGGCGTCCACGTCGACCGCGACGACCTCGTGGCCCAGGCGGCTCATGCTCGCCGCGTGGACGGCTCCGAGGTAGCCGCAGCCGATGACAGATATGCGCACGGGAAGTCCATTTCGTCGAAGGGGGATGCCGCGTACCGACGCGCGGGAACAACGTCGGCGTGCCCCCCAGCCCCGGCCAGCTCGAACCTAGCATGCAGGGAGAGGTCGTCCGGGCGCGCGCCGACGCGTCCGGCGGCGGGGAGGTGGCGCGGCATCGGCCGCCCCTCCTCCCCACGGCGATCAGGCGAGCAGCGCCTCCGACGCGTCCGCCACCGGGCCGAGGATCGCGGCCGTGCGCGCCGGCAGGACCACCTCGTCGTCGCCGAGGGCGACGCCGGGCGCCGTCGCGAGCAGCAGCGCGGGCCGCTCGCCCACCACGGGCACGCGGCGCTCCTCGTCGGAGAGGTTCACCACGATGGAGAGCTCGCCGCGGTCCATGACGAGCAGTCGCGCCTCCTCGTGCACCTCGACCTCGACCTCCGCGAACCGGGGATCGGTGAGGTCGGGGTGCGCCCGGCGGAGGCGGATGAGCTCGCTGTAGAGCGCGAACAGGCGCGCGTGGCGCGAGTCGGCCGCCTCCGTCCCGTAGAGCTCGGCCCAGTCGAGCTTCGAGTCCTCGAACGTCGAGGGGTCCTGCGGGTTCGGCACGACGGACTCGTCCCAGCCCATCTTCGCGAACTCCTCGATGCGGCCCTTCGCGGTCGCCTCGCCGAGGTCGTGCTCCGGGTGCGACGTGAAGAACTGCCACGGGGTGGTGGCGCCCCACTCCTCGCCCATGAAGAGCATGGGCGTGAAGGGCGACGTGAGCGTGAGCACCGCGGCCAGCGCCAGTCCGCCCTCGTCGAGCGTCGCCGTGAGTCGGTCGCCCGTGGCGCGGTTGCCGATCTGGTCGTGGTTCTGGTTCGCGACCACGAGGCGGTGCGTCGGGATCCGCTCGGTGTCGAGCGGCCGCCCGTGGACGCGGCCGCGGAACGACGACCACGTGCCGTCGTGGAAGAACCCGCGCGTGAGCACCTTGGCGAGGGCGCCCAGGGAGGCGAAGTCCTCGTAGTAGCCGGTCGTCTCGCCCGTGAGCGCCACGTGGACCGCGTGGTGGAAGTCGTCGCTCCACTGCGCGTCGAGGCCGTAGCCGTGCGCCTCGCGCGAGGTGATCAGCTTCGGGTCGTTGAGGTCGGACTCCGCGATGAGCGTGAGCGGCCGCCCGACGTGCGCCGCCAGGACGTCGACCTGCACCGCGAGCTCCTCGAGGAGGTGCGTCGCGGTGTGGTCCACGAGCGCGTGCACCGCGTCGAGGCGCAGCGCGTCCACGTGGTAGTCGCCGAGCCACATGAGCGCGTTGTCGATGATGTACTCGCGGACGGGACCGGAGTCCTCGCCGTCGAGGTTGAGGCTGGACCCCCAGGTGTTGGCCGAGGCCTCGTGCAGGTACGGGCCGAACTCGGGCAGGTAGTTGCCCGAGGGGCCGAGGTGGTTGTAGACCACGTCCTGGACCACGCCCAGGCCGCGGGCGTGGCACGCGTCGACGAACCGCTGGTAGGCCTCGGGGCCGCCGTACGTCTCCTGGACGGCGTACCAGAGCACCCCGTCGTAGCCCCAGTTGTGCGTGCCGTTGAAGCCGTTGACCGGGAGGACCTCCACGAGGTCCACGCCGAGCGCGACGAGGTGGTCGAGCCGGTCGATGGCGGAGTCGAGCGTGCCCTCGGGCGTGAACGTCCCGATGTGCATCTCGTAGATGACGGCCCCGGCGAGGCGGCGGCCGGTCCACGCCTGGTCCGTCCACGCGAAGGTCGAGGGGTCGTAGGTGCGCGAGCGTCCGTGGACGCCGTCCGGCTGGCGTCGCGAGCGGGGGTCCGGCACGGCGGTGTCGGCGTCGTCCACGAGGTAGCCGTAGTCGAGGTCGCCGGAGGGCAGGGCCTCGGCGCGCTCGGCGTCGAGGGTCCACCACCCGTCGCCCACGGGGGAGAGCGGCAGGCGCTCGTCGCCCACGGACAGGGCGAGGGTGCGGGCCTTCGGGGCCCAGATGTCGAAGCGGTCGTCGGTCATGCTCAGCTCCCGGAGGTGAGGTCGGCGGCGGTGGAGGCGGGCGCGAGGATCGCGACGGGGTAGTCGGCGAGGAGCGCCGCGACGGAGACGCGACCGCCCTGCAGGCGGCGTCCGCTGACGTGGTCGACGAGGTCGCCCTCCGGCAGCGCGAGCGCGGTCGCGCCCCACCCGCCGCCGGTCTCGAGTCCCACGGGGAGGCGGGTCGCGACGGTGATCGCGCCGCCGCGGTCGAACGCGATGACGTGGGCCGCGGCGTCGCCCGTCGCGTGCAGGGGCTCGTAGCCCGAGAAGAGCTCCGGGTGGTTGCGTCGGAGGCGCAGCGCGCGGGCCGTGACGAGGAGCTTGGCGGCCCCCGTCTCGTCGATCGCGGGCTCGGCGCCCGCGAGGACCGCGTCGAGGGCGGCGCGGCGCATGCCGAAGTCGACCTCGCGGCGGTTGTCCGGGTCCACGAGGCTCGTCTCCCACAGCTCGCTGCCCTGGTACACGTCGGGCATGCCCGGGGCCGTCAGCTGGATCGCCTTCGCCGCCAGCGCGTTCGACCAGCCGGGGCCGGACAGCCGGTCGTAGAGGCCGGCCACGATGCTGCGGGCGCGCGGGTCGTCGAAGGCCGAGTCGACGAGCGCGTGCATGCGCTCCTCGAAGGCCTCGTCCGGCGCGGTCCACATGGTGGAGTCGCCCGCCTCGCGGGACGCCTTCTCGGCGTACGCGTGCAGGCGCTCGCGGGAGGCGGGCCAGGTGCCGACGAGGGTCTGCCACAGCAGGTTCTCGAACGGCCCGTCACCGGTCGGCGCGACCTCGCGGAGCTGCTCGAGGGCCTCGCGCCAGGCCTCGGGCGCCTCGGACAGCACGTCGATGCGGGCACGGACGTCCTCGCCGCGCTTCGTGTCGTGCGTGGACAGCGTGGTCATGGCGTGCGGCGCGATGCGGTGCCGCTCCTGCTGGCGGGCGTGGAAGTCGTCGACGCCGATCGCGAAGATCGACGGGTCGGCGCCGACCTCGTTGAGGGACACGAGGCGGGAGTAGCGGTAGAACGCGGTGTCCTCGACGCCCTTCGCCATGACCATGCCACTCGTCTGCTGGAAGCGCTGGGCGACGGCCGTGGCGGGGTCCGAGAGCTGCGGCATGAGCGCGTCGATGGTGCCGGCGAGGTCGGGTCGACTGGCGCGGGCGGCGTCGGCCGCCTGCTCCAGGTGCGCGAGGCCGCCGGGGAGGTAGCTGCGGTAGACGGGGAAGGTGGCGAGCAGCTCCGCGAGCGCGTCGGCGGCGTCGGCGGGGGCGTCCTCCACGAGGCGCTCGAGGCGGAGCACCTCGCTCCGGAGGATCCCGTCGGCGATGCCGCGCTTGGTCCCGCGGATCATGTCGGCCCAGCTGACGACCTCGCCCTGGGGGAGGCCGCGGAGCGACGCGTCGAGGTGGTCGAGCTCGACCTGGCCGTCGGGGTCGACGAGCACGCGGTCGATCTCGGCCAGCGCGTCGTAGCCCGTCGTGCCGGCGGTCGCCCAGTCGGTGGGGAGCGCCTCGCCGGGCTCGAGGATCTTCTCGACGAGCACGTAGGCGCCGTCGGTGATGCGCGCGAGGTCGTCCAGGTACGCCTTGGGGTCGAGCAGGCCGTCCGGGTGGTCGACGCGCAGGCCGTCGGCGAGCCCCTCCCGGAACCAGCGGGAGATCTCCGCGTGCGACTCCTCGAACACGTGCGGCAGCTCGACGCGGATCCCGGCGAGCGTGTTGACCGCGAAGAAGCGGCGGTAGTTGAGCTCGGCGTCCGCGCGGCGCCAGTTGACCAGCTCGTAGGACTGGCGCGCGTGCACGGTCCGCGCGTCCGCGTCGTCCTCGGCGGTGCCGGGGGCCACGGGGTAGCGGGTGTCGTAGTAGCGCAGCTCCACGGTGCCGTCGTCGCCGCGGACGAGCGTGAGGCGGTCGAGCTCGTCGTCGCCGTCCCCGAGGACGGGGATGCGGACCTTGCCGCCGCCGAAGTCCCAGTCCACGTCGAACGCGTCCGCGTAGCGGCTCGCGGTGCCGTGCGTGAGCAGGTCCCACCACCAGAGGCTCTCGACGGGGGTGGCGACGCCGACGTGGTTCGGGACGATGTCGACGAGCACGCCGAGGCCGAGCTCGTGCGCGCGGGCCGCCACGGCCGCCATGCCCGCCGCGCCGCCGCGCGCCGGGTCGACCTGCGAGTGGTCGACGACGTCGTAGCCGTGGTCGGATCCGGGCTCCGCCGTGAGGATGGGGCTGAGGTACACCCAGTCCGCCCCGAGGTCCTTCACGTACTGCAGCTGGTCGGCGACCGCGGCGAGGTCGAAGGACTCCCGCACCTGGAACCGGTAGGTGGAGATGGGGGTTCTCAACTGATGTCGCTCCTTGGTTCTGCGGCGGGCCGGTCGGCCTGCGCGTGGGTGAGGACGGCGAGGCTCGCCGCGACCGAGTGGTCGGGCTCCACCTCGGGCTCCGTGTAGGCACGGAGCACCACGAGGGCCTTGGCCTGCACATCGACGACGCTACTCGCGCGGAGGGCCGTCGAGTCGGCTCCGACGCCCGCGGTGTCGATCACGGTCTCCCAGGCGTCCGCGTACTCGTCCGACGGGAGCGTGAACGCGACGGGGGCGTCGTGGGCGTTGAAGTAGAGCAGGAAGTGCGTGTCGTAGATGTCCTCGCCGCGGCGGTCGCGCCCGCGGATCCCGTTGCCGTTGAGGAACATCCCGATGGCGCGGAGGCCGGACTCCCAGTCGTCGTCCGACATGGGCGTCGCGTCGGCGTCGAGCCACACGATGTCGGGCAGCGGCTCGCCCTCGCCGCGACGCACGGGACGCCCGTCGAAGAAGCGCCCGCGGCGGAAGGTCGGGTGCTCCTTGCGGAGCCGCACGACCGACGCCGTGAACTCCGCGAGCGGCTGGTCGGCCTGGTCCCAGTGCACCCAGCTGATCTCGTTGTCCTGCGCGTACGTGTTGTTGTTGCCCTGCTGGGTGCGGCCGAGCTCGTCGCCGTGCAGGATCATCGGCACGCCCTGCGACAGGATCATCGTCGCGAGCATGTTGCGCTGCTGTCGGCCCCGCAGCGTGAGGACGGCCGGGTCGTCCGTCGGCCCCTCGACGCCCATGTTCCAGGAGCGGTTGTGGCTCTCGCCGTCGGCGTTGCCCTCGCCGTTGGCCTCGTTGTGCTTCTCGTCGTAGCTGACGAGGTCGGCGATCGTGAAGCCGTCGTGCGCGGTGATGAAGTTGATGGACGCGACCGGTCGGCGGCCCGAGTGCTCGTACAGGTCGGCGGATCCCGTGATGCGGGCGGCGAACTCCCCGAGCGAGGAGGCCTCGCCGCGCCAGAAGTCGCGCACGGTGTCGCGGTACTTGCCGTTCCACTCGGTCCACTGCGGCGGGAAGTTGCCCACCTGGTATCCGCCGGGGCCCACGTCCCAGGGCTCGGCGATGAGCTTGACCTGCGACACCACCGGGTCCTGCTGCACGAGCTCGAAGAAGGTGGCGAGCTTGTCGACGTCGTAGAACTCGCGGGCGAGGGCCGAGGCCAGGTCGAAGCGGAAGCCGTCGACGTGCATCTCGGTGACCCAGTAGCGCAGCGAGTCCATGATCAGCTGCAGCGAGTGCGGGTGCCGGACGTTCAGGGAGTTGCCGGTGCCCGTGTAGTCCATGTAGTAGGTCGGGTCGTCCTCCATGAGCCGGTAGTAGGCCTGGTTGTCGATGCCCTTGAAGGAGAGGGTGGGCCCGAGGTGGTTGCCCTCGGCCGTGTGGTTGTAGACGACGTCGAGGATGACCTCGATCCCCGCCGCGTGCAGCGCGCGCACCATGGACTTGAACTCCTGCACCTGCTGCCCGAGCTCGCCGGTGGACGAGTAGGCGTTGTGCGGGGCGAAGAACCCGATGGTGTTGTAGCCCCAGTAGTTCCGGAGCCCCTTCTCGAGCAGGGTGTTGTCCTGCACGAACTGGTGCACGGGCATCAGCTCGATCGCGGTGATGCCGAGGTGCTGCAGGTGGTCGATGACGGCGGGGTGCGCGATGCCGGCGTAGGTGCCGCGCAGCTCCTCGGGCACCCGCGGGTTCAGCTGCGTGAGGCCCTTGACGTGCGCCTCGTAGACGACGGACTCGCTGTAGGGCGTGCGGGGCAGGCGGTCGCCGTCCCAGTCGAAGAACGGGTTGACCACGACGCCGAGCATCATGTGCGGGCCCGAGTCCTCGTCGTTGCGGCTGTCCGGGTCGCCGAACTCGTAGGCGAACAGCGACGGGTGCCAGTCGAACTCGCCGCAGGTGGCCTTCGCGTACGGGTCGAGGAGGAGCTTCGCCGGGTTCGACCGGTGGCCGGCCTCCGGCTCGTACGGCGCGGTGACGCGGTAGCCGTAGCGCTGTCCCGGCTGTACGTGCGGGAGGTAGCAGTGCCAGACGTGCGCGTCGACCTCGGTGACGTCCACGCGGGTCTCGGTGCCGTCCTCGTCGACGAGGCACAGCTGCACCGCCTCGGCGACCTCGCTGAAGAGCGCGAAGTTGGTGCCGCTCCCGTCGAAGGTCGCGCCGAGCGGATAGGGGTTTCCGGGCCAGGTGTGCAAGTGGTCCTCCAGTTGGGTCGACTCGTCCGCCGACGGCGCGCGGGGGCGCGATCCGTCGGGGGCGGGGCAGGCGGTGGATCCGCATCGGCCGCAGCGGCGGGGAGGGCCGGATGCGACGCAGCGACGCACCAGGGGCGAGGGTACCGTGAGGACCCGGATCGACCCGCATCCCGCGCGTCCCGCGGGGTACGGTGGGACGCATGACCAACCTCGTCGCACAGCTCGCAGAGAACGTGAAGAACGCCGGAGTGGGGACGGTCTACGGCGACCCCCTCGACATCGACGGCTCGACCATCGTGCCCGTGGCCTTCGCCTGGTACGGCTTCGGCGGGGGCAGCGACCTCCCCGACTCCGACGGCAACGTCGCCGGCGGCGGCGGTGGCGGCGGCGCCACCTGGCCGATCGGCGCCTACATCGCCACCGACGGCGAGGTCCGCTTCCAGCCGAACGTCATCGCGCTGCTCGCCGTGGCCACCCCCGTCATCTGGATCTCCGGCAAGGTCCTGGTCAAGCTCATCAAGACGCTGAAGTAGCCGACCGCACGACCACCGCGGAGCGCGGGTGCCCTCGGGCGCCCGCGCTCCCGTGCGTCCAGCCCCGCGCGGCCCGGTCCGCGCCCGGCGGACGGTGCCCCCGCGACGGGTCGCGCGGGCGCTATGCTCGGCGGGAACACGGGAGTCCGGTGAGCCGGGCTGAGAGGAAGATCCCCAATCTTCGACCGTCGAACCTGATCTGGATCATGCCAGCGCAGGGAGGTTTCCTTTCTCTACCCGTGCCCTCTCCCTCCACCTAGAAGGGCACGACAGTGACCGCATCATCCCCGACCACCGCACCCGCCTCCGCCTCCCCGGCCGACGGGACCCGCGCTCCCCGCTCGGGCCTCCGCTCCCGATGGCGCGTCATCGACATCGTCGTGGCCAGCGTCCTCGGCGTGGCCTCCGGGCTCGTCTTCGTCCTCTGGAACACGGCCTCCGTGCCGATCGGCGGCTTCTTCGAGCCCCTCCTCCCGGGCCTGCAGGCGCTCGCGGGAGGCGGCTGGCTGTTCGCCGGGGTCCTCACGGGCATCGTGATCCGGAAGCCCGGCGCCGCCCTCTACGGCGAGCTGCTCGCGGCGTTCGTCTCCATGCTGGTCGGCAACGTGTGGGGCGTCGGCACCCTGCTGTCCGGCCTCACCCAGGGCCTCGGCGCCGAGCTCGTCCTCCTCGTCTTCCTGTACGCGAACTGGCGCGCCTACGTGGCCGTCCTCGCCGGCATGGGCGCGGGGCTGGCCATGGCGATCACCGACCTCATCACCTACTACCCGGGCTCGTCGGCCGTGTTCGCCACGGTCTACACGGTCGCGGCGCTGGTCTCCGGCGCGGTCGTCGCGGGTCTCCTCTCGTGGCTGGTCGCCCGCGCGCTCGCGCGCACGGGCGCGCTCTCGCGCTTCGCCTCGGGCCGCGACACCGCGGCCCGCGTCTGACCGTGCGGCGGCCGGTCCGGGGACCCTCGGCATCCCTTGTCGCCCGGGCGGACGCGGTGCCCGCGGGTCCGACGGGCGGCGCGTCCGTCCGCGCGGAGGGCTGGGGCTGGCGGCACGCGGGCCGCAGCGCGTGGGCGGTCCGCGACGTCGACCTCGTGATCGAGCCGGGTGAGCGGGTCCTCCTGCTCGGCGCGTCCGGCGCCGGGAAGACGACCCTCCTGCACGCGCTGGCGGGCGTGCTCGGCGGCGACGACGAGGGCGAGGCCCGCGGGTCGCTCCGCGTCGACGGCCAGGATCCGGCGGAGCTGCGAGGCCGCGCCGGTCTCGTGCTGCAGGACCCGGACGCGCAGGTGATCCTCTCCCGGGTCGGCGACGACGTGGCGTTCGGCTGCGAGAACCTCGGCGTCCCGCGCGAGGAGATCTGGCCCCGCGTGCGCGCGGCCCTCGACGCGGTGGGGCTCGACGTCGCCCTCGACCGCTCCACCACCGCCCTCTCCGGCGGCCAGAAGCAGCGGCTCGCCCTCGCCGGCGTGCTCGCCATGCGCCCGGGGCTCCTCCTCCTGGACGAGCCGACCGCGAACCTCGATCCCGAGGGCGTCGGCGAGGTCCGTCGTGCCGTCGAGGCGGTCGTCGGCACGACGGGTGCCACGCTCGTCGTCATCGAGCACCGCGTCGCGGTGTGGCAGGACCTCGTCGACCGCGTGGTCGTCCTCGCGGCCGACGGGGGGATCCTCGCCGACGGGGCCCCCGACGACGTCCTCCGCGAGCAGGGCGCCGCGCTCGCGTCGGCCGGCGTCTGGGTCCCCGGGCGGGAGCCGTCCGCACCCGCCCGCCGGCGGGCGGCGACGGTACCGCTCGTGCGGGCCGACGACCTCGTCGTCGGCCGCGGCGGCGCCCGCGGAACGCGCGTGGCCGACGGCATCGGCCTCGGGCTCGGATCGGGGAGGGTCACCGCCCTCACCGGGCCCAACGGCGGCGGGAAGAGCACCCTCGCGCTGACGCTCGGGGGACTGCTGCCCCCGGTCGCGGGCCGGGTCGTCGCCGAGGCGGACCTCGCGGCCGGGCTCGCCCCCGACCCCGCCGCCTGGCGCTCCCGCGAGCTCGCGGCCCGCGTGGGCACCGTGTTCCAGGATCCCGAGCACCAGTTCCTCGCCCCCACGGTGCGCGCCGAGCTCGAGGTGGGGCCGCGCGCCGTGGGCATGGATCCCGCGGAGGCGACCCGCCGCGTCGACGAGCTGCTCGTCCGCCTGCGCCTCGACGGCCTCGCACGGGCCAATCCCTTCACGCTGTCCGGTGGGGAGAAGCGCCGCCTCTCCGTCGCGACCGCCCTCGCCACCGCCCCGCGCCTCCTCGTCCTCGACGAGCCGACCTTCGGCCAGGACGCGCGCACCTGGGCGGAGCTCGTCGCGCTCCTCGCGGAGCTCGTGGACCGCGACGGCGTCGGCGTCCTGGCCGTCACGCACGACGTCGACCTCGTCGACGCCCTGGCGGACGACGTCCTGCGGCTCGACCCCCTCGCCGGCTCTCCCGCGCGCCTCGAGGTCGTCCGGTGAGCGGGCTGCCCGTGGCGCTGCCCGCCGCCCGCGCGACCGGCCTCGCGGCCGTGAACCCGGTCGCGCGGCTCGCGGCCGCGCTCGTGCTCACCCTCGCGCTGGTGCTCAGCCTCGACGTCGTCTCGGCCGGGGCGGCCCTGCTGCTGGAGCTCCTGCTCCTGCCCCTGGCCGGCGTCTCCGCCCGCGCCTTCCTCCTGCGGGGCATCCCCGTGTGGATCGCCGCGCCCGGCGCGGGGCTCACGATCCTGCTCTACGGCCGCACGTCGGGGGACGTGTACGCGCAGTTCCTCCTGGTGGTCGTCAGCGAGGGCTCGGTGCTGCTCGCCGTCGCCACCACGCTGCGGGTCCTGGCCATCGGCGTGGCCTCGCTAATCCTGTTCTCCAACGTCGACCCCACCGACCTCGCGGACGGCCTCGCCCAGGTGTGGCGACTCCCGTCCCGGTTCGTCCTCGGCGCACTGGCCGGCGTCCGGCTCGTGGGCCTCCTGCTGGACGACTGGCGGTCGCTCGAGCTGGCGCGCCGGGCGCGCGGCGTCGCCGACCGCGGCCGCATCCGCCGCTTCGCCGGGCAGGCGTTCGCGCTCCTGGTGCTCTCGATCCGGCGGGGCAGCAAGCTCGCGACCGCCATGGAGGCACGCGGCTTCGGCGGCACCGGTGCGCGCACGTGGGCACGGCCGAGCGCGGTGGGCCGTCGCGAGGCGCTGGTGCTGGCGATCGCGGTGCTCGTGGCCGCCGTCGCGGTGTCCGCGGCGGTCGCCGCAGGCACCTGGGACTTCGTTGCCGCCTGACGCGGGGGAGCGGCGGCCGGCGCTGGTCCTCGTCGACGGTCCGTCGGGCTCCGGCAAGTCGACGCTCGCCGACGCGCTCGTCCGTGCGGGCGACCCGTCGGCGGCGCTCGGACCCGGTGCGCAGCTGCTCCGCCTCGACGACGTCTACCCCGGGTGGGACGGCCTCGAGGCGGCGTCACGGCACCTCGAGCGGCACGTCCTGCCGGCGATGCGGCCGGGCGGACGTCCGCGGTGGCGACGCTGGGACTGGGAGCGCGACGCGCCCGCGGGCTGGCACGACCTCGATCCGGACCGGCCGCTCGTCGTGGAGGGGTGCGGCTCCCTCACCCGCACGACGGCGGGGCTGGCGACGCACCGCATCTGGGTGGAGGCCGACGACGACGTCCGCCGCGCCCGGGCGATCGCCCGGGACGGGGAGGCGTTCGCCGTGGAGTGGGAGCGGTGGGACGCGCAGTGGCGCGGGCACCTCGCACGGGAGGATCCGCGGGGCCTGGCCGACGTCGTCATGCGCACGGACGGCGTGCCGACGGCCGGGTAGCCTGAGCCCATGACCGATTCCGCACCGTCCGACGTCCGCTACCTCGCCGTCTTCGCCGACGGCCCGCTCGAGGGCACCACCGAGACCCGCGTCCTCGTCGACGGCACGCACGACGAGACCATCAGCACGATGTCCGCCGTGGAGGGCAAGGAGTCGCTGTTCCAGTACCGCGCGGGCGCCGTGTCCGAGGTCGCGGGCGAGCAGCGCGTCACGTACACGTTCGTGGCCGACGGCAGCGACGACGTCCTCGGCGAGGGCGACGACGAGTCCCTCGAGCTCTGACCCGCACGATCACCGGCGCCTGAGGCGCCGGCCCACCGCCCGGACCGCCCTGCGGCTCCGGGCGGTCGTGCGTCCGGCTCCGGCGACCGGGGTCCCGCGGAGGCGTCAGGCCCAGCCCAGCTCGTGCAGCCGGTCGTCGTCGATGCCGTGGAAGTGCGCGATCTCGTGCACGAGCGTGACGTGCACGAGGTCACGGAGGGCGTCCATGTCCTCGGCCTCGTGCAGGTGCGGTTCGCGGTACACGACGATCCGGTCGGGCATCTCGCCGAACCCGTACTGCCCGCGCTCGGTCATGGCGACGCCGTCGTACAGGCCCAGGAGGTCGAGCGACCCGTCCTCGGGGCGGTCCTCGACCACGAACACCACGTTGTCGAGCCCCTCGACCATCTCGTCGGGGAGCTCGTCGAGCTCGTCGATCACCAGTCGCTCGAAGTCCTCGGGTCCGCAGGTCAGCACGCTCCAGCCTCGCACACGCCCTCCGGGAGGAGCCGCGGGGCGGTCGGGGGACGGGTGCCCACGCCGGGACGGGCCCACACGACGGAAGGGCAGGGACCCTCTCGGATCCCGGCCCTTCCCGGTGGGGTGGACGACGGGGCTCGAACCCGCGACTTCCGGCTCCACAAGCCAGCGCTCTGCCAACTGAGCTACGCCCACCATGCGGCCGATCCCGCTCTCGCGGACGGCCATGACGATGGTACTACAGCCGCGGAGCCCACGCGGACGTGACGTCCGCCGAGATGGCCTGCACGTCCTCGGTGGCGGGCCCGGGCGCGGGCACGAAGGCGGCCCGGCGGTAGTACTCGAGCTCGCGGATCGACTCGAGGATGTCCGCGAGGGCGCGGTGGCCGCCGTTCTTCGCGGGGGAGTTGAAGTAGATCCGGGGGAACCACTCCTTCGCCAGCACCTTGATGGAGGAGACGTCGACGCTGCGGTAGTGCAGGTGCGCGTCGACCCGGGGCATGTACTTCGCGAGGAACGCGCGGTCGGTGCCGATGGTGTTGCCCGCGATGGGCGCCTTGCCGCCGTTCGGGACGTGCTGGAGCAGGTACTCGAGCACCGCGAACTCCGCGTCGGCGAGGCTCACGCCCCCGGGGATCTCGTCCAGGAGGCCCGAGGAGCGGTGCATGTCGGTGACGAACTCGCCCATGTTGGCGAGCGCCGCGGGGTCGGGGTTGATGACGATGGTGAAGCCGTCGTCGATGGGTACGAGGTCGAAGTCGGTGACGACCACCGCGACCTCCACCAGCTCGTCGATCGCGAGGTCGAGCCCCGTCATCTCGCAGTCGATCCACACCAGCCGGTCCGCGTTGTTGCCCATCCTGCGATCCTATCGGCGGCCCCGGACGCCCCTGATCCGCAGCCGCCTACCATGGGGGAGTGATCACCCTCCTCGCCGTCCTCCTGCTCGTCAACGGCGTCTGGAACGCCGTGGTCTGGCCGCGGTTCCTGAAGCGCGTCGCGACGGATCCGCGTGCCCGGGCCGCCGACGGCTCGCGCACGGCCTTCTACACGGTGCACCTCGTGCTGGTGTCGGTCTCGCTGCTCCTCGCCCTGGTCTCCGTCGTCGCCGCCGTCGCGGCGTTCCTCTCCTGATCCCCGTGGAGGGGGCGGAGAGCCCGGCCGACGCCGACGCCGTGCGCGTCGTCATGTACTCGTCGCTCTTCTGCGTGCCGTGCCAGGCGACCCGTCGCGTCCTCGCCGACGTCCAGGGCCTGCTGCCGTGGTTGGAGGTCGCGGAGCTCGACGTGGCGGCGCATCCCGACCTCGCGGAGGCCGAGGGCATCCGCTCGACGCCGACCATCGTCGTGCGGGCGGGGGACCGCGAGGTCCTGCGCGCGGAGGGTGTGCCCACCGCCCCGCAGGTGCTGAAGGCGGTGGCGCGCGCGATGGACGCGCTGCCCGGGTCGACCGGCCCGGGGCCCTCGGGCCCCGCCGACCCCGCGTAGTACCCTCGTCTCGACCCCCTGTAGCTCAATGGATAGAGCATCGGCCTTCTAATCCGACGGTTGCGCGTTCGAGTCGCGCCGGGGGGACCGGCTGTCGGGCGCGGACGATCGGACGTAGATTCGACGCATGCGCGACATCCAGTCACAGATCATCGACGCCCTCGACGTGCGTCCGACCATCGATCCCGCCGACGAGGTCCGCAGGCGCGTGGACTTCCTGAAGGCCTACCTGCGGTCCACCGGCGCCGAGGGCTTCGTCCTCGGCATCAGCGGCGGGCAGGACTCCTCCCTCGCCGGGCGCCTGGCCCAGCTCGCGATCGAGGAGCTGGCCGCGGAGGGCCTCCTCGCGGAGTTCGTGGCCGTGCGGCTCCCGTACGGGGTGCAGGCGGACGAGGAGGACGCCCAGCTCGCCCTGCGCTTCATCCAGCCGAAGTCGAGCGTCGTCTTCGACATCAAGCGCGCCGTCGACGGCTTCGAGGCCGAGTACGCGGACGCCGCGGGGCACCGGATGCTGGACTTCACGAAGGGCAACGTGAAGGCCCGTTCCCGCATGGTCGCGCAGTACGCCCTGGCCGGTCAGGCGCGTCTGCTCGTCATCGGCACGGACCACGCGGCCGAGGCGGTCACCGGGTTCTTCACGAAGTACGGGGACGGCGGTGCGGACGTCCTCCCGCTGACGGGCCTCACGAAGCGCCAGGGCCGCGCGCTGCTGGAGCACCTCGGGGCGCCGGAGCGGCTGTACCTCAAGGCGCCCACCGCGGATCTCCTCGACGACATCCCCGGCCAGACCGACGAGGCGAACCTCGGCCTCACCTACGCCGACATCGACGACTTCCTCGAGGGCCGCGAGGTCGACGACGAGGTGGCCGAGGCCATCGAGGCCCGCTACACGAGCACCGAGCACAAGCGGCGGGTGCCCGCCAGCATGTTCGACGACTGGTGGAAGTGACCCCTCACCTCGGCTGACGTGACGACGCCCCGCACCTCTCGAGAGGTGCGGGGCG
>NZ_JBWKXC010000009.1:0-135195 GCF_059422605.1 Clavibacter sp. GW821-FHT01D01
CCCCGGCACGGCGCGCTCCGCCGGGTGGCAGCCGCCGTCGCCGGCGCCGCTCTCGCGACGGCCGCGCTGGCGGTCGCGGGGCTCGCGCAGGGGACCGGACCGGACGGCGCGCCGCCGGCCTCGGCGCACGACTACCTGGTGTCGAGCTCGCCCGCCGCCGGCTCGACCGTGGACGTGCCGCCGACGGAGGTCGCGCTGACCTTCAGCGACGTGATCCTCGACCTCGGCGCCGGTGCGGACGCATCCGACGGCTCGGCCCCCGCCTCGGGCGGCTCCTCCGTCGTGCAGGTGACCGGCCCCGACGGCGCCGGCACCCGATTCGAGACCGGGTGCGCCGTGAACGCCGGGCGCGTGGTCTCCGTGCCCGTCGCGCTCGGCGGATCCGGCGAGTACCGGGTCACGTGGCGCGTGGTCTCCGCGGACGGGCACCCCGTCTCCGACTCCATCGCGTTCACGTACCGGGCGCCGGCGGGGGCGGTCGCCTCCGCGGGGACCGACAGCGGGCCGGGCTGCGGGGCGGCGGAGGACGGGGCGGCCGGATCCGGTGCCTCGTCGTCCGCGCCGGAGGCGGGCTCCGCCGAGGACGCCGCGGATCCGTCCGCGGCGGATGCGGGCACCGCGGCCGCGCAGGAGGCGGGCGTCGCGCCCTACCTCGGCGTGATCGTGGGCGTGGGCTTCGGGATCGTGGTGCTCGCCGCAGCCGCCGTCGTCCTGATCGTCGTCACCGGTCGGCGCCGGCCCGCCGACGGCGCGGGACCCGGCACCGGCCCGGCCGGCGACGGGCCGCCCGCCGCCTGACGACGTGCCGCCCGACCGCCCACCCGCGCGTCCCGACCGCGCGCCGCCCGGCCGCAGGGGGGGGGGCGTCCTCAGCCCGCGCCGTGGCCCATGACCTCCACGGCGCGGGCGAGGGCGTCGCGGCACGCGCGGATCCCGGGCCGGTCGAGGCTCCCGACGCGCGACGAGGTGAACACCGTCCGGCGCGGCGAGCCGGGCAGGCCGACGAGCCGCACGTCGGGCTCGCGCCCGGCCCAGACGAGGTCCGGGAGCACCGACGCCGCGTGACCCGCGCGCACGAGGTCGATGTGGGCCTGCAGGTCGGCCGTCACGAAGCGCACGTCCGGCTCGAAGCCCGCGACCCGGCACACCTGCTCCGCGAAGTGGCGCGACGCCGTCCCCGCGGGCTCCATCACCCAGGGCAGGCGCCGGGCGTCCGAGACCGAGCGGATGTCGTCGCGGCCGGGCGGGAGGCCGAGGCGGAGCGGATCCACGCACAGCTCCTCGCGGTCGAGGTCGGCGGGCCGGGGCGCCGCGTGCGCCGGGTACTGCTCGGCGATGACGAGGTCGTGATCGCGCGCCCACACGTCGTGGAGGCCCGACTCGGGCTCCCGCATCGTGATCTCGACCCGCAGGTCGGGGTAGTCGTCACGCAGGATCGTGAGCGCGGGCGGCACTAGCGCGAGGAGCGCCGACTGGAACGCGGCCATGCGGATGGTGCCGGAGACGTTCGCGAGCGACGCGTTGACCTCGGTCTCGGCGCGCTCCAGCCGCTCGAGGAGCGCGGTCGTGTGCTCCACGAGGATCTCCGCCTGGGGCGTGAGCACCACCCGGCGGCCGACCCGCCGCAGGAGCGTGACCCCCGCCTCGCTCTCCAGCTGCGACAGCTGCTGCGACACCGACGAGGGGCTGAAGGAGAGCGCGTCGGCGACCGCGCCGATGGTCCCGCGGAGCTTCAGCTCGCGGAGGAGGCGCAGGCGCCGCATCTCGAGCACGTGCGCCTCCCGCGGTTCCGGCCGATGCGTGGAATCATCGGCAGGGCCGCACGATGATCATCGGAAACGTTCAGCGCATCCGATGGGAGCATGGTCGCACACTGGGAGGGCGCGCGTGCAGCGCGACCGCCGACGAGGTCGGCCCCGCACGAGACGAGACGAAGAGGCCCGCATGACCGCCGAGACCGCATCCGCCCCCGGGACCTCCGCCGTCCCCGTGATCGCCCCGGACCGCGACGACCTCGCCGACCGGGCCGTCGCCCTCGTGCGCACGTGGCTCGCCGAGGCCGCCACGCACCCCGCCGACCCGTCGGCGGAGCGGCTCGCGGGCGTCCTCAAGGACGAGCACGGGCTCGACTTCACCATCGGCTTCGTCGACCGGGTCGTCCGCCCGGAGGACCTGCCCGTCGCCGGCAACAGCCTCGCCGCGCTCACCGGGAAGACCCCCGGCTTTCTCCCCTGGTACATGCAGGGCGCGATCCGCGCGGGCGGGATCCTCGGGCCCGTCCTCCCGCAGGTGGTCGTGCCCGTCGCGCGCCGCGTGCTCCGCGAGATGGTCGGCCACCTCATCGTCGACGCGACGAGCGACAAGCTCGGCCCGGCGATCGAGAAGCTGCGCGCCGGCGGATCCCGCCTCAACCTGAACCTCCTCGGCGAGGCCGTGCTGGGCGAGCAGGAGGCGGCCCGCCGCCTGGCCGGCACTCGGGAGCTCCTCGCCCGCGACGACGTGGACTACGTGTCCATCAAGGTGTCGTCGGTCGTGTCGCAGCTGTCGATGTGGGCGTTCGACGAGGCCGTCGACAAGGTCGTCGAGCGGCTGACCCCGCTGTACGAGCTGGCGGCGGAGGCCGCGGCGCCGAAGTTCATCAACCTCGACATGGAGGAGTACAAGGACCTCGACCTCACCATCGAGGTGTTCACGCGCGTGCTCGACCAGCCGCAGCTGAAGGACCTCGAGGCGGGCATCGTGCTGCAGGCGTACCTGCCCGACGCGCTCGCGGGGCTCCAGCGCCTCACGACGTGGGCTACGGCGCGGCGCGCGGCGGGCGGCGCGCCCGTCAAGGTCCGCATCGTCAAGGGCGCCAACCTCGCCATGGAGCACGTGGACGGCGCCATGCACGACTGGCCGGTCGCCACCTGGGCCACCAAGGAGCAGACCGACACGCACTACAAGCGGATGCTCGAGCACGCGCTCCAGCCCGCCGCGGCCGACGCCGTGAAGGTCGGCGTCGCCGGTCACAACCTGTTCGACGTCGCCTACGCGTGGCTCCTCGCCGAGGAGCGGGGCGTGACCGACCGGATCGAGTTCGAGATGCTGCTCGGCATGGCGACCGGCCAGGCCGAGGCCGTGAAGCGCACCGTCGGCGGGCTCCTCCTCTATACGCCCGTCGTGCACCCCACCGAGTTCGACGTGGCCATCTCGTACCTCATCCGCCGCCTGGAGGAGAACGCCAGCCAGGAGAACTTCATGTCGGCGGTGTTCGAGCTGAGCACGTCGGCCGAGCTGTTCGCGCGTGAGGAGTCGCGGTTCCGCGCGTCGCTCGCGGGCGTCGACGACGCGATCCCGGCGCCGAACCGCACGCAGGACCGGCGCTTCCCGCCCGAGCTCGACGACGTGGACCCGCTCGCGGCGCCCGAGACGCCGGAGGAGCCCGAGGACGAGGTCGACCCGCAGCTGACCAACGTGGTGCAGGGCCTCACGCGCGGCTCCCTGCTGACGCCCGAGGCGCTGGGGGACCCCGACGCCTCCCCGACGCCGTTCCGCAACGCGCCCGACACGGATCCGGCCCTGCCGACGAACCGCGCCTGGGGCCGGGAGATCCTGTCGCGCGTGGCCGCCTCGCAGCTCGGCGTCGCGACCATCGACGCCGCGCGCATCGGCTCGACCGACCAGCTGGACGACGTCATCGACGGCGTGCGCACGGCCGCCGCCGCGTGGGGCGCCCGCCCGGGCGAGCAGCGCGCGGCGCTGCTGCACCGCGTGGGCGTCGCCCTCGAGCGGAACCGCGCGCGCCTCATCGAGGTCATGGCGTCGGAGACCGGCAAGACCATCGCCGAGGCCGATCCCGAGGTCAGCGAGGCCGTGGACTTCGCCCACTACTACGCCGAGCGCGCCCGCGACCTCGACCGGGTGCAGGGCGCCCGCTTCGTGCCGTCGCGCGTCACCGTGGTCGCGCCGCCGTGGAACTTCCCCGTCGCCATCCCCGCGGGCAGCGTGCTCGCGGCCCTCGCGGCCGGCAGCGGCGTGGTCCTGAAGCCCGCCGGGCAGGCCCGCCGCTCCGGCGCCGTGCTCGTCGAGGCGCTCCGCGAGGCCGGCGTGCCGCGCGAGCTCCTCGCGCTGGTGGACGCGGGCGAGGCCGAGTACGGCGAGCACCTCGTCGCGCACCCGGCCGTCGACCGCGTGATCCTCACGGGCGGCTACGAGACCGCCGAGGTCTTCCGCTCGTGGCGGAGCGACCTCCCGCTCCTCGCCGAGACCAGCGGCAAGAACGCCATCATCGTCACGCCCAGCGCCGACCTCGACCTGGCCGCGGCCGACGTCGTGAAGAGCGCGTTCGGCCACGCCGGCCAGAAGTGCTCGGCGGCGAGCCTCGTGATCCTCGTGGGTTCGGTCGGCAGGTCCCGCCGGTTCCTCACGCAGCTGACCGACGCCGTCTCGTCGCTGCGCGTGGGGTACCCGTCGGACCCGACCACGCAGATGGGGCCGATCATCGAGCCGGCCGCGGGCAAGCTCAAGCACGCGCTCACCCAGCTCGGCGTGGGCGAGAGGTGGCTCGTCGAGCCCGAGCAGATGGACGAGAGCGGCCGGCTGTGGTCCCCGGGCGTCCGGGACCGCGTGCAGCCGGGGTCGTACTTCCACCTCACCGAGTTCTTCGGGCCCGTGCTCGGCGTCATGCGCGCGCGGAGCCTCGCGGAGGCGATCCGCTTCCAGAACGCCATCCCGTACGGCCTCACCGCGGGCCTGCACAGCCTCGACGCGCGGGAGCTCGAGCAGTGGCTCGAGACCGTCGAGGCGGGGAACCTGTACGTCAACCGCGGGATCACGGGCGCCATCGTGCAGCGCCAGCCGTTCGGCGGCTGGAAGCGCTCCTCGGTCGGATCCGGCACGAAGGCGGGCGGCCCGAACTACCTCATGGGCCTCGGCTCCTGGGTGTCCGACGCGGGCCGGCACTCGAGCTCCCTGCACCTGCGCGGCCTGTCGCCGCGGGTCACGGAGCTCATCGAGTCGGCGCAGCCCGCGATCCGGTACGAGGACTTCGACCTGGTCCGCCGGTCGGCGCTCAGCGACGCGGTCGCGTGGCACGAGGAGTTCGGGCAGGTGAAGGACCCGAGCGCCCTCGGCGTGGAGCGGAACCTGTTCCGCTACCGGCCGCTGCCCGTCACGGTGCGGCTCACCGAGTCGGGCTCGCTCGCGGAGCTCCTGCGGGTGCTCGCGGCGGGGCGGCTGGCGCGCGCGGAGATGCACGTGTCGGTGCCGGGGATCCTGCCCGCCGGCCTCGGCCAGGTGCTCGACGACCTGCCGAGCGTGCACGTGACCATCGAGACCGACGACGCGTGGCTCGCCCGCGTCTCCTCCTCCGGCATCGCGACGGAGCGCGTGCGCCTCGTCGCCGCCCGCGACTCGCGGCTCGTCGAGGCGCGGTCGCTGTCGGACGCCCTCCGCGGGACGCCCGACGTGGCCGTCTTCGCCGACGAGGTCACCGCGGCCGGGCGCGTCGAGATGCTGACCTTCCTGCGCGAGCAGGCCATCAGCATCACCGCGCACCGCTTCGGCAACCCGAACGACTGGAGCGAGGCTGTCATCTAGGTGCCGACGGGGGTCGAGGTCCGCGCGCTCGCGGCGTCCGAGGTGGCGCGGCTCGAGGGCGCGGAGCCGCCCGGCCGCGGCTTCGCGCGGGCGATGTGGGAGCTGCAGGAGACGGGGGACTCCGTGCTGCTCGTCGCCTGGGACGGCGACCGGCACCTCGGCGTCGGCCAGCTCGACCTCCGTGGGACGGATCCCGAGCTGCGGAACCTGCACGTGGATCCGACGGCCCGCGGGCGGGGAGTGGGCACGGCGATCATCCGCGCCGCCGAGGCGCGCGTCGCGCCGGGCCGCCTCGCGGTCGGGGTCGCGTCGGACAACCCGCGCGCCCGGGCCCTATACGAGCGCCTGGGCTACCGCGGCACGGGCGAGCTGACGACGAGCGCCTACGAGTACGTGGACGACTCCGGCCGCACCCGGCAGGCGACCGAGACGGACGAGCGGCTGGTGCGCGAGCTCGGCTGATCCGGGGCTGGATCCGGCGCCCGCCGCGGTCGGCGCCGCCGCCGGGCGCCGTCCTTCATGTTCCCTTCATGCGGCTCCGACATGCTCGGATCGTGGCCCTGACGAAGAAGTACGCCGTCCTCGCGGGTCTGCTGGCCGTCCCCGTCCTCCTGGCCCTCGGGAGCCAGGCGCTGACCACCGCGCCGGGTGATCCCGTGGTCCCCGAGGAGCCCATCCGGGTCCCCGCGACCCTGCCCGAGGACCCCGCGACCGCGGTGGAGCCGACGCCCGCCCCGACGTCCGCCGATCCGACGAGCGTGCCGCCGGCGGTGGAGGCCCCGGCCGGCGAGGCCACGTCGGGCGGCGCTCCCGCGCCCGCGCCCGCGCCCGCTCCCGTCCCCGCTCCTGCTCCGCCCGCCGACGACGGCGGCGACGACGACGGGGGAGGCGATGATGACGACGACACCGGCAGCGACACCGACGACTAGCCCCGTGACCGGCCCCGTGCCCCGCCCCGCGACGGCCGCCGCCGCGCCCGCCGCCCCGGTGCCCCCGGGCGCGTCCGTGCAGCGGGGGTCGTCGATCCCCGCACGGTGGCGCATCACCGGCTGGATCCTGCTGACCACGATGATGGCGCTCATCGCCGTCTCCGTGACCGCCCGCAGCATCTTCCTCACCCAGGTCGAGCAGGACGCCAACGCCGAGATCGCCCAGGAGTTCGACGAGTTCGCGCGGTTCGCGACGGAGGGCGTCGACCCGACGACCACGCGCCCGTTCGGCTCCGCCGAGCGGCTGCTGGCCACCTACCTCGCGCGGCAGTCGCCCGGCACCGGGGAGTCGATGGCCGGGGTCATCGGCGCGGAGGTCGTCGGCACCCAGACGCCGGACCGCGGATCGACCCCCGACCTCGCCGACTCGGACGACCTGCTGGAGGACATGCTGGACCCGCGGCAGCGGTCCGGATCCCTCCCCGACACCGAGGACGGACCGGTCCGGTGGGGCCGCGCGGAGTTCGTCGTCGGGGACGAGACCGGCGCGCTCGTCATCGCGCAGTTCACCGAGCAGGAACGGGACGGGGTCGACGACGCCATCGTCACCATCGCCTGGGTCGCCCTGGGCGGCCTGCTGCTCAGCTCGGTCATCGCGTGGCTCGTCGCCGGGCAGATCCTGGCTCCCATCCGGCAGGTGCACCAGGTCGCCAAGGACATCACCGAGCACGACCTGACCGGGCGCGTGCCCGTCAGCGGACGCGACGACATCTCCGCCGTCGCGGAGACCTTCAACGCGATGCTCGACCGGCTCGAGCGGGCGTCGACCACGCAGCAGAAGTTCGTCGACGACGCCAGCCACGAGCTCCGCACGCCGATCACGGTCGTCCGCGGGCACCTGGAGCTGCTCGAGAGCGAGCCCGAGCGGCGCGCCGAGACGCTGCGGCTCGTCGACACGGAGCTCGCCCGCATGGGGCGGATCGTGTCGGACCTCCTCATGCTCGCGCGCGCCGAGCAGCCCAACTTCGTCAAGGTCCAGGAGGTGGACGCCACGTCGCTCACCCTCGACATCGAGACGAAGGCGCAGGCCCTCGGCGACCGGCGCTGGCGGCTCATGGAGATCGCGGAGGGCACCGTCCGGGTGGACGAGCAGCGCGTGACGCAGGCCGTCCTCCAGCTCGCCGCCAACGCCGTGCAGTACACCGCGACGGGATCGACCATCCGGCTCGGCTCGCGGTACGAGGGCCGGGCAGCGGACCGCGTGGTGGTGTTCTGGGTCGCGGACGACGGTCCCGGCGTCGAGGAGCACGAGGCCGGCCGCATCTTCGAGCGGTTCCACCACGGCAGCGCCAACGACGCGGCCCCGCACCACGGCAACGGCACCGGGCGGCGCGATGGCGCGGGGCTCGGGCTCGCCATCGTGCGGGCCATCGCCGACGCGCACCGCGGATCCGCCTGGCTCACCAGCACGCCGGGGGACGGGGCGACGTTCGGCATCACCGTGCCCGCGCCGGTCGCGGTCGGCGCGGCGGACGACGAGGTCGCGCCCGAGGACGGGGCGGCGCCGTGAGGGCGAGGAACGTGCTGATCGCCGAGGACGACCGGAACATCGCGACGTTCATCGGCCGGGGTCTCCGCGGCGCGGGCTACGACACCACCGTGGTCGCCGACGGCGAGACCGCGCTGCTCATGGCGCGGACCGGGCGGTTCGACCTCGTCGTGCTCGACATCGGCCTGCCCGTGATGGACGGCTTCACCGTCCTGTTCCAGCTGCGCGGCGAGGCCGTGGACGTGCCCGTGATCGTCCTCACGGCCCGGGACTCCGTCGTCGACACCGTCAGCGGCCTCGAGGGCGGGGCGAGCGACTACATGTCGAAGCCGTTCCAGTTCGCGGAGCTGCTCGCGCGCGTCCGGCTCCGGCTCGACGACTTCGAGCGGCTCACGCCGGAGGCCGCGCTCGTCCACGACGGCATGGTGGTGGACGTCCGCGGCCGGCGCGTGCAGATCGGACCGCACGCCCACGACCTCACCCCGCGCGAGCTCGCGCTGCTGGAGCTGTTCCTCCGGCACCCCGGGCAGGTGCTGTCGCGCGACCAGATCATCGGCAGCATCTGGGGGCCGGACTTCGATCCCGCCTCGAACGTGGTCGACGCCTACGTGCGCGCCCTGCGCGCCAAGATCGGCGCGGCCCGCGTCGAGACCGTCCGCGGCGCGGGATACCGGCTCCGATGAGCGGCGTCCGGTACGCCACCACGCCGCCGCCGCCGGACCCGCCCGCGGGCGATCCGGCGGACGGCCGCGACCTCCGCCGCCTCTTCACGGCGCGGCGGACGCCCCGCATCCTCGGCGCGGTCGCGGGCATCGTCGTCGTCGTGCTGCTCGCCTCCACGGTGTCCCGACCCGGGGCGGGGCTCGACGGCGCGGCGGCGGCCGCCCTGGTCGTCTTCGTGCTCGCCGTCTGGTTCTGGATCTTCACGCCCGTCGACGACACGTACGTCGCCCTGGGAGCCGCCACCGCCCTCGTCGTGATGGGCGTCATCGACACCGACGAGCTGTTCCAGTCCCTCGGCGACGAGACGGTCTGGCTCCTGCTCGCGGCCTTCGTCATCGCCTCCGGCGTCACCTCGTCCGGGCTGGCGCTCCGCGGGGCCGCGAGCGTGATCGTGGGGGCGCGGACGCCGCGGCAGCTGTTCCACCTCGTGACCGCGGCGCTCGTCGTGACGACCTTCGCCGTGCCGGCGACGTCCGGCCGCGCCGCCCTCGCGCTCCCCGTGTTCCTCGCCCTCGCCCGCGTGCTCGCCGACCGCGGCAGGGTCGTCGTCGCCCTGTCGCTGCTGTTCCCGACGGTCATCCTGCTGTCCGCGGCGGCGTCGCTCCTCGGCGCCGGGGCGCACCTGATCACGAGCCAGATCGTGGAGACGGCCACGGGCACGGGGTTCGACTTCGTCCGCTGGATGCTGCTCGGGCTGCCCGTCGCGCTCGTCAGCTCCCACGTGGCGTGCGAGATCGTGCTGCTCCTGTTCACCGACGCGGACGACCGGCGGCGGCACCTCGCGATCGGCATCGCCGACCTGCAGGCGCACGCTCCCACGCCCGTCTCCGGCGCGCTCACCGCGGTCGAGTCCCGGGCCGCGCTCCTGCTGGGCGCCGTCATCGTGCTCTGGTGCACGGAGCCGCTGCACGGCCTCCACCCGGCCGTCGTCGCGCTCCTCGGCGCCCTCGTCGCCACGTCGCCCCGCTACGGCTCGACGTCGCTCGGGAAGGCGCTGAAGGCGGTGCCGTGGACGCTGCTCCTGTTCCTCGCCGCGACCCTGACGCTCGGCACCGCGCTGACCTCCACCGGCGCCGCCGAGTGGCTGGCCCAGGGCGCGTTCGCGCCCCTCGGGGCGCTCGGCGGCGCGGCGGGCCCGGTGTTCGTGATCGCCGTGATCGCCGTGTCGCTCGCGGCCCACCTGGTCATCCAGTCCCGCTCGGCCCGCTCCGCGGCGCTCGTGCCCATCGTGGTCGCCCTCGCCCCGGGGGTGGGCGTCGATCCGGCGGCGGCGGCCTTCGCCTCCACGGCCGCGGCCGGGTTCTGCCACACGCTGACGAGCTCGGCCAAGCCCGTCGCGATGTTCGCGGCCGTCGAGGGCGCCCCGGGCTTCGAGCCGGCGCAGCTCCTGCGGCTCTCGGCGGTCCTCGGCCCGGTCATGCTCGCGATCATCGCGGCCTTCGCCTGGTGGGTGTGGCCCCTGATGGGGCTGCCGCTCTTCCTCCCCTGACCCGTCCGTTCACGCGCCCGTCCCTCCGCCCGCCCGTCCCTCCATCCGCCCGACCGAGCCCGAGGTAGTCCCATGTCCATGAACGTGCCCCACCGCATCCTCATCGCCCCCAGCGGGTTCAAGGAGAGCCTCGACGCCGAGACCGTCGCCCGCGCCATCGGCGCCGGGGTCCGCCGGGTGCTCCCCGGCGTGCACCTCGACCTGGTGCCCATCCCCGACGGCGGGGAGGGCACCGCCGAGATCCTCGCGCGGACCACGGGCGGGGACCTCGTCGCCGCCCGCGTCACCGGCCCCGTCGGCCAGCCGGTCGAGGCGCACTGGGCGCGCCTCGGGGGGAGCGCCCGCTCGACCGCCGTGGTGGAGATGGCCTCGGCGGCGGGGCTCCGGCTCGTGCCGCGCGGCGACCGCGACCCGGGACGGACGACCACGCGGGGCGTCGGCGAGCTCATCCTCGCGGCCCTCGACGACGGGGCCACCACGGTCATCGTCGGCTGCGGCGACTCGGGGACCTCGGACGGCGGGGCCGGCGCGCTGTCGGCGATGGGCGCGCGCCTGCTCGACGACGACGGCGCGGAGCTGCCCGACGGCGGGCAGCACCTCGCCCGCCTGCACGAGCTCGACCTGTCCGGCCTCGACCCGCGCCTCGCGGCCACCGAGGTCGTCCTCGCCTGCAACATCCACAACGTCCTCTGCGGGGACCGCGGGGTGGCCCGGGTCTTCGGCCCGCAGAAGGGAGCCACCCCCGAGCAGGTCGAGCTGCTCTCCGACGCGCTCGAGACCTGGGCCGCCGTCCTCGCCCGGGACGCGCCGCCGGCCGCCGGCCTCGACCTCCGCCTCGGCGGGGGGACGGGGGCCTCGGGCGGCCTCGGGGCCGGGCTCGCCGCGGGGATCGGTGCGCGCCTGGTGTCGCGCTTCGACGCGCTGCTGGGCATCGGCCTCGGCTCCGTGGACCTCGACGGCCTGATCGCGCGCGCCGACCTCGTCATCACCGCCGAGGGCGCGATCGACTACCAGACCCCGCGCGGCAAGGTGCCGGCCGAGATCGCGTCGCGGGCCCAGCGCGCGGGCGTGCCCGTGCTCGCCATCGCCGGGTCGATCGGCGAGGGCGCCCCGTCCGTGCACGACATCGGCATCGACGCGATCGCGTCGATCATGACCATCCCCATGCCCCTGAGCGACGCCGTCGACCAGGGCGAGCGCCTCCTCCAGGACGCCGCCGAGCGGACGCTGCGGCTGGTCCTGCTCGGCGCGTCGATCTCCGCGCGCCACGAGGACCTGCGGCGCACCCCCGTGCGCCTCTGACGGTCGCCGCCGCGGAGGGCGGCGCCCGCGGCCGCCCGGCTACCGCGCGTCGGCGACCGGGCCGTCGTCGGGGAGGAAGCGCACGGGGAGGTCGGCGACGCTCAGGCCCGACGCCCGGATCCGCGCCTCGACGGCGTCGTGCGCCGCGGCGGGCACGGCGACCTGCACCTTCGCCACGCCGTCCATCTGCGAGTCCGCGTCGTCGGCGGAGAGCTGGGTCACCCCGTCCTCGGCGACGAGCCTGTCGACCAGCGCCTGCCAGCGGTCGTGCTCGCCCGGTCCCATCGTGATCCCCAGGGTCATGGTCTCGATCCGCACGGTCCGGTCCGCGGTGAGGCCGGCGGCGTCGCGCAGGTCGTCGGCGTGGGCGACGAGCGGGAGGGACCCGGCGATGTCGCCGCCCTCGAGCTCGACCGCCACGAGCGCGAGGCTGTCGTCCTCGCGGAGGACCGGCTGCAGGTCGACGCCCGGGACGAGGGTGCCGGCCGCCTCCACGATGCCCGGGACGTCGAACCCGACGTCGAGGCAGCGGGATCCCGCGGCGGGGACGTCGTCATCCACGATCACCGTGGTCGACGCGCCGGCGTCGACGACCAGCGACCACGCGACCGGCCCGGGGTACCCGGAGTCGCAGGTGGCGGCCAGCACCCCCGGCAGGTCGTCGGCGGCGACCTCCACGTCGACGCGCGCCTGCGCGCCGGCGAACGTGGGCGCCTCCACCCAGCGCTCGGCGGAGGCCACGCGCACGCCGGGAAGCGCCTCCAGCCGCGCCACCTCCCGGTCGAAGCCCGCGTCGGGTCGCGCGAAGTGCGTCTCGGACACCGTCCAGCCGGCGAGGACGAGCGCCCCGCCGAGCAGGGCGACCACCACGAGACCGATGACGGAGTTCCGGATCCACCTGACCATGCCCGACTGTCGCACGCGTCGGCGTCACGGCGGAAGGCGGCGGGGTGGACATCACGCGAACGTCCCCCCTCCTGTCACGATGGGCGGATGGACGGGACCTCGGCGCGGACCCCCCGCGTCGGAGCGTCGTGAGGCCCGGGGACGGCGCGGTCCGGGTCGCGGCCGTGCGCGTGGACGCCACGGCCGACCGGGCAGCTCGCACCGCCGCCGGACGGGACGCGCTCCGGGCGCTCGCCGCGGAGCTGGTGGGCGGGGACCCCGCCGACGTCACCGTGCGCGCCCGCTGCGCGACCTGCGGCGGGCCGCACGGGCGGCCGGTGCTCGGCGGATCCCGCGCGCTCGACGCCCTGCACGCGAGCGTCGCGCACGCGGGCGACGCGGTCGTCGTCGCGGTGAGCGGGCACGGGCCGATCGGGATCGACGCGGAGCCACGCGGCCGGGAGGTGCCGTCCGGGATGATGCTCGCCGGGTGGGTCCGCAGCGAGGCGGTGCTGAAGGCGGACGGGCGTGGACTGCTCGTGGATCCGTCGCGCGTCCGCTTCGCGGCGGACGCAGACGGCCTCTCGGCATGGATCGACGGCGACGACGGGCACTACCGCGTCGTGGACGTGGCTCTCGACGAGGGCCTCATGGCAGCCGTCGCGCGACACCACGCCGGTCCGTCGGCGCTGACCTCGGTCGTGGTGGTCCAGCTGTCCAGCGGAGGGGTCCCCGCCCACGTCGACGATCCCGAGATCACTCGTTCTCGGCCTGATCGATCACGAACTCGGTGAAGCCGGGGACGGTGAACGACAGGTGGCCGTGCTTGTTCGCGTCCACGAGCCCCTTGTCCAGGAGCTTCTGTCGCGGGACCGAGATCGCCCGCGTGGTCGTGCCGAGTGCCTCGGCCAGGGCCGCCCGCTTCACGTCCTCGCCGCCGAGGCGCGCGATGGCGACCAGCATGTCCTGCTGCCGGGGACTCGCGCCACGCCATCTGGCGGTGAAGAGCGTGCGCATCTCCGCATCCACGACGGGAAGCGCCGCCGAGAGGTCGGGCAGCGTGATGACGTCGTCCGGCGCGAGTCCCTCGGCATCCAGCCGGTGCGCTGCCGCGCGCCAGGAGGCGTCCCCGATCAACTGGACCTTGTAGGGGTAGCCGCGCGACTCCGCGACTCCCCGGTCGAGCGCAGGTGGATCCCACCGGACGCCTGCCGCCGCTGCCGTCGACTCGAGCGCCTCCCGCGCGCCGGCGTCCGACAACCCGTGCATCGCCTGGAAGCGGAAGCGCTCGCTGAACGTCACGGCCTTGTTGATCCTGGTGGGGGCGCCGGGAAGGCCGACGGCGAACAGCGCGGTCCGGGGCTGGTCGGGGTCGAAGGGCCGGAGCGGGTTCATCTCCTGCCAGGCGTAGGCGATGGTCCGCAGGCTCTCGGGATCCGCTTCCTGGATCTCGTCGATCAGGATGACGATCCCGGCGTCGCCGTCGTGCACGACCGAGGCGAGAGCCGCGCGGAGGGCGAGCTGCAGCTGCTTCGCGGAGGCCGCCGTGCGCGTCCGCCCGGGCGAGGTGAGGGTGACGTCCACATGCGCGATCCCCGGCGCGCCCACGGTGAGCGTCGCCGAGTCGATGGATTCGAGGGCTGCCCTCCGGAGGCGCGTGCCGCTCCCCACCACCTGCTTCAGCTCGCTGAGCAGGGAATGCACGAGGTCCTCTGCCGGATCGGCGGTGATCAGCACGGTCCGGATCCGGTAGCCGCCGAGGATGCGCTGGGCTTCCCGCAGCAGGGACGTCTTGCCGATGCCGCGCGGGCCGTGATCGACGTGGACACGAGGGACGAACTGCCCATCCGCGCTCACCCTCTGGGCCGCCTCGCGGAACTGCTGCAGCCTCTCCGCCCTGCCGGGCAGGCTCGTCGGCACGGATCCCGGGGTGTACGGGCTGAGCGAGAGGCTCGGGTGTCGCTCACCGTCGTTATACATGGATCCCAAGTATAAGAGCGATGGGAGCACTGGGGTCCTTCGCGCGATGACGTGCGTCAGCGCCGCCCCACCCGCGGCAGCGCCGGCAGCGGCCCGTCCGCCAGCCACGCTCGGAGCAGGGCGCCCGCGTCGCCGGCCGCGCCCACGAGGTCGGCGGTGGTGCGCGGCGCCGTCCAGGCCGGATCCGTCCAGCGGCGCATCAGATCCCGCCAGCCCGTCTCGCCGAGCGTCAGCCGCAGCGCGTGCACCGCGAGGGCGCCGCGCTTGTAGACGACGTCGTCGAACATCGACTCGGGCCCGGGGTCCCCGATGCCGACCTGCGTGCCGTCGCGCTCGAGGCGCGCATGGTGCTGGCGGGCCAGCTGGTCGGCCGAGGGACCGCCGGACTCCTCCGACCACAGCCACTCCGCGTAGCAGGCGAAGCCCTCGTTGAGCCATATGTGCCGCCAGGCGGCGAGGCCGACGGCGTTGCCGAACCACTGGTGCGCGAGCTCGTGGGCGACGAGCCGCTCCGACGCGCCCGTGCCGTCGGCGTGGTTCGAGCCGAGCACGGCCATGGCCTGCGCCTCCAGCGGGATCTCGAGCTCGTCGTCGGTGACCACGACCCGGTACTCGTCGAACGGGTACGGCCCGAAGAGCGTCTCGAAGAACGCCATCATGCGCGGCACCTCCGCGAGGTCCTGCAGCACGCGCGCCTCGCGCGGCTTCGGGTACGCGTAGACCGCCTCGGTGGATCCGGCGGGCACCCGCCGCTCGGCGTACCGGCCGATCTGCACGGTCGCGAGGTAGGGCGCGGTCGGCGCGTCCTGCGCGTACGTCCAGGTGGCGCGGCCGGAGCGCTCGACGCGGGAGAGGAGCCGGCCGCTCGCGATGACGGAGTAGTCGACCTCGCAGGCGACGCGGATCCGGAACGCGGCCCGGTCGTCCGGCCGGTCGTTGCAGGGGAACCAGGTGGACGCGCCGCTCGGCTGCGACGCGACGAGGACGCCGTCGCCGAGCTCCTCCCAGCCGAGGTCGCCCCAGACGGTGCGGCGCGGCCCGGGCTCGCCGGAGTAGGCGACGTCGACCGTGAAGGACGCGCCCGCGGCGATGGGCTCGGCGGGGGTGACGACGAGGCGCCCGCCGCGCTGGACGTGCCGGGTCTCGCGGCGGCCGTCGACGCGCACGTCGCCCGCGCGGAGGCCCGTGAGGTCGAGCTCGAACCGGGGGAGCGGCTCGCGGGCCACGGCCGTGATGACGGCGCGCGCCTTCAGCCGGTTGCGGGCGACGCGGTAGTCGAGGTCGAGGTCGTAGCGCTCGACCGCGTACGCCGCGGATCCGACCTCGGGGGTGTAGTCGTCGCCGGACGACGGGCCTGCCGCGGCCCTCACCGGCGACCGGCGGACGCGGCGGGCAGGTACCGGCCGAGCGTCACCTCGCGCCACGGGCCGATCGGGTTGCCGCTCCAGCGGCTCGCCTCGGGCACCAGCTCCCCGCGCATCACGAGGCTCGCGGGGCCGACGGTCGCCTCGCGGGCGATGCGCGCCGCGGGGAGGATGACGCTGTGCGGCCCGAGGGTCGCACCGGCGTCGAGGGTGACGGTGTCCATGCTCATGATCCGATCATGGAACAGATGCGTCTGCACGACGCACCCGCGGTTGATCGTGGATGCACGGCCGAGCGTCACGAGGTCCGCCTCCGGCAGCCAGTGCGAGTCGCACCAGACCCCGGGCCCGATGCGCGCGCCGAGGCTGCGCAGCCACCAGACGAGCGCGGGCGTGCCGGCGGCGGACGACGCGAACCACGGCGCGGCGACCATCTCGGTGAACACGTCGGACACCTCGCTGCGCCACACGAACGACGACCACAGCGGGTGCTCCGCCGCGCGGACGCGGCCGATGAGGATCCACTTGGCCGCGGTCGAGACGCCCGCCGCGACCGCGCCGGCCGCCAGCAGCACGACGCCGCCGAGCAGGAACGCGACGAGCGGGCCCCACGCCGCCGTCAGCGCGGCCAGCGTCACGAGCACGGCCCAGCCGATCGCGCACGTCACGATGACGGGCACGACGCGCAGCAGCTCCCACAGGATGCGGGCGACGCGCAGCCGCGTCGGCGGCCGGAACGTGCGCGAGTCGTCGGCGGCGGCGACCGTGCGCCGGAGTCGGACGGGCGGGGAGCCGAGCCAGGAGGATCCGGCCTTCGACTTGGTGGGCGCGGCCGAGAGCACGGCGACGAGTCCGTCCTTCGGCACCCGGTGGCCGGGGCCCGCCATGCCCGAGTTGCCGAGGAACGCGCGCTGGCCGATCTCGGCGCGGGCGACGCGCATCCACCCGCCGCCGAGCTCGTAGCCGGCCACGAGGGTGTCGTCGGCGAGGAAGGCGCCGTCGCGGATCGTGGTCATCGCGGGGATGAGCAGCACGGTCGAGGCCTCGACGTCGCGACCGACGCGGGCGCCGAGGAGCCGCAGCCAGACGGGCGTGAAGAGGCCGGCGTAGAGGGGGAACAGCAGGGTCCGCGCGAGGTCGAGGAGGCGCTCGGTCGACCACAGCTGCCAGCCGACGCGGCTGCGCACGGCGTGCACGCCCTCGGTCACGCCGAGGCCGAGGAGGCGCACCGCGGCGACGACCAGGAGCGCCAGCACCAGGCCGGTGACGAGCACGGCGGTCACGAGCGCCCCGAGGCCGCGCCACCCGACGTCCGCGAGGTCGGCGGATCCGCGGATCGCGGCGGCGAGGATCCCGCCGCCCGCCGCGAAGCCGACCACCGGCACGAGCGCGGTCGCCACCGAGGCGGCGCCGTACGCCGCGACCCAGCGCGTGTTCCGCGGCGGCCGGTGCGCGGGCCACCAGACGCGGGCCCGGCCCTCGCGCGCCGCGGGGGAGCCGGCCCAGCGCTGGCCCGCCGGCACGCGCCCGAAGACGGCGGACCCGGGGGCGATCTCCGCGCCCTTGCCGATGCGGGTGCCGGGCAGGAGCGTCGACCGCGTGCCGACGGTCGATCCCGCGCCGATGCGGATCGCGCCGACGCGCACGGTGTCGCCGTCGATCCAGTACCCCGACAGGTCGACCTCGGGCTCGACGGAGGCGCCGCGGCCGATGCGGAGCATGCCCGTGACGGGCGGCAGCGTGTGCAGGTCGACGTCGTCGGCGATGCGCGCGCCGAGCGCCCGCGCGTAGTAGGCGATCCACGGCGCGCCCGCGAGCCCGACCGCGCCGATCTGCTGCGCGACCTGCTCGGCCAGCCAGATCCGCAGGTGCCAGCGGCCGCCGCGCGGGTGGTCGCCGGGCGGGAGGCCGCGGAGGAGGAGGCGGGCGGCGGCCGCGGCGATCGCCATGCGGCCGAACGGCGTCGCGAACACGAGGAGCCCGGGCGCGAGCAGCCACCACGGGACCTCGGGCAGCGCGTCGAAGCCGCCCAGCGGGCGCAGCAGGGCGGAGCCCGTGAGCAGGAGCGCGAGCCAGCGGAGGCTCTGGAGCGCGAGGAGCGGCACGCCGAGGAGAGTCTGGATCCACTGCGCGCGTCGCGGCGTGGGCCGCACGTCCACGCGCGGCCGGGTGCGCTCGGCCCGCGGCGCGCGTCCGGCGATGGCCGCCTGCATCGCGCCGAGGCGGGGGTGGGCGTAGACGTCGGCGACGGTGAACTCGGGGTCGAGGGTGCGGATCCGCGCCACGAGGAGCGCCGCCGAGAGCGATCCGCCGCCCAGGTCGAAGAAGTCCGCGTCGGCGCTCGCCACGGGCGTGCCCAGCGCCGCGGACCACATCTCCGCGAGCGGCCGCAGCTCGGCGTCGAGGCCGGCGCCCTCGTCGCCCGTCGCCCCGGGCAGCGGCCAGGGGAGGGCGGCGCGGTCGACCTTGCCGGACGTGCGCGTGGGGAGCGCGTCGACGACGCCGAGGAGCGGCACGAGCGCGGCCGGGAGTGCGGCGCGGAGGCGTCGCACCGCGTCCTCGCGGGAGAAGGCCGCCGCGTCGCGCGGCACGACGTAGCCGACGAGCACCGGGTTGCCCGCGCCCGTGGTGCGCACGGCGACCGCGGCGCCCTGCACGTCGTCGAGCGCCTGCAGCGCCGCCTCGATCTCGCCCAGCTCGATGCGGCGGCCGCCGACCTTCACCTGGTCGTCGGCGCGCCCCTGGAAGACGAGGCCCGCCTCCTCGAAGCGCACCAGGTCGCCCGAGCGGTAGGCGCGGTCCCAGCCGAGCGCGGGGAAGGGGGCGTACTTCTCCGCGTCCTTCGCGGGATCCAGGTACCGCGCGAGCCCGACGCCGCCGATGATCAGCTCGCCCACCCCGCCCTCGGGCACGCGGGCGCCGTCCGCGTCGACGACGGCGAGCGTCCAGCCGTCGAGCGGCAGGCCGATGCGCACGGGACCCGCCCCACCGAGCGGCGCGGCGCACGCGACGACGGTGGCCTCGGTCGGGCCGTAGGTGTTCCAGACCTCGCGCCCGTCGGTGGCGAGGCGCTCGGCGAGCTCCGGCGGGCAGGCCTCGCCGCCGAAGATGAGCAGGCGCACGTTCTCGAGCGACGCCGCGGGCCACAGCGCGGCGAGGGTCGGCACGGTGGACACGACGGTGACGCCGTGCGTGATGAGCCACGGCCCGAGGTCCATGCCGCTCCGCACGAGGCTCCGGGGGGCCGGCACCAGGCACGCGCCGTGGCGCCACGCGAGCCACATCTCCTCGCAGCTGGCGTCGAACGCGACCGAGAGGCCGGCGAGCACGCGGTCGCCCGGGCCGATCGGCTCGTCCCGCAGGAACAGGCGCGCCTCGGCGTCGACGAACGCGGCGGCCGAGCGGTGGGTGACGGCGACGCCCTTGGGGGTGCCGGTGGACCCGGAGGTGAAGATGATCCACGCGTCGTCCTCCGGGGCGGGCGGCGCGACGAGCGGCAGCGCGGACGTGGAGGCGTGCGCGGCGGCGGTCGGCAGCACGCGGAGGGCCGCGGCGGGCCGGGCGGCGTCCGCCGCATCCGGGACGCGGGGCGTGAACTCGCCCGTGCCCGTCACGACGCCCGCGACGCGCGCCTCGCCGAACACGAGACGGGCGCGCTCCTCGGGGTCGTCGGCGTCCACGGGCACGTAGGCGGCGCCCGCCGCGAGCACGCCGAGCACGGTGACGTAGAGGTCGCGGGATCCGGACGGCATGCGGATCCCGACCCGGTCGCCCGTGGTCACGCCCGCCGCCCGCAGCGAGGCGGCGACCTGCACGACGCGCGCCATGAGCTCGCGGTAGCTGAGGGCGCCGTCGGCGTCCTCGATGGCGGACGCGTCGGGGTGCGCGGCGACCGTGGCGCGGAGGACGTCGACGAGCGTGCGCGCGGGCGTCACCGCGTCGGCCCGGTCGAGCGCCCGCTGCACGGCGCCGACCTGCGGCGTCGCCGCCTCCGAGGACGGGTCGGGCATGGGGTCTCCGTTCGGCGGGGGCGGCGTCCGTACTGTCGGGCCTCCGGGTGAACGGGAGGTGGACGCGCGGCGACCCGGCGTCGTCGAGCGGCGGCTCCGCGGGAGGGCGGCGTGTCCGCGGGAGGGCGGCGTGTCCGCGGGAGGGCGGTCGGCGGATCAGCCGGCGGGCCGACCGGCGGGTCGCCCGGCGGCGAGCGCCTCGTCGACCAGGCGCCGCGCCTCCGCCGCGGGGACGCCCAGCCGCCCGGCGAGGCCGGCGTACGCGACCGCTGCCGTCCGGAGCGCCGCGGGCACGTCGTCCTGGGCGGCGACGAACGAGCCGGCGCGCCCGCGCGTCTCGATCACCCCGTCCCCCTCGAGCTCCCGGTACGCGCGGGCGACGGTGTTGACGGCGACCCCGGTCCGCTCCGCGAGCGCCCGCACGGTGGGCAGCCGCGCGCCCACGGTCAGCTCGCCGTCCGCGGCTCGGCGCGCGATCTCCGCGCGGAGCTGCTCGTAGGGCGGGGTCGCGGATCCCGGGTCGATGCGGTAGCCGGGCTCGGGGTCCATGCGCCGAGGCTATCCACCGGCCTCCCGCCGGACGGCGCGACATGCGCGGCGCGCGCACGGGACGGCGTCGGCAGGGGAGGATGGGAGCGCGGCGCGCACCGGCCGCCGATGGGAGGCCCCGAATGTCCGAGCTCGAGCTGATGACCATGTGGTCCCGCGCCCGCAAGCAGCTCATCACGAGCCAGCTGGGCCCCGTCTTCCTGCTGACCTCCACCGTGGTGCTGCTCCGCACCGGCCTCGCCGACGCCGATCTCGGAACGCGCCTCGCGGCCGCCCTCATCCTGCTGGCGACGGGCGCGATGGGCGCCGCGATCCAGTTCTCCATCACCTCGCAGGCCATCGCCATCTCGCGCGACCTCCGCGACTCCGGCGCGACCTCGCACGCGGCCCGCACGATCATCGCCGCCGAGGGCCTCACGAACCTCGTGCGCTACGCCCTCCCGGCGCTCTTCGTGGTCATCTTCGTCGTGATCCTGGTCGCGCTCTTCGCGTAGCCGGCGGCAGGGCGACGCCGCACGCTACTCCAGCGTCCGGTTCACCAGCCGCGACAGCACGATGGCGCTCCGGGTGTGGTCGACGTTCGGGGCGAGGCGCACCTTCTCGAGCGCGTCCTCGAGGCTCGGGATGTCGCGGGAGCGGATGCGGACGATCGCGTCCGCGTCGCCCGTCACGGTGCCCGCGTCGACCACCTCGGGGACGCCCTGCAGGATCCGGCGCAGCTCGTCGGGCGCGACCGTCCCGCGGCAGAACAGCTCCACGTAGGCCTCGGTGCTCAGGCCGTCGACGGCCGGGTCCACCTGGATCGTGAAGCCGCGGATCACGCCGTCGGCCACCAGGCGGTCGACCCGCCGCTTCACCGCGCTGGCCGAGAGGCCCACCGTCCCGCCGATGTCGCCGTACCCGGCACGGCCGTTCTGGCGGAGGAGGTCGATGATCCGGTGGTCCAGGTTGTCCATGCCGCGAGCCTACGGCGGGATCGTGCGCCGGACGGGGCCCTGACGCGCGGAATCCGCGCGGGGATCCCTCGAACCGGCGTGATGCGCCTGCCAGGCTGTCCGGAAGGCGTCCCCTCGGGGCTCTGGGACATCGTCCGCCTCCACGACCGCGCCGCGAGGCGCGCCGCACGAAGCAGGAGCACCATGCCCTCCACCCTCTCCCGCGAGACCCCGACCGGGACCGGCCGCACGCCGACCGCCCGCCGCGTGCTCATGTGCCGCCCCGACCACTTCGACGTGGTCTACCGGATCAACCCCTGGATGGACCCGGCCGTCCCGACGGACACCTCGCTCGCCGTGCGCCAGTGGCAGACCCTGCACGACACCTACGTCGGCCTCGGGTTCCAGGTCGACCTCATCGACGGCATCGCGGGCCTCCCGGACATGGTCTACGCCGCCAACGGCGGCTTCACCCTCGACGGCATCGCGTACGGCGCGAGCTTCCAGCACCCGGAGCGCCAGCCCGAGGGCCCGGCCTACATGGACTGGTTCCGCGAGGCCGGCTTCGACGTGCGCGTGCCCGAGCAGGTCAACGAGGGCGAGGGGGACATCCTCCTCGTCGGCGACACGATCCTCGCGGGCACGGGCTTCCGCAGCGACAGCACCAGCCACGCCGAGGTGGCCCGGATCTTCGACCGCGAGGTCGTGACCCTGCGTCTGGTGGACCCGTCGTTCTACCACCTGGACACCGCCATCGCGGTGCTCGACGACGAGAACATCGCCTACCTGCCGAGCGCCTTCGACTCGGCCAGCCTCGACGAGATCGAGCGCCGCTACCCCGACGCCGTCGAGGTCAGCGCGACCGACGCGTCGATCCTCGGCCTCAACTCCTACAGCGACGGCTACCACGTCGTGATCGCCGAGAAGGCGGTCGGCTTCGCGGCGTCGCTGCGGGAGCGCGGCTACGACCCCATCGGCGTCGACCTGTCCGAGCTGCTGCTCGGCGGCGGCGGCGTGAAGTGCTGCACGCTCGAGCTGCGGCCGTGACGACCGGGACGGATGAGGACATGACCGACACCATCGACCGCCCCGCCGCGTCCGACGCGGGATCCCGCGCGATCCACGCCGAGGAGGCGCACGCCGCGCACAACTACCACCCGCTGCCCGTCGTGGTCACGTCCGGCCAGGGTGCGTGGGTCACCGACCTCGACGGCCGGCGCCTGCTGGACTGCCTCGCCGCCTACTCGGCCGTGAACTTCGGCCACTCCCACCCGGACCTCGTCCGGGCGGCGACCGAGCAGCTCGGGCGCATCACGCTCACGAGCCGCGCGTTCCACAACGACCGGCTGGGCCCGTTCGTCACGGCGCTCGCCGCTCTCGCCGGCAAGGACATGGTCCTGCCGATGAACACCGGCGCCGAGGCCGTCGAGTCCGGCATCAAGGTCGCCCGCGCCTGGGGCTACCGCGTCAAGGGCGTGGCCGCGGGCCGCGCCAGGATCGTCGTCATGGCCGGCAACTTCCACGGCCGCACGACCACCATCGTGAGCTTCAGCGACGACGAGGAGGCGCGCGCCGACTTCGGGCCGTTCACGCCCGGCTTCGTCACCGTGCCCTACGGGGACGCGGCGGCGCTCGAGGCCGCGATCGACGAGGACACCGTCGCCGTGCTCGTGGAGCCGATCCAGGGCGAGGCGGGCATCGTCGTGCCGCCCGCGTCGTTCCTCCCGGACGTCCGGCGGATCTGCACGCGAGAGCGCGTGCTGTTCATCGCCGACGAGATCCAGTCGGGCCTCGGACGCACCGGCGCGACCTTCGAGTGCGACAACGCGGGCGTCGTCCCGGACCTCTACCTCCTCGGCAAGGCGCTCGGCGGCGGCATCGTGCCCGTCTCCGCGGTCGTCGGCGACGCGGACGTGCTGGGCGTCATCCAGCCGGGGCAGCACGGATCCACCTTCGGCGGCAACCCGCTGGCCGCGGCCGTGGGCCACGCGGTCGTCGACATGCTGGCCACGGGCGAGCCGCAGGAGCGGGCCCGCCGGCTCGGGGCCGTGCTGCACGCCCGGCTCGCGGACCTCGTCGGGCACGGCGTGCTCGAGGTGCGCGGCCGGGGGCTGTGGGCGGGCATCGACATCGACCCGGCGCTCGCCACGGGCCGCGACGTGTGCGAGCGGCTCGCGGACCGCGGGGTGCTCGCGAAGGACACCCACGGCTCGACGATCCGCCTCGCGCCGCCCATCGTGGTGGAGGAGGAGGACCTCGTCTGGGCCGTCGGCCAGCTCGCCGAGGTGCTCGCGGAGCTCGCGGCTCGCTGAGGCCGCTCCCGGTCCGCACGGCAGCGGCGCCTCGGGTGCCGGGGCGGGGAGCGGGGAGGGGGCGGCATCGGGATCGGCGCGGCCGCGCCGCCTCCCGGCGCCTGTGCAGCGACGCCGCCGGAGGTGACGGGGCGCTCCTACGCTCTCCGCGTCCGTCACGATCGTGCCGGTCCCCCATCAGGAAGGTCCCCATGTCATCCGCCCTGCCCCGCACCGGCGCCCGCCGCCGTCTCCGTCGCGTCACCCTGGTGGCGGGAGCCGCCCTCCTCGCCCTGTCCTCCGTCGTCGTGGCGTCGCCCGCCCAGGCGGCGCCCGAGGCGTCCTTCCACCCCGGTCACTGGAACGGGATCGACGTCTACATCGCCCCCTCGCTGGGCTACACCGGCATCATCCGGGTCGCGGGCCAGGAGGTGACCTGCATCCCGGCGAGGACGGGCTGGAACGCCGTCCCCATCCCCTCCGGCGTCACGAGCATCCAGTTCGGCGTCGTCAACAGCTGCTCGGCCTCGTTCGCGAAGATGAGGTCGGTCGACCATCCCTTCGTGGTCGCGTCGGCGGGACAGACCTACCTCACCAACATCACGGGCTCGCACCGTTCGCGGGGCTGACCGGACCCGTCCGCGACGGCCCCCGCTCCCCGCCCTCCTCGGGCTGGGGAGCGGGGGCCGTCGCCGTGCGGAGCACCTGCCCGGTGCTGACGCCGTCAGCGAGGCCGCACCGCTCGGACGGCTGTGGACGACAGGATCCTCTCTGGACCCGCGAGTCCTATCGTTCAGGTCACCTGCACGGATGTGCACCCTGCTGTCCCGACTCGGAAGGTCCCCATGTCCCCCACCCCCGCATCCTCCGCGAAGCGCTGGCGCCGGCGCACCGCGCTCGCCGTCGGCGCCGTCCTCCTCTCCCTCGCCTCCATGGCGGCCGCATCGCCGGCGCAGGCGGCCGGGGTCCACGGCTCGGGCGAGGTGAGCGCCGCGGTCCCGCTCCGCACGGGCTCCATCGACCTCTACATCAGCGACGAGACGGGCGACGTCGGCGGCGCCCTCGTCACGTCGAGGGCGACCGGCGTCACGACGTGCCAGGGCGTGAGATGGCCCGGCCACAACAAGCTGACGTGGAAGGTGCCCATCACCAACAGGAGCAAGGCCTACGGCGCGACCATCACCTTCGTGAACGACTGCACCAGCAGGATCACGGGCGCCAACTTCGCTCCCTCGCCCTTCACCGTCTACAACGGGCAGCGGTGGGCGTACGACCGGCCGTACCACGCTCCGGGCTACGGCGCGAAGGACCCGCGCGTGCACCGCGTCGGCTGATCCTCCGGCGACGCCCCGAAGCCGCGCTCGACGCGGAGACAGCCCCCGCTCCCGGTCCTGGACCGGCGGCGGGGGCTGTGCGCGTCACGGAGCAGTCGGAGCCGCGGGAGCAGCCGGAGCCGCCGGAGCGCGGGTCGCGATGGCGACGCCGGCCGCCGTGCAGACGACCACGATCGCCCCCAGCTGGACGGGCGTCAGCGTCTCCTGCAGCACGATCACGCCGAGGACGGCGGCGACCACGGGGCTGAGGCTCGTGAGCACGGCGAACAGGCGCGGCGTGATGCGGCGGAGGATCACGGTGTCGAGCGAGTACGGCACCGCCGACGACAGCAGGCCGATGGCGGCGAGGAGGCCGACCACGCGCCAGTCGAGCGCGGTCACGTCGAGCGTGGCGAGCGCCCAGGGGCCCAGCGCGACCACGCTCACGAGGCTCGCCACGGCGATCCCCTCGAGACCGGGCAGGCGCTCCGCGACCCGGCGGGTGCAGACGATGTACGCCGCCCAGGACACCGCGGCGGTGACCGCGCAGACCAGCCCGAACGGGTCGATCCGCCCCTCGAGGCCGGTGAGCACGACCACGCCCACCGCCGCCACGAGCGCGCACACGGCGTCGAGGAGGCGGCGGGCGGCCATCAGCGCGATGGAGAGCGGCCCGAGGAACTCGATGGTCGCTGCGATCCCGAGGCCGAGCCGGTCGACGGCCGCGTAGTACGAGAGGTTCATGAGGGACAGCGACAGGCCGAGCAGCACCGCGGGCAAGAGCTGCGCGCGGGTCATGCGGAGGATCCGCGGCCGTACGACGGGCAGCACGAGCGCCGCCATCATCACCTGGCGCGCGGCGACGACGATCACGGCGCCGACGACGGGGATCACGAGCCCGGCGAGCGATGACCCCAGGCTGACGCTCACGATCGTCCCGACCTGGAGCGCGGCGCCCACCGCGGTCGTGGAGGTGCCCGATGCGGGGGCGGGCGTGGCGTCGGCGACCGCGGCCTCGATGCCACCCGGGGTGGTGCCGGCGGCGGACCCGGGGTGCGCGGCGCCCGGGTCGATGGGATCCCCGGCGCTGCTCACCTGGTGAGCGTACCGACGCGGGGGCGCGGCCGACGACGGGCGGCGCCGGGCGGTCAGCGCCGGGCGGTCAGCGCCGGCCGGTCAGCGCCGGCCGGCCTGGTGTCGGCTGTCGGGCGTCGTGCCATGACGATCGATGCGCGCATGGTGCGCGCAGCGGTCCGCGGTGCTTCACTGGCTCGCATGAGGCGGACTCGGCGACCAGGTCTGATGACGGTCGTCATCGCGGCCACCGCCGCCTTCAGCGTGACCGGCTGCGCCGCCGGGATGTCCGCCTCGGGATCCTGCGCTGTCACGACGCTCGATCTCCATGAGTCCTCCGTGCATCCCGGAGGGGCCATCCACGTCAGCGCGGACTTCATCGAGGAGAGGTGCGAGGACACGGGAGGCACGAGCCGAGCCGCATCGGACGTCACCGTCCTCATCATCCCGTCCGCGAGTGGAGAGGAGGTGCTGCTCGGCCGCCCGACGCCGACAGGAGCGAGGTCGACGGTCGACGAGACCTTCGACCTCCCCTCGGACCTGCCCGTCGGCCCCGCTGTCGTCGCGCTGCGCTCGAACAGCGGCGAGAGGATCGCCATCGAAGCGCCCGTGACGATCGTCACTGCGTCGACTCCCTGAGATCGATCGGCCTGCTCGCCCGGTCTCGCGGATCGTCCGTGTCCGGCTCCCCGGGCGGACGTGGACGTGGACGCGGTCGCTGCGTCGGCGCCGTCGGTCACGCGTCGACGGCGATGACCGGCATGGAGCGCGCACCGTGGGGGAGGGCGGCGACCGGATCCGAGGCGCGGAGCTCCTCCAGCGCGAGCACGGCGACGATGCCCGCGTTCGCGTGGTGATCCCGTGCGATCGCGCGACGATCACCGCGTCCGACGAGGTCGGCGTCGTCGTGGCGATCGGGTCAGTCGCCCTCCGCAGGTCGGAGCGCCGAGTGGATCTCGACGACGTCCTCCCCGTACTCGGCATCCGCCGCCGCCTGCTGCGTGCCGTCGTCGTGGATGACGCCGACCGACACGCGACCCTGGTACTCGCCGAGCCAGAGCGGCCCGCCGGGCGTGCCCATGGCGCTCGAGTGGTCCTCCATCGCGCGGGCGATCGCCGCCGGGTCCGCGGGGACGCCCGGTGTGGGATCGGGGAGCGGCGTCGATGCGGCTCGAGGGTCGTACGAAACGGGCGTGCGGGTGAGCGTGAAGGCGGTGCCGTCCCAGGTGCCGTGCACCTCGTAGTGGCCCCAGGTGCTGCCCGACAGGGTCTCCTCGTCCTCCACCGCAGCCCAATCCCACCCGACGGCGTCGGGCCCGCCGCACGACGGAGGGAGGGATTCGCCGACGCCGCCCAGGCAGAGCTCGGCCCCGTCGCCGGTGTCCATGACGAACGTGCGCGCGGTCAGCTCGTCCACCGGGGCAGGCGTCGCCGAGGTCGCCCCCGTCCCCGCGGAGACGTCATCGGCACCGGCGGCGCAGCCGCTGAGCGCGGCGCCGACCAGGAGCAGCGACACGGTCGTGGCTCGGATCCCCATGACCCCAGCATGCGGCCCCAGTGCCCTGCCGTCACCACCCGCGTAGAGGGGTTTCCATGTCCCGGCACCCGGCACCCGGCACCCGGCACCCGGCACCCCACTCCCGGGGAGCCCGGTCCTACACTCGCCCCATGGAACAGGGCGCCCGCACGGATCGCGCGGGGACGCCTCCCCGCTTCGTCGACCCTCGGCGCATCGGGGCGCTGGCCGGTCTCGTCGGCGCCGCGACGTTCGTCTTCTCGTACGCGGGCGGCCTGGATGACGCGGCAGCCGTGGCGGTCCAGGTCCTCGTCGTCGTGCTCGTCGTGGCGACGCTCGGCATGCTGTTCGTCCGACCTCGTGGTCTGGGCCGGTTCGTGCCGCCGTCTCGGGTCGCGATCGGCGTGTACCTGCTCTGCGTCGTGGGCGAGCTCGCCCTCATCCGGGTGGGCACGGACGCGCTGGTCGACGCCGGCCGTGGAGAGCTCCGCCCGGCGCTGATCGTGCTCGTGGTCGGGCTGCACTTCCTGCCCTTCGCCTGGGCCTTCCACGAGCGCATGTTCACCTGGCTGGGAGCGATGCTCGTCGTGCTCGGCGCCGTCGGGCTCCTCACCGCCGCGGCCGAGCTCGTCGCCGTGATCGCGGGCCTCGCGATGGGCGGCATGCTGCTCGCCTACGCCCTCGGCCTCTTCGCGCGCCGACCGGTCTGAGGCACCGCCGGACGCCGGGACGACCGCGCCGAATCGTCGATCAGGCCCAGCGACGCGGGATCCCGATCGTCCAGCGGCTCGTCACGATGCATCCGCGACAGCCCAGGGAGGGCGTCCGTGGCGTCCCCGAGGAGACCCGGGCTGGTCGCCCACGTGCACGTGCGGAGGGGGTGACGACGCTCGCCCGCGCGCTCGCCGCCGAGCGCCCGGAGCCGTCCGGATGCCGCTGCTGCGGTGAGGGCCGCTCGCCGATCAGCGCGCGGCGCCCACCCCCGGCAGCGCGTTCCCGTCGGCGTCGAGGTGGTCGCGCCAGCTGCGGGTCGGCTCCCAGCCGAGGAGGCGGCGCGCCTTCGCGGTCGAGATGCCGGACGAGTCGACGCGCTCCAGCGACCGGAGCTCGATGGCGTCCCCGTAGTGGCGGCGCAGCTCGGCGGCGAAGTCGTGGCCGCCCGCGTTGTCGGCCGCGGCGATGTAGAAGACCTCGTGGCCCGGCAGGTCGGAGGCGACCGAGAGGACGATCGCGTCGGCCAGGTCGTCCGCGTCGATGTAGCTCCACAGGTTCGCGGTGAGCACGGACGCGTCGCGCACCTGCGGCCCGAGGTTCGTCGCGTAGTTGTCGTCGTTGTGCACGGTGCTCGGGCGCAGCGAGATGACGCGGATGTCGGAGCGGCGCACGGCGGCGTCCATCAGCTGCTCGCCGAAGGCCTTCGACAGGGCGTACGGGTCCTGCGGGTGCAGCGGGTGGTCCTCGTCGACCGGCGCGTAGTCGGGGAGGAACGGCCGCTCGGGGAAGAAGTTGCCGACGATGCTCTCGCTGGAGATGTTGACGAAGCGCGGGACGCCGAGCCGGACGGCCGCCTCGATCAGGTGGAACGTCGACATGAGGTTCGTCTGCAGCACGACGTGGGCCGGGTTGCCGGTGGGCTGGGGGATCGCGGCGACGTGCACGACGGCGTCCATCCCGGCGACGACCGCGAACGCGGCGCCCTGGTCGGTGAGGTCCGCCATCACGTAGCGGCCGGGGACGACGACGCCCGCGTCGAAGACGGGACGCACGAGGTCGACCCCCGTGACGTCGTGCCCGGCGGCGACGAGCGCCTCGACGGCCGCGCGGCCGACCTTGCCGCGAGATCCGGTGACGAGGACCTTCACGCCCCGACCCCCGCCCGGCCCTCGGGCGCCTTCATGACGACGGGCACGAACGGGTCGTCCTCGAGGCGCTCCGCGAACCACGTCTCGTCGACGTAGCCCTCCGACCAGAGCTTCAGCGGCGTCGCGACCGTGGGCGTGAACAGCTCCCATCGCGTCCAGAGCCGGGCCTCGGCGGTCAGCTCGCGGCCGACCGCGCGCGTCCAGCGGACGACGACGTGGTCGGCGGGCAGCAGCCGCTCGAAGGCGGCGTGCGCCTCGGCCAGGCGGGCGGACGTGGTGCCGTCGCCCGATACCTGCTCGGCGCTCAGGGCGAGCACCAGCGTCCAGGTGGTGCTCTGCAGCTCGGTGTCGCGGGGCGCCGCGGCGGCATCCGCTCCGGGCTCGGCGGCATCCGTCCGGGGTGCGGGGGAGGTGGGGTCGTGGCTCATGCGGGGTCTCGCTCCTCGTGTCGATCGAGTCTGGCACGCGGTGCCCGGCGCGGTCGGAGGGCGAGGTGCACCAGCACGCCCGCGACCAGCGCGCAGAACGCCGCGCCCAGGCCGCCGACGGTGATCCCGGACGCCGCGACGACGAAGGTCGCGATGGCGGGCAGGTGGGCGCCCGGATCCCGCACCGCCGACGCGAGGCTCGACGCGAGCGACGGGGCGAGCGCGAGCCCGGCGGCGGCCGCGACGACGCCGGCGGGACCGGCCACGATGACCGTGGCCAGCGCCGCCGACGCGAGCCCGAGCACGAGGTTCGTCCACCCGGCCGTGCTGGCCGCGCGCCACCGCTCGTCCGGATCCGGATGCGCGGAGGGCGCCGCCGACAGCGCGGCGGACAGCGCGGCGAGGTTCACGGCGTGGCCGCCGAGCGGCGCGCTCACGAGGGTCGCGGCGGCCGTCGTCGCCATCGCGGCGCGCCATGGCGTCTCGTAGCCGAAGCTCGCGAGCACCGCGACGCCCGGCAGGTTCTGCGACGCCATGGTGACGACGAACAGCGGCACGCCGAGCGCGACGGCCGACGCCACCGTGAACACGGGCGCGGTCAGCTCGATCCGCGGCACGAGGTGCGCGAGGTCGAGCGTCGACCCGGGCGCGGGCCCCGCGACGGCCAGCGAGACGCCGACCACCACGAGAGCGGCGGCCAGCGCCGTCGGGGCCGCCCAGCGCGGCGCCCAGCGGGCGGCGGCGAGCCACGCGAGCACCACGGGGAGCACCACGAGGGGCGTCGCGACCGCCGCCGTCACGGTCGCGACGCAGAGGGGGAGGAGCACGCCGGCGAGCATCGCGGCGGCGACGCTGGCCGGGATGAGGCGCACGAGGCGGCCGAGCAGCGGCCAGAGCGCGGTCGCGAGCACGAGGATGCCGCAGACGAGGAACGCGCCCACCGCCGCGGCCCAGCCGCCCTCGACCGCGCCCGAGCCGATGAGGAGCGCCGCTCCCGGCGTCGACCAGGACAGCGTGATGGGACGGCGGAACCGGTGGGCGAGCAGCACGGTGCCGAGCCCCTGCGTGACGCACAGCGCCAGCAGCCCGGACGCGGCCTCGGAGGGCGACGCCCCGACCGCCGTGAGCCCCGTGAGGACCACGGCGGAGGTGCCGGCGAACCCGACGACCGCGGTCACGATCCCCGCCCCGCGCGCCTGCGCACGGCCGCCCGGCGCCTCGATGACCGTCATGCGCGCTCCCGACCGGACGCCGGTCGTCCTGCCGCCCGATCCTAGGGTCGGCGCGACGCTCTCACGCGCCGGTGCCGCGCCCGTCGGCGCCGTGCGCGGCGGCCCTGCGGCGCTGACGGAGGAGCGTGAGGAGGATGCCGCCGACGCTGATCGCCGCGATCCCCACGAGGACGACGTCCATGTAGCGACCCACCACGTCGGCCACGCCGGGGATGCCCGCGAGGCCGTACCCGAGCCCGATCACGAGCACCGTCCAGGCCGCCGCGCCGACGGCGTTGAAGGCCGCGAACCGGCCGTAGCGCATGCGGCCCACCCCGGCGGCGACCGGCGCGAAGGTGCGGACGACGGGCACGAAGCGCGCGAGCGTCACGGCCCAGCTGCCGAAGCGGTCGAAGAACCCCTGCGTGCGATCCACGTTCCGACGGCTGAAGAGCCCGGAGTCCCTCCGCTCGAAGACGCGCGGACCCGCCGACCTCCCGATCGCGAAGCCGAGCTGGTCGCCGAGGAACGCCGCGGCGAGCACGAGGAGGACCACGAGCGGCACGGGGAGGGCGATGGCGCCCGTGTACGTGAGGACGCCCGTGAAGAAGAGGAGCGTGTCGCCCGGCAGGAAGAAGCCCACGAGCAGGCCGCTCTCCGCGAAGACGATCGCGCACACGACGACGAGGCCCCAGACGCCGGCGCCCTCGATGATGCCCTGCGGGTCGATGCCCATGCGTGCCGCCGTCCGTGCGGGTCGCCGGGGCGACTGTCGGGTGCGGCCGGAGCCGCGCGCCTCGGGTGGAGCGCGCGCTCAGGCTACGTCCGGGAAACTGCGAACCACCGGGTTTCCTCACCTACTGAAACGAAAGTTGATGGTGGTGTTCGTGATGATTTCGGTTAGCGTCGGAGGATCCGTGCTCCACCGACCTCGACGAGGCCCGCCATCTCCCGCACCGCTCGCACCCCCCGCCGCGTCCCCGGACGCCCGCGGGCGACCGTCGCGCCGCGCCTCCGACTGGCCGCCGCCCTCGCCGCATCCGGCCTCCTCCTGGGGCTCGGGGTCCCGTCCGCGCAGGCCGCGGAGGAGTACCCCACCTGGTCGGAGGTTCAGGCCGCCCGCTCGAGCGAGCAGGCCACCGCCGAGCAGGTCACGCGCATCACCTCCCTCATCTCCGGGCTCGCCGCCGAGGTCGAGGCCGCGAACGCCCTGGCCCTCCAGCGCGCCGACGAGCACGCCGCTGCCGTGGACGAGCTCGACCGGGCCACCGGCGAGCTCCAGGCGCTGCAGTCCAAGGCCGAGCGCGCCCAGGCCGATGCCGACGAGGCCAAGCGCCAGGTCGGCCGCCTCGTCGCCCAGCTCGCCCGCAGCGGCGGGGGCGGCGGCGACGTCTCCCTCCGCCTGCTCACGAGCGGCGGCGAGGACGCCGACGCGCTCCTGTCCCGCATGGGCACCGCCACCAAGCTCGCCGACCGCCAGGACACCGCGTTCACCGCCGCCGTCACGGCGGCCCGCACCGCCGAGTCGCTCGGCAAGCAGGCCTCCGTCGCCAAGGACGCGCTCGCCGTCCTGGCCGCCGACGCCGAGGCGAAGCTCCAGGAGGCGTCGGCCGCGCAGGCCCGCGCCGATCAGGCCCTCGCCGAGCAGCAGGCCCGCAGCTCCGAGCTGCAGGCGCAGCTCACCACCCTGCGCGACTCCCGCATCTCCGTCGAGGAGGGGTACGCCATCGGCGAGCGGAAGCGGCAGGAGGAGGCGGCCGCGGAGGCGCGCCGCCAGGCCGATGCCCGTGCCGCTGCCGCCGCTGCCGCCGCCGCCGCGAACGCCGCCGCGCGTCCGCCGGCCAACGCGCCCCGTCCGCCGTCCTCGGGCGGCCAGCCGTCCGCATCCGGCTGGACCATGCCCATCCGCAGCTACGGCTCGTACCAGTCGTACGGCATGCGCCTGCACCCGATCCTCGGCTACTGGCGCCTCCACGCGGGCGACGACTTCGGCGCCGGCTGCGGCACGCCCATCTACGCCACGGCGTCCGGCACCGTGCAGTTCGCGGGCGGATCCAGCGGCTTCGGCAACGCGATCACCCTGAACCACGGGGGCGGCGTCACGAGCGTCTACGGCCACATGTACTCCTACGGCGTCATGGTGCGCACCGGGCAGACGGTCCAGGCCGGCCAGCAGATCGGCGCCGTCGGCAGCGCGGGCCTGTCCACCGGCTGCCACCTGCACTTCGAGATCCGGCAGGGCGGCGTCGCCACCTCGCCCATGCCGTTCCTCCGCGCCCGCGGCGTCTGAGCGCGGGTACGCTGGGCGCGTCGACGAGCCGGGGGGTGCGGATCATGACGGGACGCATCCGACGTGTCGCGCAGGCCGTGCTCCGGCCCGCGATCTTCGTGCAGTACCGGGCGCTCCGCGCCGGCCTCCGGAGCACCGTCTTCCCCCGCGACGCGGGATCCGGCTTCGTCCCCGGCGAGTCCCCGCAGCGCGTCCTCGTCATCGGCGAGGCGACGGCCGTCGGGTTCGGCGTGCTCTCGCACGAGCTCGGCATGGCGGGGCACTTCTCGCGCCAGCTCGCGCGGCGCACGGGCCGCGGCGTCGAGTGGACCACGCGCCCCTTCGCCGACCTCACGATCCACACGGCCGCCGGCACGGTCCGCGACCGCGCCCTGCTGGCGGGCGTCGACGTCGTGCTGCTGATGGTGGGCGTCGGCGACAGCATCCGGTTGACGCCGCAGCGCACCTGGCGCCGGCTGCTCTGCTCCGCCATCGACGACCTGTGCCAGGGTTTGCCCGAGGGCGCGCGCGTGCTCGTCCCCGAGGTCCCGCCCCTGCGGGAGAGCGTCGGCATCCCCGCCCCGTGGCGGGCCGTGGCGGCCCGGCACGCGCGCCTGCTCAACCGCGTGACGGGGGAGATCGTCGCCTCGCGCGCCGACGCCCTCTCCGTGCCGTTCCCCCGCGAGAGCGTCATCGACCTCGGCGATCCCGACTCCGCGCAGGCCTCCCGCGTCTACGCGTCGTGGTCGCGCGCGTTCGTCCAGCGGATGCTCGGACCGGTCCCGAGCCCCGAGGGATGACCGGCGGTTGAACGTTCCCTGTGCATTCCTCGGGTGCGGGATACGGGAGGGGGCCCCGGCGTAGCGTCGGACGCGTGCCCGTCCCGGTGTCCACACCGGGGCCCGGGCTCTCGGATCGAACGCGGATCCGACCCCAGCACCGAGAACGCACGAGGAGAAGCAATGCCCCAGGTAATCGAGACCGTCGACGTCAACGTCCCCGTCAGCACCGCGTACAACCAGTGGACCCAGTTCGAGTCGTTCCCGAACTTCCTCAGCTACGTCGAGTCGATCACGCAGGTCACCGACACGCTCACCGAGTGGAAGGTCAAGATCGGCGGCGTCGAGCGCACGTTCGAGGCCAACATCACGGAGCAGCACCCCGACGAGCGCGTCGCCTGGAACTCCACGGGCGGCGACGAGGACCACGCCGGCGTCGTCACGTTCCACAAGCTGAGCGACACCGAGACCCGCGTCACCGTCCAGCTGGACTGGGAGGCCAAGGGCCTCGTCGAGAAGGTGGGCGCGGCGATCGGCGTGGACGACCACGTCATCAAGGCGGACCTGAAGAACTTCAAGGAGTTCATCGAGAAGCGCGGCACCGAGGACGGCGCCTGGCGCGGCGACGTCCAGGCCTGATCATGCAGACGGACGACATCCGCTGGAACCAGGAGGCGCGCGACAAGATCCTCACGGACAGCGACCGCGTGCTCCAGGAGGCCGTGCAGACGGCGGCCAGGGAGCTCGAGGGCCAGGACTGGGAGACCGTCTACCAGCGGCTCTTCGAGCAGCTGAAGGACCGGTTCATCGACTTCGAGCCGGGACCGGACCTCCGCAAGTACGCCGAGGCCGTCTCCCGTGGGGAGATCCAGGGCTGACGCCGACGTCATCATCACCGGGAGGGCCCGGCACCCATGCGGGTGCCAGGCCCTCCTGGCGTCCGGGCGCCTCGATCCCCCACCCGCTGGATAATCTGGACGCGCGCCGCGGGGGCGCGGGACCAGGGGAGACGCGATGAGCGACAGGCACGACGACGGGCAGCGGGACCTCGACCAGGGGCGGGACGACGCGCGGGACCACGCGCGGGAGGGCGCCGCGGTCGAGGACGCGCCGCCCGCGTACTCACCGGCGCCGGCCGCACCGGCCGCGCCGGCCGCCTACCCCGGGGCGTACCCCGCCGCCTACCCCGACGCCGGGTACCCGCCGGCCGCGTACCCCGGCGCCGGCTACCCGGCCGCCGCGTACCCGGGAGCCGTCCCGCCGCCCGGCTACGGGATGATGCTGCTCCCGTCGGCCCAGCGCCCCCTGCCACCGCACATCGACCCGTCCTGGCGTCTCGCGGGAGTGGGGCGACGCGCGGCCGGCCGGATCCTCGACCAGGTGGTCTTCGGCTTCGTCGGCGCGCTCTCCGCGGGCGCGTTCATCATCCCGCTGCAGGGGATCGCGCAGCAGCGGATCGTCGACCAGCAGCTGTTCGGCGAGGCCGCCGAGGACCTCATGGACACCTACGCGGGCGGGGCCGTCCTCGCCACGTTCCTCAGCCTCGTCTCGTACCTCCTCATCGCCACCTGGTGGCTCGGCTGGAAGGGCACCACGCCCGGCAAGGCGATGGTCGGCATCCGCGTCCAGCGCTTCTCGCAGCCCGGGATGCTCGGCTTCGGCCGCGCGCTGCTCCGCGGCGTGGTGCAGAACGCGTTCGCCATCGGCTCCCTCTTCACGGTGTGGCTGCCGTACGCGTCGGTCGGCTGGGACTCCCGCCACCTCCTCCGCGGCTGGCACGACCTCGCCGCCGACGACGTCGTCCTCGCGCGGCGCACGGAGCCCTACCCCTCCTCCTGACGCGCCCGGGGCGCGATCAGCCTGACGAGGGCCTGGGAGAAGCGCCGCCCCCGGAATGCCGCGGACGGGCGCGGGGGTTGCCCGAGCGCGGTCCGCTCGGGCCGCTGGCCCCGCCTCCCTGCCCGACGTGACCCGTCCGGGCGCGCGGCGGCCATCTGCGAGACGAAGGATCCACCACGTGAAGCTCTTCTCCCCCCTCACCCTGGGCGCCCTCGAGCTCCCCAACCGCGTCGCCATGGCGCCGCTCACGCGCATGCGCTCCGACGAGCACGGCGTGCCCGGCGACCTCGTCGTCGAGTACTACCGCCAGCGCGCGTCCACGGGCCTCATCGTGTCCGAGGGCGTGTTCACGAGCGAGCGCAGCAAGGCGTACCCGGGCCAGCCCGGCATCGTGACGGACGAGCAGATCGCCGGCTGGCGTCGGGTGACCGACGCGGTGCACGCCGCCGGCGGGCGCATCGTCATGCAGCTCATGCACGGCGGCCGCGTGTCGCACGAGGAGATCACGGGCGGACTGCCGCTGCTCGCGCCGAGCGCCATCGCCATCCAGGGCGAGGTCCACACGCCCACCGGCAAGGCCCCGTACCCCGTCCCCAGCGAGCCGGAGACCGACGAGGTCCCGCTCATCGTCGACGAGCTCGCGGTCGCGGCGCGCAACGCGGTGGACGCCGGGTTCGACGGCGTGGAGATCCACTCCGCCAACGGCTACCTGCTGCACGAGTTCCTCTCGCCCGTCTCCAACGTCCGCACGGACGCCTACGGCGGGTCGCCCGCCAACCGCGCGAAGCTCGGCATCGACGTGGCCCACGCGGTCGCGCGCGAGATCGGGGCCGGCCGCGTCGGCATCCGCATCTCGCCGAGCCACAACATCCAGGACGTGCTCGAGGAGGACGCCGACGAGACGCGCGCCACCTACGAGGCGCTCCTCGCGGGCATCGCGCCCCTCGGCCTCGCGTACCTCAGCGTGCTGCACGCCGAGCCGCGCGGCGAGCTCGTGCAGGGCCTGCGCGCCACGTTCGGCGGACCGCTCATGGTCAACAGCGGCTTCGGCGTCGTCACCGAGCGCCAGGACGCCGTCGACCTCGTCGAGGACGGCAGCGCCGACCTGGTCGCCGTCGGCCGCATGGTCATCGCCAACCCCGACCTCGTCGAGCGCTGGGAGCAGGACGCGGAGGTCAACGAGCCGAACGGCGACACCTTCTACGGCCCCGGCGCCGAGGGCTACACGGACTACCCGGCGCTCGCCGGCTGATCCGCCGCACCTGACCGGCTCCGGCCGGCACCGCCCGAGGCCGGGCTCACTCCGACGGAGCGAGCCCGGCCTCGTGCACGAGCACGGCGACCTGCACGCGGCCCTCGAGGCCGAGCTTGTCGAGCACGTGGCCCACGTGCGTCTTCACGGTCGCGACGCCGAGGTGCATGTCGGCCGCGATGCGGGCGTTCGAGTGACCGCGCGCGATGGCGAGCGCCACCTCCTGCTCGCGCTCCGTCAGGGTACCGAAGCGCGCCCGCTCGGCCGTGCGGTCGGCGCGGTCGCGCTGGGCCGCCACGCCGATCACGGTGTCGAGCACCGAGGGGGACAGGATCGAGCGGCCCGCGGCGACCTGGCGCACCGCCGCCACGAGCTCGACGGGCGGGGTGTCCTTCAGCAGGAACCCGCGCGCGCCGGCCCGCAGCGCCCCGAGCACGAGCTCGTCGGCGTCGAAGGTCGTGAGCACGATGACGGGGAGGTCGGGGCGTCGGGCCACCTCGCGGGCCGTGGCGGCGATCCCGTCGCAGACCGGCATGCGGATGTCCATGAGCACGACGTCGGGCGCCGTCCGGGCGATGACGCGACCCGCGGCCAGGCCGTCGGCGGCCTCGCCGACCACCTCGAGCCCGTGCCCGCCGCCGAGCAGCATCCCCAGGCCGGCGCGCACGAGCGCGTCGTCGTCGACGATCACCACGCGGATGGGCGGGCCGCCCGCGGGCACGACGCCCGCGAGGTCAGTGCCCCCGGCTGCGGGGCCGGGCGCCGTCGGATCGGGCGCCGTCGGACCGGATGCCGTCGGGCCGCCGGTGCTCACGCGGTCCACGGGAGCACCGCCTCCACCACGTGCCGGCCGTCGCGGCGGGCGACCGCCAGGGTGCCGTCGAGCGAGAGCGCCCGCTCGGCGATGCCCGCGAGGCCGTGACCGGCCGGGGGCACGGCCGGATCGTCGGCGCCGGGTTCCTCGGACGGCACCGGGTTCTCGACCGCGATGCGGAGGGATCCGCCGGCGCGCCCGTCGACCGTGAGCGTCACCGGTGCGCCCGGGGCGTGGCGGCGGGCGTTCGTGAGGCACTCCTGGACGACGCGGTAGGCGTGCCGGGAGGTCGTCGCCGAGAGGGTCGGCAGCTCGTCCCGGGTGTCGGGGTGGACGTCGGCGTGCACCTCCACGCCGAGCGCGCACGCCTCCTCGAGGAGCCCGGGGAGGTCGGCGAGCGTCGGCTGGGGCGGCGCGAGGGCCGGACCGCCGGACGGGTCGCGCAGCACGCCGAGGACCTCGCGGAGCTCCGTGAGGGCCGTCCGCGCGTTGTCCCGCACGACGCCCGCGGTGGCGCGGACCTCGGCCGGGTCGAGGTCGTCGCGGTACTCCAGCGCCCCCGCGTGCAGCGCGACCAGCGAGAGCCGGTGCGCGAGCACGTCGTGCATCTCGCGGGCGATGCGGGTGCGCTCGCGGTCCGCCGCCTGCGCCGCGCGGAGGGCCTGCTCCTCGTCGGAGAGGCGCGCGCGCTCCCGCAGCGACGCCATCAGCTCGCGTCGGCCGCCCACGTAGAGCCCGACGACGACGAGGAGCCCGAGCATGGCGACGAGCAGGGCGCCGACGACCGGGACCTCGCGCGGCGTCGTGGGCAGGTAGGAGAGCCCGGCGAGCTCCCACGTGCCGACGGCGACGACCCAGGTGCCGGCGGCCAGCGCGATCTCCCGTGGGCGGCGGCGGGCGGCGAGGGAGGCCAGGGCGATGGCGGCGGCGGGCAGCCCGACGCTCGACACGGCCGCGACGACCCCGAGCACGAGGGCGATCGGGAGGGGCACGACGCGACGGACCGGCAGGAGCGCGACGGCCACGAGCCCGACCCCGGCGTCGACGAGGAGCAGGACGTCGACGCGGGCGCCCGTCGTCCCCGACTCCTCGAGGAGCGTGAGCACGCCGCCGAAGGCGACGACGCCGACCACGAGCGCCAGGAGCATGAGCCCCGCCTCCCGCCCGATGACGAGCGTGCGGCCGAGGGCGCGGCCCCGGGTCGGCGCTCTGCCGTCGCCGGGATCGCCGTCGCCGACGGGTCGCGGGACCCGTCCGGGCACCGGGACGCGTCCCGGCGGGAGGTCGCGGGGAGCGTGCGCTGCGGGAGAGGACATGGTCCGACCCTAGGGACACGCGTCACGCCGCCGTATCGACCGGAGGGGGGAGATGCGCGCGGCACATGGGGGAGGCGGGGCCGGGGTCGCAGGGGGGCGGGGCGGCGACGCGGTCGCGGGCGGGGCTCCGGGCGCGAGCCTCCGCGCGGGAGGGTCAGCGCACGCGTGCGGCGCGGCGTTCCGCGCGGGAGGCCCGCCAGCGGCGCCAGGCGTCCCAGAACCGGTGGAGCTGGCGCTTGAGGAACACGTTCACGCGGTGCGCCGCGGGGAACTCGGTGCCCAGCACGGCGATGCCGAGGAAGACGATGAGCCAGCCCGGCCCCGGCAGGGGGATGAGGACGACGCCGACGAGGACGATGGCGACGCCGAGGATCCCGACGAGGATCCGGTACAGCCAGCGGGCCCTCGGGTGCAGCTCGATCCAGGCCCGGCAACGGCGCAGGAAGCGGCGGAGGGGATGCGCGTGGCTCGACCCCGCCTCGTACTCGCGGGTCAGGGTGTCGGACATGGGCCCACGGTACGGGCGAGTCCTGGGAACCGTCCCCCTCATCCGGGGAATCCGCAGGATGCCGTGACGATCGACCCGCGGGGCCCGTCGTCCTCAGCGGGAGGGCGGCGCCGTGATCCGGCGCGCGGCCTCGACGACCGCCGCCCGGTCCGCGGCGCGTGCGGCGGGCCCGTCGTCGTGCATCGCCGGGTACGGCGACTGCACCCACGACTGCGCGAGCGCGAACAGCATGGTGAGGAGGCGCTGTGGGTCCCACGACGGGTCGATGGTGCCCGCCTCCTGCCCGCGGCGGATGGCCTCGACCTTCGCCGACGGCGAGGTCTCGCTGTGCGGCACGTCGAGCGTCACGCCGTCGAGCCGGGCCCACGCGAGCATGCGGCGGTGCTCCGGGTGCTCGTAGGCGTGGTCGAAGATGTGGCCGACGAAGCCCGGCAGATCGGCTGGATCCAGCGTCACGGCCGAGAAGAACTCGACGCCGTTGAGCTTCAGCACCGCGTGGAACAGCGACTCCTTGTCGGTGAAGTGCGCGTACAGCCGCTCCTTGCTGGCCCGTCCGGAGCGGGCGATGCGGTCGACGCGCGCTCCCGCGAGCCCGTGCGCCGCGAACTCCTCGCGCGCGGCCAGGAGGATGCGGTGCCGGACGTCGTCGGGCCGGTCATCGGTGGAGCGGGCGGACCCCGTCGTCTCTGCCATGTGAACAGCGTATGTCAAACGAACCGGTTCGTTTGACTCTCCGCGCGCCGCGGCCCTAGATTGGACCGTCCTCGCCCGCCCGGGCGCCGCACGACCCTCAGGAGCACCAGATCTCCCACGCACGCACCCCCGAGAGCGCACCGCCCTCGACCTCCCCCGCCTCCGGCCCGGCCGCACCGGCCGGCCCCGCCACCCCGGCGGCCCCCTCCGCCCGCAGCAAGTGGATCCTGCTGGCGGTCGTCGCCCTCGCCCAGCTCATGGTCGTGCTCGACGGCACCATCGTGAACATCGCACTCCCGGCCGCGCAGCGCGACCTCGGCATGAGCGACGCCGACCGCACCTGGGTCGTCACCGTGTACGCGCTCGCGTTCGGCTCGCTCCTCCTCCTCGGCGGGCGCATCGCCGACTACTGGGGGCGCAAGCGCTCCTTCCTCCTCGGCATGGTCGGCTTCGCGGCCGCCTCCGCGCTCGGCGGCTTCGCCGCCTCGAGCGAGATGCTCCTCATCGCGCGGGGCCTCCAGGGCGTCTTCGCGGCGCTCCTCGCCCCCGCCGCGCTCGCGCTCCTGTCGGTGACCTTCCCGTCCGGACCCGACCGGGTCAAGGCGTTCGCGGTCTACGGCACGATCGCCGGATCCGGTGCAGCCGTCGGCCTCCTCCTCGGCGGCGTGCTCACCGAGTACCTGAGCTGGCACTGGTGCCTCCTCGTCAACGTGCCGATCGCGATCGTCGCGATCGTGGCCGGCATCCCGCTGGTGAAGGAGAGCCGCGCCGACGGCGACCGCAGCTACGACGTGCCCGGCGCCCTGCTCGTGACCGTCGGCCTCGCGTCGATCGTCTACGGCTTCTCCCGTGCGGAGGAGGGCTGGGGCCAGCCGCAGACCATCGGCTTCCTCGCGCTCGGGGTGGGCATCATGGTCGCCTTCGTCTGGTGGGAGTCGAAGGCGCGGAACCCGCTCCTGCCGCTCCGCGTGGTCGCCGACCGCACCCGCGGCGGCGCGTACCTCACCTCGGTGATGGTGGGCGCGGCGCTCCTCGGCGGGCTGCTGTACCTCACGCTCCACTTCCAGATCGTGCTCGGCATGTCGCCGCTGATCTCCGGCCTCGCGTCGCTGCCGATGGCCGCGTCGATCATGCTCACCGCCCCGCAGGTGGCGCGGCTGCTGCCGAAGGTGGGCCCGCGCGTGCTCATGACGGTCGGCCCGCTCGTCGCCGCCGCCGGTCTCCTCTGGTTCAGCCGGGTCACGGTCGACGGCGCCTACGTCGTGCAGGTGCTCCCCGGGCAGATCCTCCTCGGCATCGGGCTCGCGTGCGTCTTCGTGCCCATGCAGAACGTCGCGCTCTCCGGCATCGAGCCGCGGGACGCGGGCGTCGCGGGCGCGGCGCTCACGGGCACGCAGCAGATCGGCGGATCCATCGGCACGGCGGTCTTCACCGCACTGTTCGCGTCGGCCGTCACGGCCGCGACCGCCGACGGCGTCCAGGACCCGCTGCAGCAGCAGGTGGACGGCTACCACGTGGTGTTCCTCGCCGCGGCGATCGGCGTGGCCTGCGCCTCGATCATCTCCTGGTCGATGGTGCGCGTCCCGCTCGAGCGCTTCCGCGAGGGCGCGTCGACCGAGGCCGTCAGCATGCACTGATCCCGCGCCGGATCATCGACGACGCCCCTCCCGCATCGCGCGGGAGGGGCGTCGTCGCCTCCCGGCCGGGTCGGCACATGAAGTCGCGCTGACCTCCGCCTCCGCCGGGGTGTGTGCGCTTCGCTCGCGCAAGTGCGCGACCTGCGAACCTCCCCCGAAGCACTCCGACTAGCTAGGAGCAACCATGCGCATCCATCCGATCCCCCTCATGGGGGTCATCGCAGCCGTCGCACTGTCGACGCTCTCCTTCGCGTCCAGCGCCTCGGCGACGCCGACGAGGACTCCCCCGAGCCGCATCAGCGCCTCATTCTCCTCCGGGCCTGCTCGAACGGCGGACGTCTCCGACGCTGTTCCATCCACGGAGCGCATCGAGAGAGCCGGCATCGCGCTCCGCGAGAGCGCGGTTCCGCGGGACGCCGTCAGTACCGCATTCGGCCAGCGCGTGACGTACCGCATCGGCGACGGAGTGACCATCACCTACACCTACTCACCGGGAGGAGCGCCGGTGGTCGGGGCACCGACACAGGAGGAGCTGGGTAGTCCTCTCGTACGAGCCGGGGCGGATCCGTTCCCGTACGTCAGCCTCGACCCCTCCGAACAAGCGGCTGGCGCGGCGGGCACGCTGGGCTTGCTGATCTGTGCGGCACTCGGCCCGGAGAGCGGTGGCCTCGCGTGCGCAGTCGGCGTCGGGGTGGGAGCGACCATCGTCGCGGTAGCCACAGCCCATGGCGTCTGCACACGCAACCGGAACATGCGGATCTACCTTCCGACGTTGGAAGTGCAGTGCCGTCGTGATTGAACCGGAGGACCACCGAGCAGATCGAAGCCGTGCCCTCGCATCGTCGTCCATCGTCGTCGCGTTCTTCCTCTTCTCGCAGTTGGTGATCGTGCCTCTGCTCGACGGGCGTTCCCCTGCCACGCAGGCCGTGCCCGCGAGCGTGGTCGCTGTGCTCATGTTCGGCGTCACGTACCTGGTCTCCGTGTCCTTCCAGAAGCGCCGCCGGCGCCGAAGTCGCGACTAGGGCGAAGGACGACGCCCCTCCCGCACCGACCCTCATGGTCGGGCGGGAGGGGCGTCGTCGTGCGCGGGCCGGGTCAGACGGCGGGCGACCAGCCGAGGGCCGGGCCGAGGAGCTCGGCGATGTCGGTGAGGATCTGCTCGAGGTCGGCCTCGCCGAGGGTGAACGGCAGGGCGAACGCGACCTCGTCGACGGCCTGGTACGCGGGGTCGGCGTGCAGGCGCGCGGCGATCTCCTCCGAGGTGCCCACGAGGTCCTCGGCGAAGAGCAGCCCCCGCGGACCCTGCGGGACGCCCACCCGATGCGCCCGGGACGCCGCGTACGCCTCGTAGCGGGCGCGCTGCTCGGGGGTCGCGCGGTCGGTGGGGATCACGACGAGGCCCTGCGACACCCGGGCGTCGGCGCCGGTCGGATGGGCTGCCCGGTACGCGTCGATCTGCGCGCGCTGGTTCGCGCCGAAGTCCGGCCCGAGCTCGCCCTGGATCACGCTCGACGTGAGGAGGCGGAAGCCGTTCTCGCCGGCCCAGACCGCGGAGCGCGTGCTCGCGGCGCCGTACCAGATCCGCTCGGCGAGTCCCGCGGCGTGCGGCTGCACGGTGGAGGCGTACTCCTCCTGTCCCTCGCGGGCGGCGGCGTCGCTGACGGTCCGGCCGTGCACGAGGTCGCGGAAGCGGAGGAGGCGGTCGTAGCCGAGGTCCTCGAGGTCGGCGGTCGTCGGGTAGATCGCGTCGCGGTACGTGTCGAAGCGCATGGGCGTGCCGATCGAGAAGCCCGGCTGGAGGCGGCCGCCGGTGAGGAGGTCGACGGTCGCGAGGTCCTCGGCGAGGCGGAACGGGTTCTCGGCGCCGATGGGCGTGACGGCCGTGCCGAGGTCGATGCGGCGCGTGCGCTGTGAGGCCGCGGCCATCACGGCGACGGGGGAGGAGATCCCGTGCTGCAGGTGGCGGTGCCGGAGCCACGCGCTGTCGAGGCCGAGCTGCTCGCCCCTCTCGATGATCCGGAGGGTGGCCTCGTGGCCCTCGGCGGGATCCGCCGGGTCGAACGTGCCGATGGTGAGGAAGCCGAGGCGGGCGAGCGGGGTACCGGATGCGGGCATGGACCGATGCTAGGCGGGCGGGCCGGGGCTCCCGTCCGGGCCCCGGCGGGCACGGGCCGTCGAGGGTCCGGCGCCGGCCGGGTCAGGAGGTCGCGGGCGACCAGCCGAGCGCCGGGCCGAGGTGCTGGGCGACGTCGGTGAGGATCTGCGTGACGTCGCCCGTGGGCAGCCCCGCCGGCAGGGCGATGGCGAGCTCGTCGGCGGCCTGCACGGCCGGGTGTGCGAGCAGCGCGGCCGCCAGCCGGTCGGACGGGCCCACGAGATCCGGAGCGCGGACCATGCTCGACCCGGCTCCCGGGCCCTCCGACTGGTCCGCCCGGGCGGCCCGCTCGGCGCGCGCCGCGGCGTCGTCCGCGTACCGGGCGCGCTGCTCCGAGGTGGCGCCGTCGGTGGGCACCACGACGAGCGCCAGCGTGACGTGCGCGGCGGCCGGATCCGGATGCGCGGCCCGGTAGGCGTCGATGAGGGCGCGCTGGTCGGCCGCGAAGCCGTGGCCGCCGCCGGTTCCGCGCTCAGTCACGTCGGAGGCGAGCAGGCGGAAGCCGTGCGATCCCGCCCAGGCCGCCGTGCGGAGCGTCGCCGCGCCGTAGGCGAGGCGGTCCGCGAGGCCGGGGGACGACGGCTGCACCGTGGGCGTGAGGGCCTCGTCGTGCTCATCATCGGATGCGTCGGGCCGGTCGTCCGCTCCCGGCACGCGGCCGCCGCGCAGCAGCTCGCGGAAGCGGAGGAGGCGGTCGCGGCCCGGCTCCTCGTGCTCGGCCGTCGTCGGGTGGACGGCGCGGTCGACCGCGGCGACGCGGCCCGGGTTCCCGACCGAGAGGCCGGGGCGCAGGCGCCCGCCGGAGAGGAGGTCGACGGTCGCGAGGTCCTCGGCGAGGCGCAACGGGTTCTCGGCGCGCACGGGGATCGACGCCGTGCCGAGCCCGATGCGGCGCGTGCGCTGGGAGGCCGCGGCGAGCATGGCGACGGGGGAGGAGATCGCGTGCCGCAGGTGGTCGGGCCGGAGCCACGCGGTGTCGAGGCCGAGCGCGTCGCCCAGCTCCACGAGCCGCAGCGCCTCCTCGAGGCCGGTGGCGGGATCGACCGGGTCGAACGGGCCGGTGGTGAGGAAGCCGATGCGCGTCGGCGCGGATCCGGGTGCGGGCATGCGACGAGGCTAGGCGCTCGGGCTGCGGGTCCGGTGGGCCGCCCGGTCAGGCGTCGGCCCCGGCCCCCGCGATGTCGGTCAGCGCGGCCAGGTGCCCGTCGAACGCCCGGCGGCCGGATGCGGTGAGCGACAGCCAGGTGAGCTGCCGCTTGTCCGCGCGCCCGGCCGAGGAGGCCTTGCGCGAGGCGACGTAGCCGCTCTCCGTCAGCTGCCGGAGGTGCTTGGACAGGCTGGCGTCGGCGACGCCGAGGGTGTCGCGCAGGACGGCGAAGTCGATCTGGTCGACCCGCCGGAGGATGCCGCAGATGCGGAGGCGGACGGGGGCGTGGATCAGCTCGTCGAAGGCGGCCTCAGCCACGGCGCCGGATCCCGTCGACGGCCGCGCGGAACGCCAGCGTCGACAACCAGGTCACGAGGCCGAAGGCGGCCAGCGCGGTGAGCGCGACGGCCCAGCCGAGGCCCTGCGCGACGAGGCCCAGCGAGATCGAGAACAGCACGAGGCAGCCGAGGAGCGCGGCCGCGACGAGGAGCACCGCGCGCAGCCCGACGCCGCGGAACCGGATGCCCGTGCGGCGGCGGATGAGCACCAGCAGCACGACCGCGGCCGCGATGAGCAGCCAGGAGGTCCGCGGCGGCTCGTATCCGGCGCCGGGGGAGAGGGTCACGGCCTGGGCGACCCAGGCGAGGGCGATGGCCCCGAATCCCGCGAGGTGCCAGCGCGGCACGGGGATGCGGGCGGCCAGGGCCTCGCGGTCGGAGTGGAGGCCGTCGAGGGCGGCGGCCGCGTCTGCTGCTCGGTCGTTTTCCATGAGGGAAACCTACATCTGATTTTCCTCCATGGCAAGTGTTCGGCGGGCTCCCGTGTCAGGGGATGAGCACGATGGAGCCCGTCGTGCGCCGGGCCTCCAGGTCCTCGTGGGCGCGAGCGGCATCGGCCAGCGGGTACGTCGCACCGACCCGCACGTCGAGCGAGCCGTCGAGGACGGCCGCGAAGAGCTCGCCCGCGCGCCAGCGCCGCTCCTCGGCGTCGAGCAGGAAGTGGGCGAGGGTCGGGCGGGTGACCGACAGGGATCCGCCGGAGTTCAGGCGCTGCAGGTCGAACGGCGGCACCTGGCCGCTGGCTCCGCCGAAGAGCACCAGGGTGCCGCGGATGCGGAGCGACGCGAGCGAGCCGTCGAACGTGTCGCGGCCCACGCCGTCGTACACCACGTCGACCCCGCGGCCGTCGGTCAGCTCGCGCACCCGGACCGGCACGTCGTCGTACCCGAGCACGTGCGTCGCGCCGGCCGCGCGCGAGAGGGCGGCCTTCTCCTCGTTCGAGACGGTCGTGATGACCTCGACGCCGCGGTCGGCGAGCAGCTGCGTGAGCAGGAGGCCGACGCCGCCGGCGCCCGCGTGCACGAGCGCGCGATCCCCGGGGCCGGCCGGGTAGGAGCTCGTCGCGAGGTAGTGCGCGGTGAGGCCCTGGAGCGGGAGCGCCGCGGCGGTCTCCATCTCGACGCCGTCGGGGACGGGCAGGAGGGTCTCGGCGCGCACCAGCGCGTGCTGGGAGTAGGTGCCCTCCGCCTCCGCCGTGGCGACGCGGTCGCCGACGTGGACGCCGCTCACGCCGTCGCCGAGCGCCTCGATCACGCCGGCCGCCTCGGATCCCGGCACGTACGGGTGCGCCATCGGGTACACGCCGCTGCGCCGGTAGGTGTCGATGAAGTTGACGCCCGCGGCGTGCACGCGGATGCGCACCTCGCCGGGGCCGGGATCCGGCACCGGGCCGTCCGTCAGGGTCATGACCTCGGGCCCGCCGGGCCCTTCCACCTCGATGCGCGCGCTCATGGGTCCAGCCTGCCGTGTCCGCGGACCCCGAGTCACGCGTCCCGCGGCGGACCGTCCCTCTCGTCGTGCTCCTGCTCCTCGTCCCGCGCCCGCTCGGTGTCACGCTCGGCGATCTTCCGGCGGTACCCATCCATCGCCCGCTCGTCCAGCCTGTGACGGATCTCCTCGACGTCGGGCGCGAATGTCTCCTTCGTCAGATCCCTCACGGCCACCCACTTCTCGCGGAACTCGGCATCGGTGTCGCCGGGGCGCCAGGGGCGCGACCACGCGAGCTCGACCGTCTCCACCGCCGTCATCGCGGTCGCGAGTACCACGGAGGCCGTCCCGGGCAGGAGGAAGCCAGCCAGGGCGCATGCGCTCGTCGCACCCGCGAGCCATGGCACGAGGGCGAAGCCCCATCCGCCGGGGACCAGGCTGCGACGTCGAAGGACGAAGGGCCGTTCCGCCGCCACCGTCACGCAGATGTTGACTGCCGTGAGCAGGATGGTCCCGCCGATGATCGCGGAGAGAGTGGGGCTGCCGAGGCCGAAGATCCGAGTCCCCCCGAAGCAGATCACCACCACCAGTGGCATCTTCAGGAAGGCGACGGAGAAGTGACCGACGACCGGCGCCCAGACGGGTGGTGGCTCCCATGTCGAGGGCGCGCGGTCGTCGTGGAAGGGCTCGCCGGACTGCATGTCAGACGTCCATGGCGGCGGCGCCGAAGCATGCCGATACGACGCCGTCGACCCCGAGGAGCGCTTCGATGATCTGAGTCGCCTCTTCTCCCATCTCGGCGGCCGCCCGGCCGTAGCGGATGGCCAGATGGATGTCGTAGGCGCTGCCGAACAGCGCACGCGCCTCCCTGATGAAGCTCACCACCTTGAACACCGGCAATCCGTACTGCGCGATGACGCCGGCGATCGACGCGGCGCAACCGATCCAGTCGATGGTGAGTCGAGCCGTCGGAGCGGAGCCGCGGAGATCCGTCGCCAGCGCGCCGCGTCCCGTGCCGATGAGGTAGAGCGCGTCGTCCGCCGCTGAGGACCGGGCTGTGTCGCCGGTGTCCGACGAAGCAGTCACCCGATCGATCGCGCGGCTCAGACGCCGCTCGTAGTGCGGTGTCGTGCGGGGGTCGGCCGACTTGACGTCGTCGGGCAGAGCGTCCAGCACAGCGACGAGGCCGTCGAGGTCGGCGTCGCTCATGGCGGGGGCGGAGGCCAGGAGGGTTGCCGGTGTCGTCGGGGCGGCGCTGCCGACGCCCGCGTGCACGACCCTCGACTGGCGCTGCGCGGCTTCCGGCACGGTGCCGGGAACCGCTCCCACGGCTGCGGTCATGGCCCCGACCAGCGAGGCAGCGGTGACGACGAGCATCATCGTGACTGGACGCGCGGGGATGGGCATGTCCCTCCTTCGTGAGCAGGAGGGATCCCGGTTCGGGTGCGGATGACGGACGCCGCGGGATCGCCTCGGGATGGTCGCGCGCACCCTGGCCCGGGCGCCACCGGCGGCGGCGGCCTTCTCCACAGAATGTCCAGGCAGAGCATCCGCCGCCCAGGAATGCCGCCGCGACACACGCGGTTGGGCTCCCATAGGCTCGACGACGAGCAGGTGCGCGCGGCCCGGCCCCGCACCGACCAGGATCACGACGAAGGTGGAACCCATGGCAGGTCGCGTCTACGACGACATCACCCAGCTGGTCGGCGGCACGCCGCTCGTCCGGCTCAACCGGCTCACCGAGGGCCTCGACGCGACGGTGCTGGTGAAGCTCGAGTCGCACAACCCCGCATCCAGCGTGAAGGACCGCATCGGCGTCGCGATCATCGACGCGGCCGAGGCGTCCGGGCAGCTGAAGCCGGGCGGCACCATCGTCGAGGGCACGAGCGGCAACACCGGCATCGCGCTCGCGATGGTCGGGGCGGCGCGCGGCTACAAGGTCGTCCTCACGATGCCGGAGACCATGAGCATGGAGCGCCGCCTGGTGCTCCGGGCCTACGGCGCCGAGATCGTGCTGACTCCCGGCCCCGAGGGCATGCGCGGCGCCGTCGAGCGGGCGAAGCAGATCGTCGACGAGACGCCGAACGCCATCTGGGCGAAGCAGTTCGCGAACGCCGCGAACCCGCAGAAGCACCGCGAGACGACCGCCGAGGAGGTCTGGGCGGACACCGACGGCGCCGTCGACGTGTTCATCGCGGGCGTCGGCACGGGCGGCACCATCACGGGCGTCGGCCAGGTGCTCAAGGAGCGCAAGCCCGACGTGCGCATCGTCGCCGTCGAGCCGCTCGACTCGCCCATCCTGAACGGCGGCAAGCCCGGCCCCCACAAGATCCAGGGCATCGGGGCGAACTTCGTGCCCGAGATCCTCGACACCGAGGTGTACGACGAGGTCGTCGACGTGTCGCTCGAGGACTCCATCCGCGTCTCCCGCGCGCTCGCCACCGACGAGGGCATCCTCTGCGGCATCTCCTCCGGATCCATCGTCTGGGCCGCCCTCGAGATCGCCAAGCGCCCCGAGAGCGCCGGCAAGACGATCGTGGCGATCGTGTGCGACTACGGCGAGCGGTACCTCTCGACCGTGCTGTTCGACGACCTGCGCGACTAGGCGTGGGAGCAGTCGACCGCGTCGTCGAGGACCTCCGCTCCGCCCGCGCCCACGATCCGGCCGCGCGCGGGTACCTGGAGATGGTGCTCGGCTACCCGGGGCTGCACGCCGTGTGGCTGCACCGGGTGTCGCACGCGCTGTGGCGGCGGCGGATCCGGCTGCCGGCGCGCCTGCTCGCGCAGGTCGGGCGGGCGCTGACGGGCGTCGAGATCCACCCGGGCGCGCGCATCGGCCGACGGCTGTTCATCGACCACGGCATGGGCGTGGTCATCGGCGCGACGGCGGAGGTCGGCGACGACGTGCTCATGTACCACGGCGTGACGCTCGGCGGGAAGAGCCTCGTGCACGGCAAGCGGCACCCGACCGTGGGCGACGGGGTCACCATCGGCGCCGGCGCGAAGCTGCTCGGGCCGATCACGGTGGGCGCCGGCAGCGTCATCGGCGCGAACGCGGTGGTCGTGAAGGACGCACCCGCCGGATCCGTGCTCACGGGCATCCCGGCCGTCGAGACGGGGAAGCGGGTGGGCCGTGGGCCCGACGCGCACGTCGACCCGGCCTTCTTCGTCGACCCGGGGATCTACATCTGATGCCGGAGCGGGAGACGGCCGCCGGGGTGGACGGCGCCGCCGGGGCCGGCAGCGCCGCGGGGGCCGGCAGCGCCGCCGGACCGACGCCGACCGTCGAGCTCTCCACCCACGGCGTGGGACCGTGGCCGGGCGGGGCCGAGGAGTGGCCGGACGAGCCGCACCTGGACCCGGAGCTGCTCGAGCGCGGGGACACGCGCAACGTGATCGACCGCTACCGCTACTGGCGCATGGACGCGATCGTCGCCGACCTCGACGAGCGTCGGCACCCGTTCCACGTCGCCATCGAGAACTGGCAGCACGACATGAACATCGGGTCGATCGTGCGGAGCGCCAACGCGTTCGCCGCCGACACCGTGCACATCGTCGGCCGGCGCCGCTGGAACAAGCGCGGCGCCATGGTCACCGACCGCTACCAGCACGTCGTCCACCACGCGACGATCGCCGACCTGGTCGAGTGGGCGGCGGGCGAGGGCCTGCCGGTCATCGCGATCGACAACGTGGACGGATCCGTGCTCCTGGAGACCACGTCGCTCCCCGAGCGCTGCGTGCTCGTCTTCGGGCAGGAGGGGCCGGGCCTCAGCGACGAGGCGATCCAGGCCGCCGACATGACCGTGGCCATCTCGCAGTTCGGGTCGACCCGATCCATCAACGCGTCCGCGGCCGCCGCGGTCGTCATGCACGCGTGGGTGATGCAGCACGTCGCCTTCCCGGGCGGTGGAGCGGACTGACGCCGGGTGCGGGTGCGGCTGCCGGCCGCCCTGGCAGGATGACCCGGTGATGCATGACCCTGACCCCGGCCGTCGCCCCGCCCGCCGCCGTCCGGACGTGACCGGCCTGGAGCTCGTGGGAGGTCCCGAGGCGCTCGCGGTCCCGCTCCGCGAGCACGACCCGGCGTGGGCGGACGCCTTCCGGGAGCACCGCGCGCGGATCCTCGCCGCGGTCGGCGACGCGGCGCTCGCCGTCGAGCACATCGGCTCCACCTCCGTGCCGGGCCTCGCGGCCAAGCCCGTCGTCGACGTGGTGCTCGTGGTGCCGGACATCACGGCGGAGGAGGACCACGTGGCGCAGCTGGTCGCGGCCGGGTACGTCCTCCGGGTGCGGGAGCCCGGGCACCGGCTCGTGCGGACGCCCGCGCGCGACGTCCACGTGCACGTCTACGAGGCGGGCGCGGACGCGATCGAGGCCTACCTGCTCCTCCGCGACCGGCTGCGCTCCGACGTCGCCGACCGGGACCTGTACGCGCGCACGAAGCGGGCGCTCATGACGCGCCGCTGGGACGACATGAACGACTACGCGGAGGCGAAGTCCGAGGTCATCGGCGGGATCCTCGCGCGCGCACGGGAAGCGCGCCCGGCGGCGGCGCCGGCGCCCTAGGCGTCGCGGGAGGAGGCCGGGGCCGACTCCGACGCAGTCGGCTCGGACGCGGCCGGCCGGGGGAGGGACACCCACAGGTCGACGTCGTCGTCGGTGTCGAGGCCGAGCGCCGCGGCCGTCTCGTCGGGGGAGGACGCCACGAGGGAGATCGCCGTGCGGGAGCGGGGCTGCGCCGCCCGGATGACGATGCGGCGGGACCGGACGGGCCCCAGCAGCTCAGCCACCTCGTCGAGGAGCGCCCCGAGCGCGGCGGCCGGGACGTCGTCGAGGCCCCCGTCGTCGAGCACCTGCACGACCGCGCCGCGGCGCCGGTGACGGAGGATCGCGGCGCGCGTCGCGTCGTTGAGCAGCAGGCGGCCGCGGATCTCGTCGCGGAGGGTCTGCTCGACCACGCGGCACTCCGCGCGCGCGGCCGCGTCGAGGCGCCCGCCCTCGCGGATGATGCGCCCGAGCAGCGGCGCGACGTTGCGGTGCGCGGAGCGGAGCCGCGCGTGCCGCTCCTGCTCCGACGCGTCCAGCTCGGCCCGCCGGGCCAGCGTCTCCCGTTCCGCCGCGGCGGCGACGCGCGTCGCCTCGGTGACGCGACGGAGGGCGCGGTGCATCATCAGGCCGCCGATGACGAGGACCACCTCGCCGGCGAGCCCGAGGCGGATGATGCCCGCGGGGCCGGCCCAGATGCCGATCGCGACGACGAGGCAGGCGGTCGCGGCCAGGGGCGGGAGCCGCTGGCCCGCCATCCAGACCAGGGCGCAGCCCGCGAGGACGCCGCAGGTGAACCACGAGATCGTGACCGAGTCGACCTCGTCCGGGGAGACGCCGAGGGTCGCGACGCCGCAGATCACCGCCCCCACGGCGGCGAGCGACCAGGCCGTCCGGGTGCGCATCGACCCCCGGCGGGCTCCCCGCACGATCGAGGGCAGGACCGCGGTCCCGAGGATCGCCGCGAGGAGCGGACCGACCGCCTGGAAGAAGAACGCGGCCTCCGCGGTCGCGACGAGGACCGCCACCATGACGAGGGCGGTCAGCACCCCGGAGAGCGCGTGGCGCGGGATGAGCGTGACCCGGGTCGCGCCGGCCGCGCCGTCCATGCCGTCCGCGCCGTCCGTGCTGGCCGTGCTGTCCGGCATCGGGGCCGGCGGCGCGGGCTGCCACGAGATCACCACGGAGGTGCCGCGGCCCGGGGTCGAGCGCACGTCCGCCGACGCGCCGACGCGCTGCAGGCGCTCCACGATCGACACCCGGACGCCCAGCCGCGCCGGGGCGAGGCCCTGCGGGTCGAACCCGCAGCCGTCGTCGCTGATCCGGATCCGCAGGCCGCCGCCCGCCGTCGCCCACGCGGTCGCGGTGCGCACGGCGCCCGGTCCCGCGTGCAGCTCGCTGTTGGCGATCGCCTGCAGCATGGCGGACACGACGGCCTCCGCCACCGGGGACGGCAGCTCGATCGCCTCCGCGGCGGCCAGGTCGAGGTGCACCTGGCCGGCCAGCGGCGCGAGCTCCCGCTCCGCGGACGCGAGCGCCTCCGCGAACCGCACCGTCCCCGGGCTGCCGGCGAGCGGGTCCTGGGTGTCGGACACGATCTCGAGCGCGGAGCGCGCCATGGGCACCGCCCGGTCGCCGAGGCCCTGCGCGGCGGCGAGGAACGCCGCGAGCACGGTGTCGTGCAGCAGCGCGTCCGTCCGGACGCGCTGCGCCGCCATGGCGGCCGCGCGTCGGCTGCTCTCGAACAGCTCCTGCGCGCGGCGTCCGGCATCGTCCGCGCTCCGGGCCCGGACCCGCAGCTCCCGCACGCCCACGACGAGGCCCGCCGAGAGGATCGCGAGCCACACGCCCTGCGCCGCCAGGTGGGCGGACGGCATCCGGCCGGCGTGGACCGCGACCAGCAGCACGAGGACGCCGCCGCAGCCGATGCCGGCCGCCAGCGGGCGCCGCGTGCCGAGCGCGATGCAGCTGAGGACGACGGGCGACAGCCCGATGAGCCACGGGAGCGGGAACGGTCCGGGCAGGCCGGGCGCGCCGATCCGGAGCGGCTCGAGCAGGAGGAGCGCGGCGTAGACGGCGGGGACGACGCGCAGCCATCCGCGGGCGGGCATGGCCGGGCGGAGCAGGGCGAGCGGCACCAGGGCGACGAGGAGCGCCGCCAGCAGGAGGGCAACGACCGTGAGCGCCATCCCGGCCCCGGGATCGTCCACCAGGAGGCGGGGGAGGGACAGGAGGACGAGCAGGGGCGCGACCACGGCCGTCGTCCGGACCATGCCGCGCTCGACCCCGACCCGCAGCGACATCGGATCGCCGCCCGCCCCGGGCGCGCGTCCAGCGGGCCGCGCCGTCGCCGACGCGTCCCCGATGCGGCCGGGAGCGGGCAGGCCCGTCGGGGCGCGCGCGCTCGGCCGCGGATCCCCCACGGCCGCCATGCCCTCAAGCTAGGGCGTCGGGGCCGCGGGGACCAGCCCCCGTCCGGGCCGCACGGCTGCCCTGGCAGGCTGGCGTCGGGCGGACCCCGCCCGCACCGAGACGGGAGACCCATGACCGCCGTGACCCTGATCCGCTCCGTTGCCCTCTCCGGCGTCGCCGAGTACGCCTACGCCGCCACGGCCCCGGCCGACGCCCGGCTCGTCTTCCTCGCCGGATCCTGCCCCCTCGACGCCGAGGGCCGCACGGTCGGCGTCGGCGACCACGCCGCCCAGGCGGCCCGGTGCGTCGAGAACCTGCGCCTCGCGCTCGAGGCGGCGGGCGCGACGACGGCCGACCTCGTCAGCACCCGCGTCCTCGTCGCGTCGAGCCGGCAGGCCGACCTGGTCACGGCGTGGGAGGTGGTGCGCGACGCGCTCGCGCCGCACGACCCGCCGAGCACGCTCCTCGGCGTCACCGTGCTGGGCTACGACGACCAGCTCGTGGAGGTCGAGGCGGTCGCGGCCGTCGTCGACTGACGCGTCCACCGATCCGCGAGGACCGGGCTTGCTCCTGACGCAGCGTCATGTGGTCTGCTCGGAGAACATCCCGCCCCACCCCGAGAGGTCCGCCATGCACCCGTTCCCGGCACCACCCCGACAGGTCCAGATCGGCGACGCCGCCGCGTTCGTCGGCATCACGCCCCGGTCGATCCGGCACTACCACCAGATCGGCCTCCTGCCCGAGCCGGAGCGGGGCGCGGACGGCCGGCGCCGCTACGGCTACGAGGAGATCATCCGGCTGCTGTGGATCCGGCGCATGGCCGACGCCGGGATCGCGCTCGACGACATCCGCGACGCCTTCGACGGCGCCGCACCCGGCGGGCCGGCGCCCGCGCGCCCCGCGGACGACGGCCGCGCGCCCGACGGCGCCGGCGGCGACGGCGGCGCGGGCGGAGCCGACGGGATCGCCGACGTCCTCGCGCGGCTGGAGGACGCCCTCGCCGCGCAGGAGGCCGAGCTGCAGCGGCAGCGGGCCCGGGTGCAGCGCATGCGGACCCTCGGCGACCGGCTGGGACTGCTCGACGGCCTGGTCTCCGGCCGCCTCGAGGGCGCACCCGCGGGCTCGCTCCGGCAGGACGACCTGGACGTCCTGCTGGTCACCGAGCGGATCTTCGGTCCGCTCGGCGCCGCCGTGCAGGCCGGCCGCTTCCTCGCCCTGGCCGCCGACCCGGCGCTGCGCGCGGAGTCCGACCGGGTCGACGCCGCCGAGGAGGCCCTGGACGACGCGGTCGCCGTCGACGACCCCCGCGTGGCGCAGGTGGCGGCCGAGCGGCACGCCTTCGAGACCGCGCTGATGCGCGTCATCGAGGAGTCCGGCCAGCCGGAGGAGGACGACGCCCTCTTCGCGGCGTGGGACGCGGCGCACCCGCCCGAGGAGGAGGCCCCGGCGTCCCGCCCCCGGTCGACGGACGGCGCGCGCGCCCGGAGCGCGGCGGACGTCATCCGGAGCATGCCCTACGACCTCTCCCCGGCCCGCGTGCGCTGCATGGAGCTCGCCCTGCGCCTCGGCACGGAGGCCGCCGCGCCGACGACCTAGGCGGGCCCCGCCTGCGCTGCGCTGCGCCGCCGCGCCGCCGCGCCGCCGCGCCGCCGCGCCGCCCGGCCCGCGTGGTGCGCGCGCTCCCGGGCATCCGCTGAGGGACCGCCGGGACGGATGCGCCGCGATCCGTGGCGCATGATGGACATGCCGGTGCCGGCAGGTGCACCTCCACGCGCGCCGCGCCTGCGAGCCCGGACAGGACGTCGCGGGCGTCGCCGGCCGAGCCCCTTCCCGGGCCCGTCTCCCGGCTCGCCGCCGACGGGAGGATCCCGGGCCCGGGATCCGCCACGCAGACCGGGCGCATGCCCACGTGAGGAACCGCGATGAGCATGGAAGGCGCGGCCTGGAGCTCGCTCTACAAGATCTCGAGCACGCAGGGCGGCACGCACAGCATCTCCCGCGCGTCGGTGCGGCGGATCCTGACCTTCGCCGTGCCCTACCGGACCCAGCTCCTGGTGTTCATCTCGCTGTCCGTCGTCGGCGCGTTCCTCGCGGTCGCGACGCCCGTGCTCGCCGGCCAGGTGGTCGACGTCATCGTCGCGCGGGGCGAGGTCGCGACGATCGTCCGGCTGGCCGTCGTCATCGCCCTCGTGGCCGTCGCCGACGCCGCCGTGTCGCTCGTGACGCGCTGGTACTCGTCGCGCATCGGGGAGGGCGTGATCCTCGACCTCCGCACCGCGGTCTTCGACCACGTGCAGCGGATGCCGATCGCGTTCTTCACCCGGACGCGGACGGGCGCCCTCGTGAGCCGCCTCAACAACGACGTGATCGGCGCCCAGCAGGCCTTCAGCGGCACGCTGTCCGGCGTGGTCACGAACCTCGTCGCGCTGATCCTCACCCTCGTCGTCATGCTGAGCACGTCCTGGCTCGTGACGGTCCTCGCGGTGATCATGCTCCCCGTGTTCCTCATCCCCGCCCGGCGCATGGGCGGCCGGCTCGCCGCCCTCCGGCGCGAGGCCGCCGACCACAACTCCGCCATGAGCACCCAGATGACCGAGCGGTTCTCGGCGCCCGGCGCCACGCTCGTCAAGCTGTTCGGCCGGCCCGACGAGGAGTCCGAGGAGTTCCGCGTGCGCGCCGCCCGCGTCCGCGACATCGGGGTGCGGAGCACGATGCTGCAGTTCGTCTTCTTCACCGCGCTGATGCTCGTCTCCGCCCTCGCGCTCGCCCTCGTCTACGGGCTCGGCGGCTTCCTCGCGCTCGCCGGCCAGCTGGACACGGGCGAGGTGGTCACCCTGGCGCTCCTCCTCACGCGCCTCTACGCGCCGCTGACGAGCCTCGCGAACGCACGGGTCGAGATCATGAGCGCGGTGGTCAGCTTCGAGCGCGTCTTCGAGGTGCTGGACCTCGAGCCGCTCATCCAGGAGGCGCCGGACGCCGTCGAGGTCCCGGCGGGCCCGGTGGCCGTGGAGTTCGACGACGTGCGCTTCGCCTACCCCTCCGCGGACAAGGTGTCGCTCGCCTCCCTCGAGGAGGTCGCCACGCTGGACACCCGGGGCGGCGAGGAGGTGCTGCACGGCGTCTCGTTCCGCATCGAGCCGGGGCAGACCGTCGCCCTCGTCGGCACCTCCGGTGCCGGGAAGTCCACGATCGCGCAGCTCCTCTCGCGCCTGTACGACGTGGACAGCGGTGCCGTGCGCCTCGCGGGGACGGACGTGCGGGACGTCACCTCCGCGTCCATGCGGGGCACCCTCGGCATGGTGACGCAGGACGGCCACCTGTTCCACGAGACGATCCTGTCCAACCTGCGCCTCGCGCGGCCGGAGGCGACCGACGACGAGGTGTGGGACGCCGTCCGCCGCGCGCGGCTCGAGCCGCTCGTCCGGTCCCTGCCGGACCAGCTGGACACCATGGTGGGCGAGCGCGGCTACCGGCTCTCCGGGGGCGAGCGCCAGCGCATGACCATCGCGCGGCTGCTGCTCGCGCAGCCGCGCGTCGTCATCCTCGACGAGGCGACGGCGGCGCTCGACTCGACGTCGGAGGCCGCCGTGCAGGCGGCGCTCAGCGAGGCGCTCGAGGGGCGGACGGCGATGGTGATCGCCCACCGCCTCTCCACCATCCGCAGCGCGGACCTGATCCTCGTGGTCGAGGACGGCGCGATCGTCGAGCGCGGCACGCACGACGAGCTCCTGGCCGCGGGCGGCCGCTACGAGGAGCTGCACCGCACCCAGTTCGCGGTGCGGGAGGCGGTCGCGCCGGACGAGCAGGCGCGCAGCGGGGCCTAGGCGCGATCGCGGATCAGAGGGCGGTGGCGCGCCAGGCGTCGACCGCGGCGAGCAGCTCGGCCCGGCGGTCCTCCGGCAGGAACGACGCCTCGAAGGAGTTGCGGGCCAGCAGGGCGATCCGGTCGTCGTCGAACGCGTGCGCCGCGCGCAGCTGGCGGAGGTTCTCGCCGAGGTAGCCGCCGAAGTACGCCGGGTCGTCGCTGTTGACGGTCGCGATCACGCCGCGTTCGAGGAGCTCCGGCAGGGCGTGCTCGTCGAGGGTCCCGACCACGCCGAGCCGCACGTTGGAGAGCGGGCAGACCGTGAGCGGGATCCGCTCGGCGACCAGCCGGTCCACGAGCGCGGGGTCCTCGAGGCAGCGCACCCCGTGGTCCACCCGCTCCACGTGCAGCAGGTCGAGCGCCTCGTGGACGTAGGACGGCGGGCCCTCCTCGCCGGCGTGGGCCACGGCGTGGAGGCCGAGCTCCCGGGCGCGCGCGAAGACCTCGACGAACAGGGACGGCGGGTAGCCGACCTCGGCGGAGTCGAGGCCGACGGCGAGGAGGTCGTGCGCGCGGTGCGCGACGGACTCGAGGGTCGCCATCGCCTCCGCCACCGGCCGGTCGCGGAGGAAGCTGAGGATGAGGCCGCCCGAGAGGCCGTGGCGCACCCGCGCGTCGCGGAGCGCGTCGAGGAGGCCGTCGATCACGTCGCCGATCGGGACGCCCCGCATCGTGTGCGCCTGCGGGTCGAACGACATCTCCACGTGGCGGACGCCGTCCGCGGCCGCCCGCTCCAGGTACGCGGCCGCGAGGTCGTGGAAGTCGCGGCGCGTCCGGAGCACGGCGGTGCACGCGTAGTAGAGGTCGAGGAACGACTGCAGGTCGGTGAACGCGTAGCGGGAGCGGAGGTCCTCGATGCCCGCGTACGGCAGCTCCACCTCATTGCGCTCGGCCAGCTCGAACACCAGCTCGGGCTCGAGCGTCCCCTCGACGTGCAGGTGCAGCTCGGCGGTGGGCGGGTTCGTGGCGATCATCCGTCCACGCTAACGGGAGCCCGCTCGTAGGCTCGTCGGGTGGAGGCGTTCGAGGTCCGGGTGCGCGGGGAGCGCTGGCGGATCGCCGAGCGCGCGCCGGCGGGGGCGACGCCGGCCTACGACCTCACCTGGCTGAGCGGGCCGGGCGGCGGTGAGTACGGGTTCACCATCGGGGGAGGGCGGCTCACGCGCGAGCAGCTGGTCGCGGAGGCGACCGCGTTCGTGGACGGCTCCTCCGAGCCCGGCGGGATCGGCGAGGACTTCCCGGGCTTCGTCCCCGTCCGCTGCCGCGACGCGGGGTGAGGGCGCGGCGGGACCGCCGCGACGCACGGGCCGTCTGCGAGCATGGCCGCATGGATGCCCACGCCGAGCCCGACCTGGTCCCCGAGCTGCTGGTCACCGACCTCGCCGCGAGCCTCGCCTTCTGGCGCGACCTCTGCGGCTTCGCCGTGGTCTACGACCGGCCGGCCGAGGGCTTCGCGTACATCGCCCGCGGCGGCGCGCACCTCATGCTCGAGCAGTCCGGCATCCTCCGGAAATGGGTGACGGGGCCGCTGGAGCGGCCGTACGGGCGCGGGATCAACCTCCAGGTCGCCGTCGAGGACGCCGACGTCGTCGCGGAGGCGCTCACCGCGGCGGGTGTCGCGCTCTACCTGGAGCCGGAGACGACCTGGTACCGGATCGGCGAGGAGGAGGCCGGCGTCCGCCAGCTCCTCGTGCAGGATCCCGACGGCTACCTGGTGCGCTTCCAGTCGTCGATCGGGCAGCGACCGGCGCAGGATCCTCCCGTCGACTGACGCGGTCACGGTCGCCGTCGCGGCGCCGGCCGCGCGGCCTACGCCGCGCCCTCCCGCGCGGGGCCGCGGCCGACCGCCTGCACGACGGCCGCGCCGACCAGCACGAGCAGCACCACCGCTGCCGAGGCCGCGTACACCCCGCGATACGGCGCGGGGAGGCCGCCGAGCCCGGCGATGAGAAGCCCGGCCAGGACGGATCCGACCCGCCGCGTGTTCGTGAACAGGCCGGACGCGAGGCCGGGGTTCGCGAAGGCGTCCTGGAACACGGTCAGGCCGACGCCGGCCACCGACGCGAAGAACCACGCGTTGAGCGGCTGGAGGGCGAGCAGCTGCCACGGCTCCCGGGCGGCCGCGGCGAGCCCGTAGTACAGGATCCCGCAGGCCCAGCCGGTGCCGAGCAGGAGACGGGTCGACGTCCCCTCGTGCAGCCGGCCCATGACGAGCAGCGCGGGGATCTCCACGAGCGCCGCGGCGCCCAGCACGATGCCGGCCCAGGCGATCGGCGCGTCCAGGTCATCGGCGACGAACAGGGCCAGCACGGTGACGGTCGCGCTGTTCGTGGCCTGCAGCAGGGTGAACGCCGTCACGACCCGCCACCTGGACCAGCCGCGCAGCTGCGCGAGGAGCGACGGCCGGACCGCGGCCGGGTCGCGCGCGGGCACCGGCCCACGGCGGCGGAGGAGGAGCAGCGCGGTGACGACGTTGACGCCGCTGATCCCGAGGAGGAGCAGGAGGGCCGACGGCGTCCCGGCCGCGCCGGTCACGAGCGTCGCGAGCGGCGGCCCGACCACCCAGGCGGACGAGACGATCGCGCGCGTGCGGATGATCCGGGCGGGCGGCGCCCCCTCGTGGCGCAGCTGCGCGAACAGGAGGGTCGAGCCCACGCCGGGCGGCCCGCCGAGGACGACGAGGGCGATCACGGCGACGGGCAGCGCCGTCGTCACCGAGAGGACGACCACCAGGGCGACCCCCGTGATCGCGCAGATCACGAGGGGGCGCAGGTAGTCGCCGCGGCGGTCCGCGAGGGTCGGGATCAGCAGCGACGCCACGAAGCCGCCCGCGTTGTAGACGCCCAGGACGACGCCCACCTGCGCGGGGCTGGCGCCGCAGAGGGAGACGAGGAGCACGGCGAGGAGCGGATTGAGGACGGCGAACTGCAGCGCCCAGGACCACGCGGCCGTCGGCCACAGGAGCCGCCCCGGGTCCGGGTGCCGCAGGTGCCAGGGATCCGCGTCCGAGCCGCTCCCGCCCGCCGTCGCCATGACGCCACTCAAGCGGGTTCCGGGCGGGGGCGCCAGTGCCGCCTCCCGGGCCGCCGCGCCCGCGGTGCACCCGGGCGCCCGCGCGGTGATCCGCGAGGCCGCGCGCTTCCCGGCGCGACGAGCCGGTCGTAGGCTCCGGACCAGGCGGCCGCGACCGCCCGGAGGAGGCGACGATGACGCGAACGGTGCGGTTCGACCACGTGGGGATCACGGTCCGGGACCTCGAGGGGGCGATCGCCTTCTTCGTGTCGCTCGGCCTGGAGGTCGAGGGGCGCACGGTGGTGGAGGGCGGCTTCATCGACACGGTGACGGGCATCCCGGACGCCCGGTCCGAGATCGCGATGCTGCGGACGCCCGAGGGCGGCACCGCGGTGGAGCTGTCCTCGTTCGCACGGCCCGAGGCGGTGCCCGGGTCGCCGCGCGCGCTCGCGAACGAGCTCGGGATCCGCAGCGTGGCCTTCGAGGTCGACGGGCTGGCGGCGCGCGTCGCGGCGCTCGCCGCGGACGGCTACGTGCTGATCGGCGGGATCGGCGAGCACGAGGGCGTCTGGCGGATGGCCTACGTGCGCGGCCCCGAGGGCATCACGGTGGCGCTCGCGGAGCGCATCGGCTGAGGGCGGCGCGCGGAGCGGCTCACGCGTCGCCGCCCGCGAGCGGGCGGCCGCCGTCGAGCCGGGCGACGATGGCGCGGAGCGCGTCCGCCTCGATGCGCAGGGCGTCGGCGCCGCGCGAGGTGAGGGCGACCCAGGCCTTGCTGCGGCGGCCGTCGTAGCCGCGGCGCGTGGTCACGTAGCCGGCGCTCGACAGGACCTCGAGGTGCCGCCCCAGGTTCCCGTCGGTGAGGTCGAGCGCGCTCTTGAGGAACCGGAAGTCGGCCTCGCCGGCCTCCAGCAGCACGGTCAGGATCCCGAGGCGGGTGCGCTGGTGCACGGCGTCGTCCAGCGATCGGAAGGAGGCCGCGTGGTCGGACGCCTCCGCGGGGACGGGGTCAGGCACGCGGCGCCCGCGTGATCCGGTCCTCCCGGCGCCAGGCGAGGAGCCCCATGCCGAGCACCGCGAACCCGATGATCAGGAGCACGACGTCGTCCGCCGACGCGCGGATGAGCGGGTCGCCGGTGACGAACCGGCCGTAGGGCGCGATGGCGTCCTCGAGGAGCGGACGGCTGAGGGGGATGGCGACGACCGCGACGACCGCGCCGGTGATCCACTGCCGACGGTCCTCCAGGCGCCACCCGACCGCGAACAGCAGCACGCCGAGGAGGAACGCGGGTCCGAGCAGGAACGGGACGATGAGGAGGGTCGCCGCGGCGCACGCGACGAGCACCACGACGCCGATGCGCTCCCTGCCCATGCCGAGGCCCTGGCGGGCGGAGACGACCCGCAGGGCCAGCCAGAGGGCGACCGCCGCGAGGACCGTGACCACGGATCCGGACACCGGGCCGGCGACGGGCAGCGCGCTGCCGACGAGGAGCGCGACCAGCGCCACGGCCGAGCCGACGACGATGAGGGGGATCGAGGACACGCGCCGCAGGGCGTGCACGCGCGCGTGGAGGTCGATCGTGCGCGTCGTCATGGTGCTCCTCCATCGGTCGCTCTGTGGTGCAGAGCCTCTCACTCTGCGATGCAGAGCGCAATGGGGGAGGGCGGTCGAGGGCCGTGACCGCGGCGCGCGGCTCGCGGCCGCAGGGACGCGCGGAGGCGGCGCGCCGGCTAGGGCGCGGGCTCGCCCGCCGGCCCGGACGGGGCGTCCGCTCCCGCGCCCGCCGCGGGCTCGCCCTCCCAGGACTCGAGCTCCCAGTCCGTCCCCGATCCGACGAGGACGACGACGCCCGTGTTCTCGAGCGGGTGGTCGGCGACGACGGCCGCGTCGACGCCGTGCGCGCGGAGGCCCGTCCACGAGCGGATGGCGGCGCCGTGGCTGACGAGCGCGACCGTGCCGTGTCCCGAGGCCTCCGCCTCGGCGACGACGGCGTCGAACCGGGCCGCGAACCCGCGCCCCGTCTCGCCGCCCGCCAGGCGCAGGTCGTGCTCGCCGTCGACCCACCGGACCATCGTCTCGACGTACTCCGTGACGGCCGCCCGGTCGCCGCGCATCTCGAGGTCGCCGGAGGAGATCTCGCGGATGCCCGCGCTCTCGACCGGCGTGAGGCCGAGCGCCCGCGCGAGCGGCGCGGCCGTCTCGTGCGTGCGCCGCATGGTGGAGACGTGGATCCGGCCGATGTCCTCGCCCTGGAGCGCACCCGGCAGCAGCGACGCCTGGGTGCGGCCGAGCTCGGTGAGCCCGGGGCCGGGGATGCGGGTGTCGAGGAGGCCGGCGACGTTCGAGCTCGTCTGGCCGTGGCGGATCAGGATCAGGCGCATGACCCCGACGCTACCGGGAGGCGCCGCGCGCCTCGGGGGGCGGCGTGGCGCCCGGGCGTCAGAACCGGACGGGGAACGCGTCGCGGCGCCCGCGGAGCGTGAGGAGGAGGGCCACGACGCCGAAGCCGACCATCACGCCGGGCAGCACGAGCGCGTCCGTCCGGGAGAGGAGGCCCGCGCCGAGGATGCCGGCGGCGAAGATCGCGACGTTGAAGGCCACGGGGAGGAACGAGTTCGCGACGTCCGCGTCGTCGCCGCCCGCGGTCGTCAGCGCCGCCTGCATCTGCGCCGACGAGCCGCCGAAGGCGAGGCCCCACAGCACGGCCGCCGCGAGCACCGCGGGGGCGGAGGCGCCGCCCACCAGGAGGACCACGCCCGCGAGGACGAAGACGGCGACGCTGCCGTGCACGACCGGGCGCGGGTGCCGGTCGAGGAGCGCGCCGGTGAGGACGATGCCGCCGATGGACGCGACCCCGTAGACGAGGAGCGTCACATCGGCGCCCAGGCCGGAGCCGCCCGCGCGGAGGTACGGCGCGATGTAGGTGTAAAGGGTGTTGTGGGCGACCATCCACGCGGCGATGACGGCGAGGATCATCGCGATGCCGGGGACGCGGATGACGCGGCGGAGCGGCAGGCGCACCGTGGCGGGGACCGCGGGCGCGTCCGGCACGACGGTGAGGACCAGGGCGAGGACCACGACGCCGAGGAGGCTGAGCCCCGCGAAGGACCAGCGCCAGTCGAGGGCCGTGCCGAGGAAGGCCCCGAGCGGCGTGCCGAAGGCGAACCCGACCGGTGCGCCGGCCGAGACGATCGCGAGGGAGAGGCCCGCCCGGTCGGGCGGGCTGATGCGGCGCCCGTAGGCGGCGAGCATCCCCCAGATGGTGCCGGAGAACGCGCCGGCGACGAACCGGGAGGCGAGCGCGACGCCGATGCCGGGGGACAGGGCGGTGACCGCGTTCGCCAGGACGAGGCCCACGAGGGCGACGGCCAGGAGCGGCCGACGGCGCATGCCGCGCGTCAGGGTGATGGCCGGCACGGTGACGATGACCGTGCCGAGCGCGTAGGCGCTGATGAGGAGCCCGACGCTGCCCTCGTCGGTGCCGAGGCCGCCGGCCATGACGGGGAGGAGGCCGGCGGGCATCGTCTCCATCGCGACCAGGATGAACCCCGTCGTCGCGAGGACGACGAGCGAGACGAGCGGCAGCCGGCGGATCGGCGCGGCGGGCGCGGGCGCGGCGCCGCGGACCGGGGCGGTGGGGGACGTCATGGGTGGCCTCTCGGGCAGCGCGGCGCGGAGCCCTCGGGGGCGGCGCGGGAGCGGACGGGGTGGGGGCGGAGGGGCAGGCGAGCCCGCGGCGCCCGTCGGTGCGGTGGTCGGGATCAGGTCACGGCGTCGGCGGCGCGGGACACGACGTCCTCCGTCGCCGCCCACGTGGCGAGCAGGCGCAGGCCCTCGTCGGTCGCGGATCCGGCCGCCGCGGTGTAGACGGTCATCGTGTGGCCGGGGGCGTCCTGCAGCTCCATGGCCTGGAAGTCGAGCTCGAGGATCCCGACCGCGCGGTGCCGGAACTCCTTCGCGCCCGTGTAGTGGCGGCGGACGTCGTGGGCGGCCCAGCGGGAGCGGAACTCGTCGCTGCGGATGGACAGCTCGCCGACGAGCGCGGCGATGCCGGCGTCGTGGGGATCGCGTCCCGCGTCGCGGCGGAGGATCGCCACGTTCACGTTCGCCGCGCGCTCCCAGTCCGGGTAGAGGTCGTGGGCCCGCGGGTCGAGGAAGATGAATCGGGAGTGGTTGGCCGGGCGCACGGACCCCTGGAGCATGTCGGAGTAGAGGGCGTAGCCGAGGCGGTTGGCGGCGACGAGGTCCATGCGCGTGTTCGTGATCATCGCGGGCGCGCCGACCATCGCCTCGAGCATGCGCTGGACGGGCGGCGACGGGAACCGCGCCGTCGCGCCCGTCGGCGTGCGGCGGGGGACGGGCCCCGCCGCGCGGGCGAGGTCGTGCAGGTGGTCGCGCTCGGCCTGGTCCATCTCGAGCGCTCGGGCTATCGCGTCGAGCACGCCCTCGGACACCCCGGCGAGGTTCCCGCGCTCCAGGCGCGTGTAGTAGTCGACGCTCACGCCGGCGAGGACCGCGACCTCGTCGCGGCGGAGGCCGGGGACCCGTCGGCGGCCGCCGGCCACGATGCCCACCGCCTCCGGCGTGAGCCGTGCGCGGCGCGTCGAGAGGAACTCGCGTGCATCGGCTCGGTTGTCCATGCCCTCCACGCTACGGGCGTCGCCCGGCCGGAGACAGGCTCTGCCGTGACCCGTCTGGGCAGGGCCTTCCTCGTGCGGGGCGCAGCGGATGGAGTGGGAGGCGACCGGGACCCGCCGGCAGTCAGGAGCCCCGCATGCGACCGAGCGTCACATCCCCCGCCGCGTCCGCGCCCCGGCCGGTGCCCTCGCCGATGCCCCTGCCCGCGACGCGGGCGCGGCTCCTCCTCTCGATGGGGGCCGCTCTGCCGCTGGGGGTCGTCCTCGCCGCGCTCCTCGCCGGCTGCGCCGGGGCGCCCGCGGGCGGGGCGGGGGGAGCGAGGTCGTCATCGGCCTCCGCCGCCGCGTCCGCGTCGCCGTCCGCGCCGGCCAGCCCCGCCGCGGCGGGCACCCCGGAGGCGATCGCCGCGGACCGCGACGCGGCCGAGCGGCCCGTCGTCGGCACGGTGATCCGCTTCACGGGCGGCGGGCAGGTGGTCGACGTGACGCTCGGCGAGGACAACCCCACCTCGCGCGACCTCGTCGGCCGACTGCCCACGACGCTGCGCTTCGCGGAGTTCGCGGGGCGGGAGAAGATCGCGTACCCCGAGCCCGGGCTCGCGGTCGAGGGGTCGCCCGGATCCGACCCCGAGGACGGCGACCTCATCTACTTCTCTCCCTGGGGGAACCTCGGCTTCTACTACGATGCCGCGGGCATCGGCTTCGCCGCGGAGACCATCCACCTGGGCCGCTACGACGCGACGCCTGCGCAGCTGGCGGCGTTCGACGACGCCGACGTGACCATCGAGGTCGTCGAGTGAGCCCTCGCGGCTCGCACCCGCGCTCCTCCCCGTCCGCATCCCCCACCCCCGCGACCGGATCCCCGGCCGGACCACCCCACGAGAGGCCCCGCATGCGCACCGCCGACACCACCCCCCACCTCCGGACCGCCGCCGCGACCCTGGCCCTCGGCGCCGCCCTGGCGCTGGCGGGGTGCTCCACCCCGCCACAGGCCCCGGGCACCGCGCCGTCCGCCGAAGCAACGCCGAGCGGATCCGCGACCGGCACCGCGCCGCTCAGCGCTCTCGCGGGTGCCTGGGAGATGACCCGCCTCGAGGTCGGCACCGCGGGCGACCTCGCCCCCGTCCCCTACTCCGGCCAGGTCGTGTTCACCGACGCGGGCACGATGTCGGTCCAGGCCCGGAACCCCGACGCCGCCGCGCCCGACGGTCCGTACACGGTGGGCGGCTACGAGGCCTTCTCCGGAACCGTCACGTCCGTCGACGACGACTCCCTCACGGTCGAGGTCGACTCCGCCCTCGCCCCGGCCCTCGTCGGCCAGACGCTCGCGCGGGACTTCGCGGTCACCGGCGACACGCTGGTGCTGACGCCCACCGACCCCTCAGAGGGGTTCCGGGCCACCTACCGGCGGCAGGGCTGATCCCGGGGGCGGACCCGCCCGGGATCGGCGTGGCCGGCCCCGGGCAGTTGAACTGCCGCCCTTCCGCGCGCGTGACGCGCGAGGTGGTTACGCGAACGTCTTCGCGTCGATGACGAAGCGGTAGCGCACGTCCGACTTGAGGACGCGGTCGTAGGCCTCGTTGACCTGGTCGGCCGAGATGAGCTCGGTCTCCGGCACGATGCCGTGCTCGGCGCAGAAGTCGAGCATCTCCTGCGTCTCGGCGATGCCGCCGATCATGGAGCCGGCCCAGCTGCGGCGCGCGGGGATGAGCGCGAAGGCGGGGATCTCGAGCGGCTCCGACGGGGCGCCGACGTTCACCAGCGTGCCGTCGATCGCGAGCAGGCCGATGTACTTCGACATGTCGAGCTTCGCGGAGACCGTGTTGATGATGAGGTCGAAGGAGCTGGCGAGCTCCTCGAAGGTCGACTCGTCGCTGGTGGCGAAGTAGCGGTCGGCGCCGAGGCGGAGGCCGTCCTCCTTCTTGGAGAGCGTCTGCGAGAGGACGGTGACCTCGGCGCCCATGGCGTGCGCGATCTTCACGGCCATGTGGCCGAGCCCGCCCATGCCGACGACGGCGACCTTGGTGCCGGGGCCCGCGTTCCAGTGGCGCAGCGGCGAGTAGGTGGTGATGCCGGCGCAGAGCAGCGGGGCGACCTTCTCGACGTCGAGGGACTCGGGGACGCGGAGCACGAAGTCCTCGTCGACCACGACGGCCTCGGAGTAGCCGCCCTGCGTGATGGTGCCGTCGGCCGGGTCGGTGCCGCCGTACGTCTGGATGTTGCCCTTCAGGCAGTACTGCTCCTGGCCGGCCGTGCACTGCTCGCACTCCTTGCAGGAGTTGACCATGCAGCCGACGCCGACGAGGTCGCCGACCCGGTGCTTGGTGACGTCGGACCCGACCTCGGTGACGCGGCCGACGATCTCGTGGCCGACGACCTGCGGGTACTGGATGGGGCCCCACTCGCCGCGGACGGTGTGGATGTCGGAGTGGCAGACGCCCGAGTAGGCGATGTCGATGGAGACGTCCTTCGGGCCGACGTCGCGGCGCTCGATGGTGGTCTTGGTGAGGGGATCGGTGGCGGACGTGGCCGCGTAGGCGTTGACGGTGCGCATGGTTCTCCTTGAGCTGTCCGGTGGGGGAGGGGGAGGATCGGGTCGATCCGGCCGCGCCCTCTTCGGATGCGGTACCCCTCGACGGTACGCCTGCCCGAGGCCCCACCCGGACCGACGGCGCCGACCCGGGCTCGGGCGGATAGCGTGGCGGGATGCCCGCGCCCTCCTCCCTCGGCCCGACGGCGACGCGATCGGGGCCGGTCACGGGCCGCGCGGACGGCGACGTGATCCGCTACCTGGGTATCCCCTACGCGACGGCCGGGCGCGGCGAGCCGCCGGTGCCCGCCCGGCCCGCTCGCGGATCCGACGGCGAGGCACTCGTGCTCGCGGCCGTGCGGCCGGCGCCGGCGTGCCCGCAGCCGTCCTCGCGCATCCTCGACACGCTCATGCGCGGGGCGCTCGCGGGCGTCGCGCGCTCCGAGGACTGCCAGCGCCTGTCGATCACCCTGCCCGCCGACCTGCGGCCCGGTGAGACGCTGCCCGTGATCGTGTGGTTCCACGGCGGCGGGTACACGACGGGGGCGGGCGACCTGGCCATCCACGACCCGCGCGCGCTCGTGGTGGAGCAGCGCGTGATCGTCGTGGCCGTGACGGCGCGGCTGGGGCTCCTCGGATTCGGCGGAGGGGGATCCGGGGGACGCCGCCCGCACGACGGCCCGCCCGCGAACCTCGGGCTCCTCGACCAGCTCGAGGCGCTCCGCTGGGTCCGCGACTCCATCGCCGCGTTCGGCGGCGACCCGGGGCAGGTCACGGCGATGGGGCAGTCGGCGGGCGGCGACGCGATCCTGCACCTCATGATCAGCGACGGCGCGCGCGGGCTCTTCCGCCGGGCGATCGTGCAGAGCCCGCCGGTGGGGATCACGGCCGGGCGCGAGCGCATGTTCCGGGCGATGGCGCGCGCCACGCGCACGCTCGCCGCCGACGCCCCGCTCTCGGACGTGATGCGCCGGCAGGCGCGGGCCGAGCGGGCGTCGTGGGCGTCGGGGATCCGCGCGGGACTGCCCTGGGGGCCGCGCTACGGCCATGCGCCGCTGCCCGCCGAGGCCGACCGGGAGGCGGCGTGGGCCGCGGTCGCGCCCGACGTGGACCTCCTCATCGGCACCACGCGCGACGAGACCGCCATGTACCTCCCGGCGCTCCCCGTGATCGCGCCGCTGCTGCGCCTGCCCGTCGTCGGCCGGGCGCTCCGGGCCGTGCTGATGCGCGCGGTCGTCCGGCCGACGACCCGCCTCGTCTACACGCGGCCCGTGACCGCGTTCGCCGCACGGCACCGGGCCGCGGGCGGGCGGGCCGTGCGGTACGTGCTGCGGGCGGCGCCCGCGTCGAGCCCCATCGGCGCCGGCCACACCTCGGACGTGCCGCTGGTCCTCGGCACGCGGGAGGCGTGGACGTCGATGGACCTCGTGGGGACCGCCGCCTGGCCGGAGGTCGCGGAGCGCGGTCGCGCGGTACGGCGCGTGTGGGCGGAGTTCGCGCGCACGGGCGGGGTCGCCGCCGACGTCGACGCGCGCGCCTGCGGGATGCGGTTCGACCGCGGCGGGCGGCGGTCGAGATCCGCCGACCCCGGCTGATCCGGTCGACGGCACCGGGCGAGGGACCCGCGCGGTACCGCGCGGTGCGGATCGGCGCCGATCGGCGCTGCGCGACGCCGCCCGCGCGTCAGGCCCGCACGGGCACCGGGGCCGCGGCCGGGTCGGCGAGGTCCCGCGCGAGCTCGCGCACCGCGGCGCGTCCCGCCCGGTTCGCGCCCACCGTCGACTGCGACGGGCCGTAGCCCACGAGGTGCACGCGGGGCTCCCGGGCCGCGCGCGTGCCCACCAGCGGGATCCCGCCGAGCGGTCCGCGCAGGTCGAGCCCCTCGAGGTGCGCGAGGGAGGCGCGGAACCCGGTGGCCCACAGGATCGCGTCGACGCTGGTCGACGACCCGTCCGCCTCGACGACGTGCCGCGCGCCGACGGCGTGGAACAGGGGCCGGCGGACGAGGACGCCGCGGTCGCGCGCTGCCCGCGCGTAGCCGGTCCAGCCGAGGCCCGTGTACGAGACCACGCTGCGCGGCGGCCGTCCCGCGGCGGCGTCCGCGGCGACGCGGCGCTCGACGTCGACGCCGTCCTCGCCGGGGCGGAACTCGTGGTCGAGGAAGACGGGCTCGCGGCGCGTGTACCAGAGGGTGTCCGTCACCCGGCTGATCTCCTCGAGGAGCTGGACGGCCGAGATCCCGCCGCCCACCACGGCGACGCGCATGCCGGCGAACGCGCGGGCGTCCACGTAGTCGCGCGTGTGCAGCTGGAGCCCCCGGAATCCGTCGCGCCCCGGGATGTCCGGGACGACGGGCGCGTCCCAGGTGCCGGTCGCGTTCACGACGGCGGCGGTGCGCCAGGACCCGGCCGTCGACGTCACCCGCAGGTCGCCGCGCGGATCCGCGTCCACGGGCGCCACCGAGAGCACGCGCACGGGGCGCAGCAGCGGCAGGCCCTCCTCCCGCTCGTAGTCGGCGAAGTACCGCGGCACGGCGGTGCGGCTCGGCTCCGTCGGGTCGACGGGCGGGACGGGCATGCCGGGGAGGCCGAAGATGCCGTTGACGGTCGCCATGCGCAGCGACTCCCAGCGGTGCTGCCACGCGCCGCCGGGCCGCGGGTTCGCGTCGACCACGGCGAAGGAGCGCCGGGCGCCGGGGTCCTCGAGCGCGGACGCGAAGCCGCGCAGCCGCAGGTGGTGGGCGGCGGACAGCCCCGCCTGGCCGCCGCCGATGACGGTGACGGCGGCCCCGGGGAAGGGTCCGGCGCCCGGGTCGCTCACGCGGCCGGGCGGGACGCGTCCGCGTCGAGCGGCGCGGTCGCGACCACGCGGCGGATCTCGTCCGCGTCCACGTTCGCCCCGAACAGCGGGTGCCCGGGCTCGAGCACGCGGCCGGCGGCGAGGGGTCCGATGTCGACCGGGTCGAACCCGAACGCGTCCACCAGGGCCGCGACGGCGGCGCGCGCGGCGGGGTCGTCGCCCGCGAGCGCGATGCCCTTCCGCCCGGGCGCGCCGGTCGGACGCGGTCCCTCGTCGAGGTCGTGGTACCCCATGTGGTTGAACGCCTTGACGACGGTGGAGTCGGGCAGGTGGTCCGCGACGAGCTCGCTCGTGGAGGAGACGGGGTCGGCCAGGTCGTCGCGGTGCCCGTCGACCTCCCACCAGTAGTTCATGGCGTCGACCACCAGCCGGCCCGCGAGCTCGGCGGCCGGGACGCTCGCCAGCTTGCCGAGGGGGAGGGCGAGGATCACGACGTCGGCGCGGGCCGCGGCGTCGGCGGAGGTGGTGGCGACGGCGCCGGGAGCGAGCACGTCGACGATGAGCTCGATGCGCGCGGGGTCGCCGGAGCCGGAGATGAGCACCGGGTGACCCGCGGCGACGGCGCGGCGCGCGAGCACGGTGCCGACCTTGCCGGCGCCGAGGATCCCGACGGTGGCGGGCGTCGCGGCGCTCACGCGGCCACCGCCTCGCGGGCGACGGCGGAGGGGGTGTCGGTTCCGGTGTCGATGCCGGTCGCGGGGTGCTGCATGCTCGTGCTCCTCTGTGTTGACACGTCAACTATCCGCCGATGTGGTGGACATGTCAACTCCCGGTCCGGCGCTCCGCCCGGCGGGCCGACGCGCAGCTGACCGGCGCCGCCGCCAGTGTCAAGGGGTAGGCAGCGCCCGGCGGCCGGAGTGTGCTGGACGGACCGACCGGATGGAGCGACATGCAGGCGATGGTGTACCGCGGGCCGTACAGGATCCGCGTCGAGGAGAAGGACATCCCCCGGATCGAGCATCCGAACGACGCGATCGTGCGGGTCACCCGGGCCGCGATCTGCGGCTCCGACCTGCACCTGTACCACGGGCTCCTCCCGGACACGCGGGTCGGCACCACCTTCGGCCACGAGTTCATCGGCGTCGTCCACGAGGTCGGCTCCTCGGTGGAGAGCCTGTCGGTCGGCGACCGCGTGATGGTGCCGTTCAACATCTACTGTGGGTCGTGCTTCTTCTGCGCCCGCGGCCTCTACTCGAACTGCCACAACGTGAACCCGAACGCGACGGCCGTCGGCGGCATCTACGGCTACTCGCACACCACGGGCGGCTACGACGGCGGCCAGGCGGAGTACGTGCGCGTGCCGTTCGCCGACGTCGGGCCCCAGCTGATCCCCGACGACATCCACGACGAGGACGCGCTCCTCATGACCGACGCGCTCAGCACCGGGTACTTCGGCGCGCAGATCGGCGACATCGCCGAGGGCGACACGGTCGCCGTGCTGGGCGCCGGTCCCGTCGGCCTGTACGCCGCGCTGTCGGCGTGGTTCATGGGCGCCGGCCGCGTGATCGTCGTCGACCAGCTCGACTACCGGCTGCGGAAGGCCGAGTCGTTCGCGCACGCCGAGACCCTCGACTTCTCGGCGGTGGACGACACCGTGCTGGAGCTCAAGCGCGTGACCGGAGGGCTCGGTGCCAACGTCGTCATCGACGCCGTCGGGGCGGAGGCGGACGGGCACGCGCTGCACCAGATCACCGGCACGAAGGTCAAGGTGCAGGGCGGATCCCCCGTGGCGCTGAACTGGGCGATCGACGGCGTCCGCAAGGGCGGCACCGTCAGCGTGCTGGGCGCCTACGGGCCCGTCCCCGCCGCCATCAAGTTCGGCGACGCCGTGAACAAGGGCATCACGATGCGCATGAACCAGGCGCCCGTGAAGCGCCAGTGGCCGCGGCTCTTCGAGCACATCCGCGCCGGGCACATCACGCCGCGCGACATCGTGACCCACCGGATCCCGCTCGAGCACATCGCGGAGGGGTACCACACGTTCTCCGCGAAGCTCGACGACTGCATCAAGACCGTCATCACGTTCGACGAGGACTAGGAGCCGACGATGCCGTACCGCGCGAGCGACCACCACCGCCCGATCGACGCCGACGCGCTCCGGGCGCGCATCCCCGGCTGGGGCACCGACCTCGACCCCGCCGACCGGCCCGCGTTCCCGCGCGAACGCACGGATCTCGTGTCCGGCGCCCACTGGGACATGCCGGAGGCGCAGGAGCAGCGCATACCGCGCGAGCGCTCCATCGAGCACACGGAGATGCCGCCCGTGTTCGGCACCGTCGCGCCGCTGCACGGCGTCTCGGGCGCCATCAAGCGCGTCGCCTACGCCAGGTTCAGCGAGGGCCGCTCGGTGCACTGGCTGCTGCTCATGCTCGGCGACCGCGTGGACGCGGCGGGCGCGCACCTCGGGTCGCTCGTGACCGGGCACCCGGACGACCCGCTCACCGAGACGGGCGTGCTGAGCGAGCCGCGGCACCACCCCGTGTCGTCGCGGGTCGGACGCGGGCGGGCCGACATGAAGCACATGTGGATGGATCCGGTGATCGTCGGCGCGTGGCCCATCGCGGCGGTCGCGCTCCTGCTCGTGGCGCGGCGGAAGCGCCGCTGATCCTCCCGCGTGCCGCGTGCCGCGTGCCGTGTGCGGCGTGATCAGCCGCCCTGCACCCGGACGGGCCCCGCGCCGCGGTCGGCGAGCGCGTCGTCGGGGTTGAGCAGGCCGCACGCCTTCATCGACAGGCATCCGCAGCCGATGCAGCCCGTGAGCTCGCGCTCCAGCCGCTCGATGCTCCGCCGCCGCTCCTCGAGCAGGCGCTTCCACCGGCGCGACGCGCGCTGCCAGTCGGCGTGGCTCGGCGGGCGGTCGAGCGGCACGTCGTCGAAGGTGGCCTGCACGTCGGCGAGCGGGATCCCGAGCCGCTTGGCCACCGTGATCAGCGACACCCGGCGCAGCATGTGCCGGGCGTACCGGCGCTGGTTGCCGGCGGTGCGCTCGGCGGCGATGAGGCCGAGGTCCTCGTAGAAGCGGAGGGCGGACGCGGCCACCCCGGTACGGCGGCTCATCTCGCCGACCGTGAGGAGCTCGCCGGGCGCGTGCCGCGGCCCCGCCTGCGCATCCGCCACGACGTCTCCCCTCGATTGACCTCAAGGGTACGTGAGGTTCTAACCTGGAGACCATGCGCATCCCCACCTCCGCCGCCGCGTCGGCCCCCACCCGCGAGGACGCCCTGTGACCTACGTGATCGCCCTGCCCTGCGTCGACGTCAAGGACCGCGCCTGCATCGACGAGTGCCCGGTGGACTGCATCTACGAGGGCGAGCGGTCCCTCTACATCCACCCCGACGAGTGCGTGGACTGCGGCGCCTGCGAGCCGGTGTGCCCGGTCGAGGCGATCTACTACGAGGACGACCTCCCGGACAAGTGGTCGGACTACTACACCGCCAACGTCGAGTTCTTCGCCGAGATGGGCTCGCCCGGCGGCGCCACCAAGATCGGCGTCGTCCCGACCGACCACCCGGTCATCGCCGCCCTCCCGCCCCAGGGCGAGCACGCGTGAGCGCGGTTCCCGACCTCTTCAAGGCGGCCTTCCGCGGGCACCCGGCCGGCGTCGCGCTCATCACGGCGCGCACCTCGGACGGGCCCTCCGGCCTCACCGCGTCGAGCGTCGCCTCGCTCTCGGTGGACCCGCCGGCGCTCTCCTTCTCCGTGACGCGCGCCACGGGATCCGCGGGCGCGATCCTCGAGGCCGACACCTACCTCGTGCACCTGCTCGGCGGGCAGCACGCGGCCCTCGCCCGGGCCTTCGCGGTCTCCGGCTCGCCGCGCTTCACCGCCGAGCAGGGGTTCCAGGAGCTCCCGACCGGTGAGCCGCTGCTCGCCGACGCCCGCGCCGCCCTCCGCTGCCGCACCCTGCAGACCGTGCCCGTGGGCGGATCCGTGCTGGTCGTCGCCGAGGTCCTCGACGTCATCCTCGGCGAGCCCGCCCCGCCGCTCGTCTACCGCGACCGCCGCTTCCACCTGCTCGAGGACGACCACCCGGAGCTGTAGGCCCAGGCGGTCGCCCCGGCGAGCTCATCCTCGAAGCCGGCCGTCCCGGCCGCCCGGCCGCCCGGCCTCCCTGGCTCTCGGGCAGGCATCGCGGAGTGGATCGCCGCCGGTCGTGCCCGAGCGACGACGGTCGAGCGAGGATCTGTCGATGCATCCCCGTGTCTGTCGAGATCCGACAGACGCAGGGAGACGAGGGGAGATCGACCATGGACGGCACAACGGACCCCTAGGCGCCCGGCGCCGGTGCCCGCCCCCCGCACTCGCGCCACGTCCTACTCCGAGCGCCTCTTCCCGTACCGGCACATCCGCGAACTCGAACCCGAAGCCGCCGCCTCTGCACTCACGGTGCCCGCTGCCGACGAAGGTGTCGCATGGACCGACGACGCCATCGACCTCGTGGTCACGCTCACCGGCGGGTATCCCTACTTCCTCCAGGAATACGGCTCGGAAGCCTGGCTCGAGGCCGCGTCATCGCCGATCTCCCGGGACGACGCACAGAACTGCGCCGGAGTCGCCCTCCGCCACCTCGACGACGGCTTCTCTCGCACCCGCTGGGACCGGGCCACACCCCTGGAGAAGGAATACCTCCGCGCCATGGCTGCCGACGGCGACACCGGATCCACGACCGCCGACGTCGCACGCCGACTCGACCGCACCACGCAACGCCTCAGCGAGATCCGCCAGAACCTGACCGACAAGGGCATCATCTACGCACCCGAGCATGGACGGATCGCCTTCACCGTGCCGTGGATTGCTGCGTTCATCGATCGACAGCCCTCCTGACCCCGGTCGCCCTCGCGTCAGGCGTTCATGAACTCCGAGGGCTCCAGCGCGCGCTCCACGATGCGGATGTCGCCGATGGAGCCGGGGAACACGTGGTCGAGCCGGCCTCCGTAGTGGTTGGCGCCCACGAGCCACGACCTGCCGGCCGAGGCGAGCCCGCGGTTCGGCGTCGTGGGGTTCCGCACGACCGGGTTCCCGTCGACGTACATGGTCGTGTGCTGGCTGTCGTTCACCACGGCGACGTGCCACCACGTCGCCGCCGGCAGCTCGTGCGACCAGCTCGTGAGGGATCCGTCCTGGCTGGTCGGGTAGACGCACCACTGCATCTCGCGGCTGCCGGAGACGGTGAGGACCACGGCGGGCTCGTCCGGGTCCCCCGAGGCGGCCGCCTTGCCGGCGTCCCTCGCGGACGCCGACTGGGAGACGATGGAGCTCCACGCGTCCCCACCGCCGTAGCCCTCCGGGATCCGCAGGTAGGCCTCGAACGTGTAGCCCTGGCGGAAGGTCGCCGCGTCGAGGGGTGCGCCGTCGACGGTGCGCAGGTGGTCGCCCGAGGCCTTGCCGCCCGTGAGCGTGAGGCTGCCGGCGCTCGGCGAGTCGTCGTGGTGCTCCGCCGAGAAGCGGAGCGATCCGGGGGCGGCGCCCGCCCGGTCCGCGACCACCAGGTCGTTGCCGTGGCCGGAGGCGTCCGGAATGCGGGTGGCGGGGCCGAGCGCGGATCCGTCCGGCTGCCCGTCGAAGCGCCAGTACGCGACCGTGCCGGGCACCAGCATCTCCGCGGCGGGGCGGGGTGCCCGTGCGGGGACCGGCGCGAAGCCGGCGAAGCGCCGCGCGAAGTCGACGGACACGGTGAAGCGGTCGACGTCGCCGGAGAGGCGCGCCTCCTCGTCCGCCAGCTCGTTGCCGGTGCCGAGGCCGCCGCCCAGGATGAAGGGCGAGAGGGTCTCGACGTCGATCGCGTCCCGCTCGAGGTCCACGTGGTACAGCCGGATCATCGCGGCGCCGCCGTAGTAGCGGTCCTGGTAGTTGACGAGGTGCAGGTGCACGTCGTGGCCGGCGCGGTTCGCCAGCGTCGTGCGGCCGGGCTTCCAGTAGTGGCCGTTGAGCGTGAGGAAGACCTGGTCGTGGTCCGCGATGAAGGAGTCCCAGAGGCCCTGGCCGTGGTCGTCGAGGGCGGCGGATCCGTCGGGCCGCGAGTCGACGACGGCGTGCGCCGTGAGGATCACCGGCAGCGTCGGATGCGCCGCGAGCACGCCGCGCGCCCACTCCACGCCGCGGGCGCTGGTGCGCCAGTCGAGGGCGAGGACCAGCCAGTCGCGGCCGCCCGCCGTGAAGGTGTGGAACGTGTTGTAGCCGTCGGGGCTGGATCCGCGGAAGCTCGGCGACTTCGCGAAGCGCTTCGGGCCGAACGCGTCGAGGTACGGCGTGCGGCCGCGCTGGTCGTCGCTGTCGCCCGGCACGTCGTGGTTGCCCGCGAGCACGCTGTAGGCCGCGCCCGCGCGGTCGAGGAGCGTGAACTGCGCGCTCGCGGCCTGGACCTCCGCGGCGGCGCCGTTCTGGGTCACGTCGCCGAGGTGCGCGAGGAAGACGATGTTGTGCCGGTCGCGCTCCGCGAGCACGTACCGCAGCGAGGCCTCGAGCGGCTCCGGGTGGATCGCGGCGCCGTCGAACAGGTACTGCGTGTCGGGCAGCACGGCGATCGTGAAGCGCGGCGACGCCGTGTCGGGCTTCCAGCGCGCGCCGGGTCCCTGCTGGGCGGGCGGCGCCTTCGCGGCGGTGGGAGCAGCGGCGGCGACCGCATCCGCGGCGGTCGCGGGGAGCGCACCGCCGAGCCCGGCGACGCCGAGCGCGCCGGCGGCACCGCCCGTGATGAGGAACCCCCGGCGGGACAGCGCCGAACGGGACGGTGCCGATCGGGACGGGGCCGATCGGGACGGCTCGGAGCGGGGCGTGGTGTTCGGGTCCGTGGTCACGGAGGACGACGGTAGGGGCGGCGGGTGAACGCGCGGGTTCCGGGGCGTGGACGGCGGGCGGCAGCCCCGCCGCCGGGCGCCAGCCGTTGCCGTGGGCGACGTCGACCCGCCACCCTGGGACGATGCGGATCCACGACGAGCCCTTCGACTTCCCCGAGCTGCCGACCGCGGACGGCGTCACCGCGCGGTTCGGCGTCGACCTCCTCACCTTCGCCCCGCAGCCGTCCGTCGAGGAGTGGGGCGTGAGCGCCGGCACGCAGATCCCCGACGGGCGCCCGGAGGTGCTCGTGGAGGCGAGCCTCGTGTACACGCTGTGGCGGGAGCCGGCCGACCGCGACGACCCCCGCAACCGCGGGACCCTCACCGAGGCGGAGACGGCGGCGCTCGACGCGCCCCTGCCGCATCCGCTCCCGCCCGCCTTCGAGGAGGTCCGGCAGCGGATGCGCTGGGCGACGCTGTGGGAGGCGGTCCGCACGACGCCCGTGCACCCCGCCGACGCGGGGGTGCACGTGCCCGTCCTCCCCGGGGCGCTGCTCGACCACGCCGCGCACATCGTGGTGAACGGCTTCCGCGCCGGGCGCACGGACGGGACGTTCCCGCCCGTCGTGTCGTCCCCACCGGGTCCCGACGGCCTCGAGCCGGCGTCCATCGAGGTCGACGGCGTCCTCGTCGACGGACTGCGGCTCGCGGACGACCCGGACGTCGTCGCGGTCGGCGCCCGCGTCGGCGATCGGATCCTCACCGCGGTCGTCGCGCGGGCCGAGCTCGCCCACGTCCGCCTCGCGTTCGTGACGCGCCCGCGGCCGGCCTAGCGCCCGGCCGGCCCGGTGACCAGCCGGCCCGGCGACCGACAGGTCCGGCGAGCGGCCCGGTGGGCGGACTCGGCTCAGGGCCCCGCGACGAGCACCACGGTCCCGAGCAGCGCGGGGAGCCCGAGGAGCGCCACGGAGGCGCCGAGCACGAGCAGCGCGACGTCCGCACGCGCGGGTCGCGCGTCGTGCCGGGCGGCTCCGGTGAGCAGCCGCACCGCGAGGGCGACGGCGACCCCTCCGCCTCCGGGGATGAGCGCCAGCGGCACGAGGCGGCCGCCCGCGGATCCCCACAGCGGCAGGAACGCCACGGGCACCGCGCACGCGGCGACCACGAGCGCCGCGACCGCGGCGGTGCGCAGGGCGCGGACGCGGCGGGAGGGGTCCATCCGCCCAGCCTAGGGACGGACGCGCGCCGGTCCGGGTGCGGATCCGGCGCAGCGCGCGTGCCAGCATGGGCCATGCGCATCGCCGACTTCCCCGTGCCCGACACCGCCGCCGCCCGCGGCGCCCTCGAGCTCGCGACCGAGTACCAGTCCGCCGCGATCACGGCCCACGGGATCCGCTCGTGGCTGTGGGCGGAGGCCTTCGCGGTCGTCGACGGGCTGACGGGGGTCGACCACGAGATCCTCTACGTCTCCGCAGTGCTGCACGACATGGGCACGGTGACGGCGTTCGACGCCCACGCGATCTCCTACGAGCACGCCGGCGGCCACGTGGGCGTCGCGCTCACCGCGGGCGCCGGCTGGCCGGCCGCGCGCCGGCAGCGGGTGCTCGACGCGATCGTGCGGCACAACTGGCCGTCCGTGGATCCGGAGCTCGACGTCGAGGGGCACCTGCTCGAGGTCGCCACCGGCCTCGACATCTCCGGCGCCCGCCCCGACGCGCTGCCCGAGGAGTATCTGCGGGAGGTGCTCGCCGCCCACCCGCGGGGCGCGCTCGCCGCGGAGTTCGGCGCGTGCGTGCGCGACCAGGCGGAGCGGAAGCCCGACACGGCCGCCCGCCGCCTGATCGACGGCGGGCTCGAGCGGAAGCTCGCGGAGAACCCGCTGGAGCGGCTCGCGTGAGCGGCGCCCGCGGCAGGACCGCGCTGCTCGTCGTCGCGGCGTTCGCCGTGGTGGGCGGGGTGCTCGCACTCGTCGGATCGCTCATGCAGCCCGTGTCGCTCGGGTTCTTCGCCTACGCACCGCTGTCGGGCGAGACCTTCACGACCCCGGGCGTCCACATCCTCGCGACCGGGACGCTCGTCGCCGCCGGGGTGCTCGCCGCGGGGCTGGTCCTCCTCGCGTTCTGGGCGGGGCTGCGCGTCGGGCGGCGCGGCGGCGACCGCTAGGACGACGCCGCCGCCGCGCTCCCGCCGCCGATCACCCGATCAGCGACGGCCGGAGGTCCCGCAGCGTCCGGTGCGACGTGATGCGGATGGCGCCGGCCAGCGCCACCGCGAGCCCGCCGACGAGCCACAGCGCGAGCACGCCCGCGTCCCGAGCAGCCGCCCCGAGGTCGCCGCCGTACATGAGCTGGCGGAGCGCATCCACCGCGTAGCTCATGGGCAGCACGTGGTGCAGCGCGGCGAGCGGCGCCGGGAGGGTCTGCCAGGGGAACGTGCCGCCGGCGGTCACGAGCTGCACGACCATGAGCACGAGCCCGAGGAACTGGCCGACGCTCCCCAGCAGCACGTTGAGCGCGAGGATGATCGCCGCGAACGTGATCGACGCGAGCGCCATCGTCCCGTACATGGCGAGCGGGTGCGCGACGCGGAAGCCGAGCGCCCCCGCGACGATCGCGTACAGGCCCGCCATCTGCACGATCCCGAGGAGCGCCGGGGTGAGCCAGCCCGCGAGCGTGATCCGCAGAGGAGCCTTCCGGGCCGTGATCGCGCGCCGGGACAGCGGCTTGACGATGAGGAACAGCGCGTAGATCCCGATCCACGCGGCGAGGCTGATGAAGAACGGCGCGAGCCCCGCGCCGTACACGCCGGCCTTCGTCACGGCGTCCTGGCGGAGCGCCACCGGGTCGCCGATGGTGTCGGCCTGCGCGTTGCGCTGCGCGTCGGTGGAGGCGGGGATCCGGTCGAGCCCCGAGTCGAGGCCGTCGCGGAGGCGCGTCGCGCCGTCCTGCAGGGTGCCGAGGCCGGAGGCGAGGTCCGTCGCGCCGTCGGACGCGGAGTGCGCGCCGGTCGCGAGGCTCGCGCTACCGTCCGCGGCCTGCGCGATCCCCGACGCGAGCGCGGGCGACGCCCCGGCCAGCGCGTCGGCGCCGTCCGCGACCTGGCGGCTGCCGGTCGCGAGCGTGCCCGCGCCCTGGGCGAGGGTCGCGGAGCCGCTCTGCAGCTGCCCGGCGGCGTCGGCCACCTGGGCGCTGCCCTGGGCGACCTGCTCGCTGCCCGTGGCCAGGGTCGTCAGCTGGGCGCTCAGGCCGTCCGTCTTCGCGGCCGCGTCCGTGATGCCCTTCCCCAGCCCGTCGAGCCGGGCGAGGGCCTGGTCGATCTCGGCCTGCGGGATCCCCGCGGCCGTCATGCGGGCGACGATGTCGGCGCGGATGGCGGGCACCTCGGCGGCGAGGTCGTCGGCGCCGGCGGAGGCGGTGGATCCGAGCGCCGCGATCCGCGCGTTCCCGTCGGCGACCTGGCGGGCGCCGGTGGCGACCTGCTGCGCGCCCGGGGTGAGCGCGGCGGCACCCGTGGAGAGCTCGGCCGCCCCGGAGGAGAGCGCGTCCGCGCCGCTCGCGACCTGGTCGGCGCCGGTGGCGAGCTGCTGCGTCTGCGCGGGCAGCTGGGCGGTGCCCGTGCGGAGCTGCGCGAGGCCGGAGGAGAGGGTGTCGGCGCCCGTGGCCAGCTGCGCGTTCCCGTCCGCCAGGCCGTCGGCGCCCGTGCGCGCGCTGGCGGTGCCGTCGACGAGCTGCTGCGCGCCGGACGCGGCGTCGCCGAGGCTCGAGCGCACGTCGGCGAGGCCCAGCAGCAGCTTGCCCGCGGCCTCCGTGCCGACGCGCGCGGCGACGGACTTCGTGATCCGCGCACCGGCCTGCTGGGCGATGGTCGTGGCGAGGTAGCTGTTCGCGTCGTCGGTGGCCATGATCACGCGGGCCTGCTGGGGGTCCGTCCCGGAGGACGACGCGAGCGCGGCGGAGAACCCGGCCGGGATCGTCAGCGTGAAGTCGTAGGTGCCGTCCTCGAGGCCCGTGCGCGCCTCGGCGGAGGAGACCTCGTGCCAGTCGAAGGAGGCGTCGTCGAGGACGTCCGACGCGACGTCCGTGCCGTAGTCGACCGCCTCCCCGTCGACGGTGGTGCCCTGGTCGGCCATGACGAGCGCGGCGGGCACCTCGTCGAGGCTGCTGTAGGGGTCCTGGTTCGCCCAGAGGTACAGGCCGCCGTAGAGGACGGGCACCAGCACGAGCGCGACCAGCGCGACCTTGGACATGGTGGTGGCGGTGAGGCGCGTCAGCTCGGCGCGCACCAGGGGGAGGAGTCTCATCGGGTCGGGCTTCCGTCGATCGAGGGGGTGGGGGAGGGGTCGGGGGCGTCGTCCGCGGGCAGCGCGGCGATCGCCTCGGCGGCGGCCTCGCTCGTGACGACGAGGACGCCGGTGCCGGAGCGGGCGAGGTCGCGGAGGACCCGCATCCACTCGGCGACCGCGCCGCCGTGCCGCTCGGGCGACGTGACGACGACGGCCTCGACGCCGGCGCGGGAGGCCGCGAGCGTCGTGAGCAGGCGGATGCGGGCGACCGCGGGGACCGCGGAGAACGGCGCCCGGGCGAGGTCGGCGAGCTGCTGGTCGTCGAGGATGACGCCCACCTCGTGCCGCCCGGAGCGGTGGCCGGCGAGGGCGAGCTCCTCGGCGACGACCGCGCGGAGGGTCACGTCGTCGGCGGGCTCGTTGATCCGCGGGGTGTCGACGAGCGCGACCCGCTCGGCGATGCGCGCGGCGACGCCCGCGGATCCGTCCTCGTCGAGGGCGAGGGTGCCGCCGTCGATCCGCATGCGGCCCGACGCGACGAGCGACAGCACCGTCGGCCGCAGCTCCGTCTCGGCGACCGCGACCACGGGGGCCGGGCCGCCGTAGGACAGCGAGATCGCGGGGAGGGCGGGCGCGGGGCCGTCGCCGACGCGGGCGTCCGTGAGGGTGACGATCACCGGGCCGCCTCGATCCGGGGGACGGCGGCGACGCGCGGCGGGGCCTCGCGGAGCTCGGGGGTGGCGGCGATGAGGTCCCCGGCGGCGCGCCAGTCGAGGCCGCACAGGGCGAGCGAGGTGAGGATCACGAGGGCGTGCCCCTCGGCGCGGCCGATGTCGCTGCGGGTGGCCTCGTCGAGCACGGCGAGCGCGCCGCCCTCGACGAGCCGCGCGAGCGTGGGGGCGGGGATGTCGCCGCGCAGCTCGCCCGCGGCGATGCCGCGCTCGACGACGCGCTGCAGCTCGGCGCGCAGGGGCGCGAGCTCGGCGGCGACCTCGCGGGCGAGGGGCCCGCGCACGGCGACCCGCGCCATGACGCGCACCTGCTCGACCTCCGCCCACAGGCGGGCGCCGATGAGCGCGACGTGGATGCGGCTGTCGGGGTGGGCGATGCCCGCCAGCGACTCGACGATGCGCCGGGCGCCGCGCTGCAGCACCTCGCGGACGAGGTCGTCGCGCGTGGCGAAGTGGCCGTAGACGGCGCGGCGGCTGAGGCCGGCGGCGGCGGCGATGGTCTCGAGCGAGGCGTCGGGGTCGCGGTCGAGCGCGACGACCGCCGCGTCGACGAGGGCCTGGCGGTTGCTCGCGGCGTCCTTGCGGGGCGCGCGTGCGGAGGCGAGGGAGGTCATGGACCCAGGCTAGTGATCCTGCACACCGCTGTGCAAGTTATGCAGCGCGCTCCCAGCGCCGGTGCCCGGGCGCGCAGCCGGGGCGCGTCACGGCACGTCCTCCTGCGACCACAGGTCGGCCTGGATCACGAGGAGCTCCGCCCGGACCTCGGCCCGGAGCGAGACGGTGCGCGGGTCCCACGGCATGCCGGGGAGGCGGGCCTGGGGCGTCGCGCCCAGCTCGGCCGCGAGCTCGCCCGGGGTGGTGCCGGCGGGCGGGAGCACCGAGACGGTCATCCAGCATCCGCCGGATGCGCACTCCTCGCGGCGCTCGACCACCGTGCTGCCCTCCGGGAGCGGGATGGCCGACACCGCCGGGACGTCGCCCTCGGTGGCGGAGACCGCCAGGGCGCCGAGCCGCAGGAGGTAGAGGGCCGCGACCACGGCCACGACGACGAGCACCGCGATCAGCGCGCCCCGTCCCCGTCTCCGCTCCATCGCCTCGGTCATCGTGCCGACCCTAGCGACGGGAGCGCGCGATCAGCGCCGCAGCGTCTCGCTGGGCAGCTCGCCGAAGGCCTGCGAGTAGGAGGCGGCGAACCGGCCGAGGTGGGCGAAGCCCCACTCCTCGGCGACGCTGCGGACCGTCGTGGTGGTGGGGGTCGCGTCCCGGAGCTGCGCGCGCACCCGGCGCAGGCGGATCCCGCGGAGGTACTCGGTGGGGGTCTGGCCGTGGTGGCGGCGCAGCGCCAGCTGGAGCACGCGCGTGGAGATGCCGGCGGCGGCCGCGGCCTCGGCGGGCGTGATGGGGAGGTGCGCGTTGTGGTGCAGGTACTCCACGGCCACGCGGATGTGGGCCATGCGCGGCGCCCGGAGCTCGTCGGGCAGCTCCACGTCGTCCCACGGGAACAGGCGCAGCGTCGCGCGGGCGAGGGAGAGGTCGGCCTCGAGGCGCATCAGCGGGGAGGCGTCGGGGTCGGTGATGACGGGCGCCGCGGCGGCGACGGCCCGGCGCCACACGGCCGCGGTCTCGATGCTCGGAACGCTGCGGTGCTCGAAGAGGAGCGGGCGGGCCGGGCCGTGGTGGAACTCCGTCGCGGTCTGCTCGAGGAAGCCCGCGTCGAGGTGCACGCAGTTCTGGCGGGTGGCGCTCGCCTGGTACTGGAACGGGCGTCCGGTGGGGAAGAGGAAGGGGAGCTGCCCCTGGGAGGAGACGGAGCGCGATCCACGGTCGACCGTGATCCTGCCCTCGAGGAACCAGGTGACGACGTGCTCCGGGCGCTGGGGGCTCTCGGCCCACTGCGTGCCCGTGATGCGCGAGGTGCGCAGGGTGACGCGGTCGCCGCCGAGGATGGCGTAGCGGTAGGAGAAGGTGCCGGTGCGACGGTCGGGGGCGAAGCGGATCCCCTCGAGCACGGCGCCGAAGCTCGCGGTGGCCTCGTCGATGTCGGACCCCGCCATGACCGCGCGGAGGAAGGGCTCGACCGGGGCGTCGGACGGCGCGGCGTCGGGGGCCGCGAGCGCGTCGGCCGGGGCCGCCGGGGCGGCCGGGGCCGCCGGGGCGGTGATCGTCGCGGATGCCGTGGTCGGGTGCGCGTCGTCCGCGTCCATCCCCAGGATCGCCGTGCCGGCGGCGGCGACGACCGAGAGCGGCCCGGTGCCGAGGGAGGCGGTGCCGGCGACGGTCGGATCCACGAGGGATGCGGCGTCGGACGCGGCGGTGTCGGCGTGCGGCGTGCGCGGTCGGCGCGAGGGATCCCTCGTTCCGATGGGGGTCAGCGTTGTCGTCATGGTCCCTGCGGTCTCCGGCGTCGATCGTCTCCGCCCTCCCGCTCATCATGCATGGTGGTCCCGCGGCAGGGCGCCTCCGGGGATCCCCGGGGCTGCGGGTGCTTCGGCGCGGCCCCGCGGGAGAGCGGGTCGTCGCTCAGCGGATATCCACTGAGCGAAACGGCGTCCCCCGATCGCTTGCGTCGCCCGGCCACCGCGCGTGCGGCGGGCGCCCGGGCGACGTGCCGGGCGCGCACCGGATCCGCACGGCCGGGGCGCCTAGGCTCGTCCCCGCGCACCGCCCGCGCGCACCCGATCACCCGAGAGGCGCCGCATGACGAGCGACCGGTCCCTGGCCTTCATCCTGCTGCGCTCGTGCCTCGTGATGGTGGCGCTCGGCGTCGTCACCGCGCAGACCGGGGGCGGCCTCGGCATCGTGGGCGTCGTGGCCCTCGTGCTGGCGGCGGGCCTCGGCGGCGCGGCGGCGTTCTACTGGCGGCGCCACCTCGCGGCGAAGCGGCGCGACCCCTTCAGCTGACCCGCGGGGCGCGTCACGCGGGGTCGGAGACCGTGGACGTGAGCGTCGACGACCCGTCCGGACGCCGGCGCACCTCGATCCGGTCGGCCACCCGCTGCTTCAGCTCCTCCACATGGCTGACGATGCCGACCGTGCGGCCGCCGGAGGACAGCCGCCCGAGCTCGGACATGACCGCGTCGAGCGTCTCCGGGTCGAGCGTGCCGAACCCCTCGTCGACGAAGAGCGTGCCGAGCTGCAGCCCTCCCGCCTCCGCCTGCACCACGTCGGCGAGGCCCAGCGCCAGGCTGAGCGACGCGTAGAAGGTCTCGCCGCCGGAGAAGCTCGCGGGCTCGCGCACGCGGTCGACGACGTGGTCGCGGATCTGCAGGGCCAGCCCCGTCTTCCGGGACCGGCTGGTCGCCTCCCGCTCCTCGCTGACCTCGAGCTCGTAGCGCCCGCTCGACATGACCCGCAGCCGTGCGTTGGCGGCCTGCACCACGTCCTCGAACCGGCGCAGCAGCACGTAGGTGCCGAGGGTGACGCCGCGCGAGTTCTCCGGCGTGACGGCGTTGGCGATCTCGGCCATGCGGATCGCGGCGCGCGCCCGGTCGCCCGCGCGGGCGCTCTCCCGTCGGGCCTCCTCGTGCCGGGCGAGGGCGGACGCGCCACGGTCGGCCCGGTCGCGGGCGCGCGCGGCCCGCTCGGCGCTGGTGCGCGCCGCGGCCTGGGCGGCGTCGAGGGCTTCGCGGGCGGCGTCCGGATCCGCGTCCTCGGCGCCCGTGAGCGCCGCGACCTCGGGATCCACCAGGCCCTCCGCGACGACGGCCTGCTCGCGCTCGTGCGCGGCGACCCGCTGGGCGAGGGCCTGCAGCTCCGGCACCGGCAGGGCGGCGGCGCGTGCGGCCTCCTCGGTGGCGATGGACTGGTCGACGAGCGCGCGGGCGAGCTCGTCGGCGCGCGACGCGGCCTCGGACGCCGTGCGCTCGCGCGTCGCGGCGAGGGCGACCAGGCGCTCCACGAGGGCGCGCTCCTCGGCGCGGTCGGCGACGAGGGCGGCGACGCGGGGTCGCACGTCCCCGGGGTCGCGCTCGGGGTCGGCGGGACGGGCGGCGAGCACCGCGCGCACGGCCTCCTCGTCGTCGGCGCACAGCTCGCGGGCGCGGATCACGCGCTCGCGGAGGCCCGAGAGCGCGGCGCGGGCGTCGTCGCGGCGCGTGCGGATCCGCTCGGTCGCCGTGTCGTGGGCGGCCAGCGCGGCCTCCGCGGATCGCAGCGCGCCACCGGCGGCCTCGGCCTCCGCGAGCCGGACCGCGCGGGCGGCGACCTCGGCGTCGGCGGACGCCGCCGTCACGCCGTCGAGCGCGGACGCGGCGACCTCGTGCCGGGCGCTCGCGCCGGAGAGCGCGGCGACCGCCTCGCCCTGCGCCCGCTCGGCGGCGGCGCGGGCATCGGCCGCGGCCTCGATCTCCTGGTCGTCGGGGTGCCCCGGCGCGCTCGGCGCGGGGCGGGGGTGGTCGACGGCGCCGCACACCGGGCACGGCATCCCGTCGGCGAGCTCGCGCGCCAGCTCGCCCGCCAGCCCCCGGATCTTCCGCTCCCGCAGCTCGGCCTCGTGCCGCACGGCCGACATCGCCGCCGCCGAGCGGTCGTCGACGGTGCCGCGGGCCGCGACGACCCGCGCCTCCAGCCCCGCGAGCTCGGCGACGCGGCGCCTCGTCGCCTCCGCCTCGGCGAGCTCGGTGCGCGCCGCCTCAACGCCGCCCGCTGCGGCCGCCGCGCGCTCGCGGGCCTCCAGCAGCGGGATCCGTCCGGCGGGCCGCTCCGCGAGCTCGGCCTCCGCGGTGTCCGCGACCGCCTCCCGCGCCGCCACCTGCTCCTCGGCGGCCCGCACGTCGTCACGCCGGCCGGGCAGGGCGCGCTCGCGCGCCTCGGCGTCGGCGAGCGTGGCCAGCTCGGCCACCAGCGCGTCGCGCCGGGCGGCCAGCGCCGCGGCGGTCGCGTCCGCGAGCTCCGGCCGCGCCGCACGGCAGGCCGCGCGCGCCGCGTCGTCGGCGTCCTCCGCGGCGACGCGCGCCGCCTCCGCCCGGTCGCGGGCGGCCAGCGGGCCGACGACCGCGGCGGCCCGCCGGGCCTCCTCCACCCGCCGGGACAGGCCGGCGACCTCCTCGGCGGCGTCCCGCACGGCCTCCTCGCGGACGATGAGCGCCCGCCGCCGGGCCAGAGCCCGGGTCACGCGCTCGGCGTCGGCGAGCGCGGCGGCCGCGTCCCGGCGGACGTGCTCGTCCTCGGCCCGCGCGTCGTCCGCCGCGTCCGCGGCCTCGGCGAGCACGCGCACGACGTCGGGTGCGTCGGCCACGTCCAGCGCATCCACGCGCGTCGCCTCGCGGAGGCCCGTGACCGCCTCGGCGACCCTCGCGTCGGCCGCGTCGGTGCGCTGCTTCGCGGCCGTCCGCATCTCGGCGAGCCGCTTCGCGGTCGCGTCGTAGACGGCCGTGCCGAACAGCGACTGCAGCACGAGGCGCCGCTGCTCGCCGGTCGAGCGCAGGAACTCCGCGAACTCGCCCTGCGGCAGCACGACGGTCTGCACGAACTGCGCGCGCGTCAGCCCGACGATGCGCGCGATCTCGGTGCCCACCTCCTGCGTGCTGGTGCCGAGCACCTCGCCGGCGTCCGCGTCCGGTGACGAGAGCCGCAGGAGGGTCGCGGACGCGTTCTGGCTCGTGGTGCCCGTGCCGCGCGCCTTCGGGCGCTGGTGCTGCGGGCTCCGGCGCACCCGGTGGATGCCCGCGGCCGTCTCGAAGACGAGCTCCACGTACGGCTCCACCCCGGCCGCCGCGTGGTGGCTGTGCAGGCGGTCGCGGCTGGATCCGTCGCTCGCGAGCGACCCGTACAGCGCGAACACGACGGCGTCGATGAGCGTCGACTTGCCGGATCCGGTGGGCCCCTCCAGCAGGAAGAGCCCCGACCGCCCGAGCTCGGCGAGGTCGATGACGTGCTCCCCGGCGAAGGGCCCGATGGCCTGAAGGGTGAGGCGGTGCAGGTCCATCAGGCGCTCCCATCCGCGGCGAGGGCGTCCTCGTAGGCCTGGCGCAGCACGAGCAGCTCGGGCTCGGTGGGCGCCGCGCCGGTCGCGTACTCCACGAAGTCGGCGGCGACCTCGAGCGGATCCGTCGTCGCGTCGACCACGCGGGACCGCACGCCCTCGACGCGCCCCTCGGGCTCGTGCAGCACGACGAGCGCGTGGGGCAGCGCCTCCCGCACCCGCGCCACGAGGTGGGCCGGGTGCACGGGGTCGGTGACGTGCACGCGCAGCCAGGCGTCGGCGAGGTCGGCGTGCCGCCCGTCGGTGATCTCGGCGAGCGTCCCCGTCACCTCCGCGAGCCGCCGCGGCACGGGCGCCGGGATCAGCTCCACCGCGGTGGAGCCGTCCGCCGCCAGCTCCACGAGCGCGCTCGACTTCCGCTGCAGCCGCTCCCCGAACGAGAACGCGAGCGGCGAGCCGGAGTATCGGATGCGCGGGGCCCGGATGCGCGGGGCGCCGATGGGCGGTGCCCCGACCCCCGCGCCCGCCGCCCGCACCTCCTGCGCCCCGTGCAGGTGCCCGAGCGCCACGTAGTCGGCCCCCGCGAACGCCGCGGCGGGCACCTGGTCGAAGCCGCCGACGCGGATGTCGCGCTCGCTCTCGCTGGGCTCCGCGCCGGTGACGAACGCGTGCGCGACCACGACGACGCGGGCGTCGGGCCGGCCGGCGGCGTCGGCGCGCACGCGGTCCATGGCGGCGCCCAGCACGGCCTCGTGCGAGCGCGGCAGGGGAGGGGACCCGGCGGGAGCGAGCGACGCGCGCACCGCGTCCGGGTCGAGGTAGGGCAGCCCGTAGAAGGCGACCGGCCCGTGCGCGTCGTCGATGACGACGGGCTCGTCGAGCGCCTCCGCCGACGCGAGGATCCGCAGCCCGTCGCGCAGCAGCGCCGACGCGAACCCGAGGCGCGCCGCCGAGTCGTGGTTGCCGGGCGTGACGACGACGGTCGCGAGCGCGCTCAGCCGCCCGAGCGCGTCGGAGAGCAGCCGCACCGTCGGCACGCCGGGCACCGCGCGGTCGTAGACGTCGCCGGCGACGAGCACCACGTCGACCGCGCGCTCGCGCACGACCTCCACGAGGTGGTCGAGGAACGCGGCGTGGTGCGCGTGCAGGTCCTCGCCGTGCAGGGTGCGCCCGAGGTGCCAGTCGCTCGTGTGGAGGATGCGCACGCGGGTCCTTCCGTGGGCGGGCGGCGGTGCCCGTCACGCTACCGGAGGGCTCCGACACGGCCCGCCCGGCCGCGACCGCGCCGCCTCGGGACCCGCCGGGCCCTCGCGGTAGGATCGAGTGTGACTGGAGAGAACCTGCTCGGCGTCCCCGAGACGCGCCTGGCCGACGAGCCCGAGGTGGCGGCGCGCATCGCGAACGCCGACGGCGACCACGACACGCTCGGCGCGATCGCCGCCGACCACCCGCAGTCGTCCCTCGTGTGGGCGCTGCTCGCGGACACGGCCTTCATCCAGGGCGACCGCATCGCCTCGTACGCGTTCGCGCGCGTCGGCTACCACCGTGGGCTCGACGCGCTGCGGAGGTCCGGCTGGAAGGGCCAGGGCCCCGTGCCGTGGAGCCACGAGCCGAACCGCGGCGTCCTCCGCTCCCTGTACGCGCTGCGCCGCGCGGCCGCCGCCATCGGCGAGGAGGACGAGGTCTCCCGCCTCACCGCCTTCCTGCGCGACGCGGATCCGACCGCCGCCGGCCACATCGAGGCCGCGACCGCGGGGGCCCTGCCGCCCACGGAGGCCATCGTCATCCGCGGCCAGGACTGACCCGGCGTCGCCGGATCCCCCGAACCCGCACCCGCTCCACCGCACGCCACCGACCCCGACCCGACCGACCCGCCCCGACGAGGAGTGAGCCATGCCCGCAGTAGTGATCATCGGAGCCCAGTGGGGTGACGAGGGCAAGGGACGCGCGACCGACCTCCTCGGCAGCCGCGTCGACTACGTCGTGAAGTTCAACGGCGGCAACAACGCCGGCCACACGGTCGTCGTCGGCGACGAGAAGTACGCGCTGCACCTGCTGCCGTCCGGCATCCTCACGCCCGGCGTCGTGCCCGTCATCGGCAACGGCGTCGTGGTCGACATCGAGGTGCTCTTCCACGAGCTCGACGCGCTCGCCGCCCGCGGCGTCGACGTCTCGAAGCTCCGCGTGAGCGCGAACGCGCACATCATCACGCACTACCACCGCACCATCGACAAGGTGACGGAGCGCTTCCTCGGCAAGCGCCAGATCGGCACCACGGGCCGCGGCATCGGCCCCACGTACGCGGACAAGATCAACCGCGTCGGCATCCGGATCCAGGACCTCTTCGACGAGAACATCCTGCGCCAGAAGGTGGAGGCGGCCCTCGACGCGAAGAACCACATGCTCGTGAAGATCTACAACCGCCGCGCCATCTCGGCGGAGGAGATCGTCGAGAGCCTGCTCTCCTACGTGGAGCGCCTGCGCCCCATGGTGTGCGACGCGTCGCTCGAGCTGAACGCGGCGCTCGACGCGGGCAAGACGGTGCTGTTCGAGGCCGGTCAGGCCACCATGCTCGACATCGACCACGGCACGTACCCGTTCGTCACGTCCTCGAGCGCCACGTCCGGCGGCGCGGCCACGGGCTCCGGCGTCGCGCCGAACCGGCTCGAGCGGATCATCGCGGTCGTCAAGGCGTACACGACGCGCGTCGGCGCCGGCCCGTTCCCCACGGAGCTGCACGACGAGTCGGGCGAGTACCTGCGCGCGAAGGGCTTCGAGTTCGGCACCACCACCGGCCGCCCGCGCCGCTGCGGCTGGTACGACGCGCCCATCGCGCGCTACACGGCCCGCATCAACGGCGTCACCGACTTCGTGCTCACCAAGCTCGACGTGCTCTCGGGCCTCGCGACCATCCCCGTCTGCGTCGCCTACGACGTCGACGGCGTGCGCCACGACGAGGTGCCCGTCTCGCAGTCCGACTTCCACCACGCGACCCCGATCTACGAGGAGCTCCCGGGCTGGCAGGAGGACATCACGGGCTGCCGCCGCTTCGAGGACCTCCCGAGGAACGCGCAGGACTACGTGATGGCGATCGAGCGCATGAGCGGCGCCCGCATCTCCGCCGTGGGCGTGGGCCCGGAGCGCGAGCAGGTCGTCGTGCTGCACGACCTCCTCGAGGCCTGACCCTGATCCACGACGGCTGGGCCGACGACGCCCGCCTCGGCACCGATGCGGCGGACCTCGCGCGGTTCCTCAGCCGCGCGGACGCGCGCACGACGAACCGCGAGCGGCTCCAGGCGGATCTCGACATGGGGCAGGAGCAGTACGTGGCCGCGTGGCGCGAGCTGCACCGCTTCGGCTACGTGTCGTCGGCGGAGCTGCGGCGGCTCGTCGTCGAGCGGTGACCCGCTAGGCGGTCACGCGCCGTGCGCCCGCAGCGCGCGCACCATGCCGCGGAGGATGCGCGTGGCCTCGTCGCGGTCGCGCACCGAGAGGCCGTCGAGCATGCGCAGCTCGACCGCGCGCACGGCGGCGGACGCCGCCGCCAGCTGGCTCCGGCCGGCCGTGGTGAGGCGCGTGGGCTGCACCCGGCCGACCGCCTCCTCCGCGGGACGGGTGACGATCCCGTCGCGCTCGAGGGTCTGCAGCAGCACGTTCATCGACTGGCGCGTCACGAAGGCGCCGCGGGCGAGGTCGGAGTTCGAGGATCCGGGCCGCTGGGCCAGGAGCTCGAGGCACGAGTAGTGCGTGATGGTCATGCCGAGGGGCCGCAGCGCCTCCTCCATGGCCTGCCGCAACGCGCTCGACGCCTCCTTCAGCAGGTAGCCGAGCGAGGTCGGGAGGTCGATGCCGTCGTCGCCTTGCGTCATGTCAGCATTCTGACATACGCTCCTCCATGTCAGGCTTCTGACATGCAACCGAGGAGACACCATGCCCGCCACCGGCCCCGACTTCATCTCGCTCCAGGTCCGCGACCTCGACGCCGCCCAGGCGTTCTACGAGCGCTACCTGGGCCTCGTCCGCTCGCCCGACGGACCCCCGCACGCCGTCGTCTTCCGGACCGCTCCCATCGCGTTCGCGCTCCGCGACGTGATCCCCGGCACCGACCTCGACGCGGTCCCGCAGCCCGGCATCGGGGCCGCGATCTGGCTGCACGCCACGGACGTGCAGGAGATCCACGACCGGCTCGCCGCCGACGGCCACCGCATCGTCACCGCGCCCCTCGACGGGCCCTTCGGCCGCACGTTCGCCTTCGCGGACCTCGACGGCTACCACGTGACGCTGCACGACCGGGCGTGACGGAGGCTGCCCCCGCGACGCGGGGTGGCGGATCCCCTCGGGGAGCGCCACGCTGAGGGCATCCGACCGAGGGATCCGCATGCGCCGCTCACCGCTCGTCCCCGCCGCCCTCGCGGCGGTCCTCCTCCTCGCGGGCTGCGCGCCGGCCGCCGACCCGGCGGGGACCCTCGCCGCCGGGGATCCTCCCGCATCGTCGTCATCGGGCGGCGATCCCGTGGCGGTGCCGACGCCCGTCGAGGTGACCGGCTACGACTGCAACATCCGCCCGGTCGATCCCGCGGCGTTCGCGGAGCGGGAGCCGCTCAGCAGCCTGGGCGAGGAGGGCGCCGCCGCGCTCGCCGAGGCCACGCGGGGCTGGGAGGGCCACCCCGGCTTCCCGCCGGAGGACGGCTGGTTCGTGCTCGCGTCCTCCGCCACCGACATCGAGATCATGCGCGCGGTCACCGAGCCGTACGACCTGGGCAACGGCGAGATCCCACCGGACCACGAGTACCTCGCGGCGAAGCACGTCGGACAGCCGGGCGAGGAGCCCGCGTGGACGGTGTGGTCCGCGTCGCCGTGCGCGCTCCGGCTGGACTACGCGGAGCTCGACCCGCCCATGATCGCCTTCGAGGTGGAGCCGGATCCCTCGGCGGATCGGCTCACGTTCCTCGTCACCGAATCCGCCTGCAACTCCGGGGAGGACGCGGCCGGCCGCGTCCAGCTCGTCTCCCTCGAGGAGACCGGCGACCGGGTCGAGGTGGCCTTCGCCGTCCGGCCGCGCCACGAGGGCGCGACGTGCCAGGGGAACCCGGCCACGCCGTCCACGGTGGCTCTGTCGGCTCCCCTGGGGGACCGCGAGGTGGTCGACACGGGACTCGTCATCCCGCGACCGGTAGGGCTGCGCCCCGGGATGTAGGGGCGTCCAGCGGCGACTCGGCCCGCCCGCGCGATGTGCCCTCCAGCATCGCGGTCGCGATGAGGTCCGCCGCCCGCTCCGGCGTGATGCGCGACGTGTCGACGACCTCCGCCTCGGCGTGCAGCCAGGTGCGCGCGGCCACCGCGTAGGGCTCCATCCGCGAGAAGCGGAACGCCGACGGGCCGAGCTCCGGATCGTGCTGGATGCGGTCGCGGAGCACGTCCGCGTCGGCGTGCAGCACGAAGTGGCGGACGGGGATCCCGTGGGCGACGAGGCCCTCGCTGATCTCGCGCCAGTACGCCTCCGTGAGCACGGTCATGGGCATCACGAGCGTGCCGCCCGCGTACTCGAGCACGCGACGGGCCGTCTCGACCACGAGGGGACGCCACGGCGCCCAGTGCTGGAAGTCGTCGGTCGCGGGCAGGCCCGGGCGGATGTCCATCAGCACCTCGCCGACCTTCTCGGCGTCGAGCACCCGGCTGCCGGGGATCCGCTCCGCCAGGAGCCTGCTCGTCGTCGTCTTGCCGACCCCGTGCGTGCCGTTCAGCCAGACGATCATGCGCCGAGGCTATCGGCGGCGGTGCGCCGACGGCATCCGGCGGGCGACGGATCCCGGCCCGTCCTGGCAGACGACGGGCGCGCGGGCCAGGCTGGAGGGGCGACGGGGACCCGGCCCCGCACCTCGACGCGCCATCCCGCGCACGCGGAAGGACACCATGCTCTCCATCGTCTACTCCAGCACCGCGGAGACGTCCTTCGACGACGTCGACCTCGCGCAGCTCATGGCGCAGAGCCGCGCGACGAACGAGGCCCACGGGCTCACGGGGCTCCTCGTCCACCGGCAGGGGCGCTTCCTCCAGCTGATCGAGGGCGAGGAGGCCGACGTGCGGGAGCGCATGGCCGCGATCCTCGCGGACGACCGCCACGGCCGCATCGCGACGCTGATGGAGGAGGAGATCGCCGAGCGGCAGTTCCCCGACTGGACCATGGGCTTCGCGCGGTACGACGCACGCGTCGCCGAGCGGATCCCCGGCTACCGCGACACCTTCGACGACCTGCAGGGCGATCGTCCGGACGACGCCATCCGGCCGGCGCTCCGCGAGCTGATCCGGTGGTTCCAGGAGGACACCGGCCGACTGTCCTGACGGACGCCGCTCAGGCGGTCGGTACCGCGCTCCGCCAGAAGCCCGCGAGCAGGTCGGCGCTCGCCTGCGGCTGGTCGACCTGGGCCGAGTGCCCCGCGTCGGCGACGACCTCGTAGCGGGCGCCCGCGCGCTCCGCCATGTCGCGCTGCCAGTCCTGCGGCCACGCGTCGTCGGTGTCGCCGTGCGACACGAGGACGGGGAGCCCGGTGGCCCGCAGCTCGTCGACCCGGTCGGTCTGCGCCTGCATGATCTCCAGCGCGCCGAGCAGCTGCGCCGACGCGGTGCCGAGCAGGCGCGTGCGGTACCAGGCCACCTCCGGGTCGTCGCCGTCGAGCCGCTCGGGGAGGAACCACAGCGGCCAGAGCGCGGCGCTGCCCGCCGCCCGGATCGCGGCGATCTGCTCGGAGCGGTCGGCCCGGCTGCGGGGGCCCGAGTTCCAGTGCGTGTAGCTGGCGAAGCGGCCGGGGTCGCGGATCACGGCCTGCAGCCCCACGACGCCGCCGAAGCTGTGGCCGAGCAGGTGCACGGGGCCGAGCGGCGCGGCAGGGGCGGCGTCGGTGGCGACGTGGCGGCCGCCGGATCCGCCGCGGCCCGCCAGCGCGTCGACCACGTGGTGCACGTCCTGACCGAGGGTCTCGAGCTCGTAGCCGGAGGAGTCGACGGGCGGCTCGGCCTGGCCGGGACCGGTGGATCCCCACTGCCCGCGCTGCGAGAACGCGACGACCGTGAAGCCGCGGTCCGCGAGCGGTCCCATGACCGGGAGGAAGTCCTCCTTCGAGCCGGTGAAGCCCGGCACGAGCAGGGCGACGGGCGCCGTGGCCGGATCCCCGGTGCGGGCGGGCACGCGCACGGCCGAGAGCCGTGCGGCCGGCACCTCGATCGTCAGGTCCTCCGCGTCGTGGGGCCGGTGGTCGGACAGGGTGCGCGGGGCCTGGGCGTCGATGCTCATCCCGTCAGCGTAGGCCCGGCCGGATCGAGAACAGCTCCTGCGGGGTGGCGCCCGTCGCGTCGCAGATGAGCGTGAGGGTCGTGAAGCGGATGGCCTTCGCCCGGTCGTTCTTGAGGATCGACAGGTTCGCCATGGTGATGCCCGTGCGCGCCGACAGCTCGGTGAGCGTCATGCCGCGGGCGGCGAGCACGGCATCGAGGTGGCACGCGATGCGGTGCGGGGCGACGGGGTCGCCGGCGCCGGGATCAGACGACGCCATCGACGTCCTCGACGAGGCGCGCGCCCGCGCGGAACGCGGCCGTGAGCGCGAGGGCGACGAGGCCCGCGAGGAGGAGGTCGACGGGCCAGGCGACGGGGTCGCTGCCGATGGTCGCGTAGTCGACGCCGAGGAAGCCCTCGCGTCCCGGGTCGCCGACGCCGAACGTGCCGACGGCGCCCCCGCCGCCGAACCCGAAGCCGAGGCCGGCGGCCAGGTACGTGCTGGCGACCACGCCGGCCACCCCCTGCGCGACGCCGCCGACGAGCAGCGTGATCGCGAGCCGCCGCCAGTTCGCGACGACGAACGCGTGGAACGGCTCGCCCTGGGCGATGCCCCGGAGCGCCCGCAGCAGCCAGGCGACGGCGAGCACCACGGTCACGCCGTGGACGACCGACGGCACGGCGCCGAGGACCCGGAGCAGGAGGTCGGCGTCGGCCAGCGACCCCGACGCGCCCTCTCGGAGGACGGCGTCGCGCACCTGCGGTAGCTCCGAGAGCGGCAGGCCGGGGTCGGCGCCTCCGCCCGCGAACAGGTATCGGCCGGTGACCGTCGTGATGGCACGGCTCGCGTCCGCGAGCACCGTCCACGTCATCACGAGCAGGAGCGCGAATCGCGTGACCCGCATGGCCCGCGGGCGCTCCCGCACCGGCCGGCTCTCGATGATGCCCGTGCTCGCCATGCCGCTCCCCTTATCGATCTTCGATGTCATCGACAATCAACACCATGCGGTGGGCGAGCGCAAGGGGTCAGCCCGCGTCGACCACCGGGAGCGTCAGCAGGAAGCGCGCCCCCGCGCCCGGGACCGCGGGCAGGCACACCAGGTCGCCGCCCTGGGCCCGGGCGAGCGCCCGGGCGATGGGGAGACCGAGGCCCGCACCGCCGTCCTGGCGGTCGCGGCCGTCGTCGAGGCGCACGAGGCGGTCGAAGATCCGCTCCCGGTCGGCGTCGGGCACGCCGCGGCCGTCGTCGACGACCGTGATGCGGACCGTGTCCGGGTCCTGCTCCTCGGCCTCGACCCGCACCTCGGCGGCCGCGTAGCGGGCCGCGTTCTGCAGCAGGTTGTCGAGCACCTGCGCCAGCCGGTCCGGATCCGCGCGCACCGCCGGCGGAGCGCCGCGCACCTCCGCGACCACGCGCGTGCCGGGCGTCCGGTCGCGCTGCCGGGCGGCCGCCGCCTCGACGGCGGGCGGGATCCGCACGGGCCGGCCCTCGACGGACAGGCCCTCGTCGAGCCGGGCCATCATGAGCATGTCGTCGACGAGGCGGCCCGCCCGGATCGCCTCGCGCACCACGTGCACCGAGAGCCGCTCGCGCTCCTCGCCGGACAGGTGCGCGCGGACGAGCGCGTCGGCGGAGGCGCGGATGCCCGCGACGGGGGTGCGCAGCTCGTGCGCGGCGTCGGCGACGAAGGCGCGCATCCGCGCCTCGGCCGCGAGCGCCTGGTGCTCGGCGTGCTCCAGGTCGTCGAGCATCTCGTCGAAGGCAGTCGCGGTGCGGCCGAGCTCGGTGCCGGGGCGCGTCGGACGGAGCCGCCGCCCCCGATCCCCGCGGCCGATGGAGCGGGCGACGCCCGTCATGTCCTCGAGCGGCTTGAGCGTGCGGCGCACGACGACCACGAGCGCCACCGCCGCCAGCAGGAGGAACACGGCGGAGGCCCCCGCGAGGATCCCGCGGAGCGAGGCCAGCGTGCCGTCGACGGATCCGGTGCTCGCGGACAGCTCGAGCACCGTGCCGTCGCTGAGGTCCGAGCGGAGCGTGATCTCGCGGTCCGAGGAGACGACCGAGCTGGCGGTCACGGTCACCGCGTCGTCGCCCGTCGCCGGCGCGGGCGCCGGGGTCGTGGCGCTGCCGGGGCCGTCGCCGGGCGGGCCGGGCAGCGTGCCGCCCAGGGGATCACGTCCCGGTCCGACCGACACGGCGCCGCCGTCGGGGCTCGTGATCTGCACGGCCACGCCCTGCGCCGACAGCCGCTCGGCGAGGTCCTCGTCGTCGAGCACGCCCACGAGCGCGGCGGCGGCGGAGGCACGGTCCGCGAGCCGGTCCTGGATCTGCTGCCGCAGCTCGGCCCCGAGGATCGCCTGCACGGTGAGCGACAGCGCCACCAGCAGCACCGCGAGGAGCGCCAGCACGGCGAGCACCGTGCGCGTGCGGAGGGACCCGGTGCGGAGCGGCCCCGCGCTCACGCCTCCACCCGGTAGCCCAGCCCGCGCACGGTGTGGAGGAGTCGCGGCCCGCGGGCCTCCATCTTCTTCCGCAGCGCGCTGATGTGCACCTCGACGAGGTTCGGGTCGGCGTGGTCGTAGCCCCACACCTGCGTGAGCAGCTGCGTCTTGGAGAGGGTGCGTCCGCGGTGCGCGGCGAGGTAGGCGAGCAGCTGGAACTCGATCGAGGTGAGGTCGAGCGCCTGGCCGTCGCGCTGCGCGAGCCCGGAGTCGGGATCCACCAGCAGGTCGCCGATCTCCACCACGCTGGCGAGCCGGCCCCGCCGGCGGAGCACCGCGCCGACCCGGGCGACGAGCTCCGCGAGGGCGAACGGCTTCACGATGTAGTCGTCGACGCCCTCGCCGAAGCCGCGCAGGCGGTCCTCGACGGCGTCGCGGGCGGTGAGCATGATGACGCTCGCGTCGCTCCAGCGACGGATCCGCTCGGCGAGCTGGATGCCGCTCGGGCCGGGCAGCATCCAGTCGAGCACCACGAGGTCGGGCAGGAACGCGCGCACCTCGTCCTCCAGCTCCACGCCCGACGCGAGGCCGCGCACGACGAACCGCTCGGCGGTGAGGGTGGAGACGACGGCGGCGCGGATGGCCTCGTCGTCCTCGACCACGAGGACGCGCGCGGGAGGGAGCATGTGCCGACTGTAGGAGCCGCGCATGGGGGTTCCGGGCGCATGTCCGCTCCGGGCGCGGAACTTAAGCAGGACTTCAGATCCGCTGCCGAGCCTGGGGACACCGACCACGGCGCATCCCGAGCCGCGGCGGTCACGGAAGGAACACCATGGACGACTCGACCACCGCCTTCGCGCGGAAGCCCGCCTCCCGGAAGCGCCGCGCGGGCATCGCCGTCGGCATCGCCGGCGCCTCCCTCGGCCTCGTCGCGCTCCTCTCCTCGGCGGCCTTCGCCGACGGGGACGGCGGCGACTCCTCGGGCGCGGCCGGATCCGCGACGGGCACCTCCACGACCTGCCCCGCCCCGCCCGCGCTGCCGGACGGCAGCGCCCCGCCCGCACCGCCCGCGACGCTGCCGGCCCCGCCCGTCGGCGAGGACGGCGGACCCGCGACGGCGCCGACCCCGACCCCGCCCGCGCCCGCGGACGAGGACGGCGCGAAGCCCACCCCTCCGGCGCCGCCGGCGAGCGAGGACGGCACGACCCCCGCTCCTCCCACCCCGCCCGCGCCCGCGGACGGCGAGTCCGCGACGGTCCCGGCACCGCCCGCGACCGAGGACGGCACGGCGCCCACCCCTCCGACGCCGCCCACGGACGCCGACGGCACGCCCGCGGCGCCGCCCGCCCCGCCCGCCGACGGCTGCGCGCCGCTCGCCCCGCCCGTCGGCGCGGACGGGAAGGCGCCCACCCCGCCCGCCGGCCCCGCCGGCGTCGCGGGCCCCGGTGCGCACGGTCCGGAGGGCGCCGCGACGGCGCCGAGCGCACCCGGCACGACCGGGGGATCGACGTCCGGCAGCGAGCCCGCCACGACGCCCGCCCCGACGCCGACGCCGACGCCCACGTCCGGCAGCTGACCGGCTCCGCGCCCGGACGGGACCCGCGCACCTCCGCGGGTCCCGTCCGGCCGTCTGGCAGGCTGGCGCCGTGACCGCCATCGTCCCCGCGCCCGCCTCCCTCGTCGGCTCCCACGTCCGGCTCGACCCGCTCACCCCGGAGCACCTGCCCGCCCTGCACGCGGCGATCGGCCACCCGGCGGTCTTCGCCGGCGGCTTCGGCGGCGGCGCAGCCGGCCTCCCCGCCGATGCGGACGCCTTCGCCGCCTGGGCCGGGACCTACTTCCGCTGGGACGACCTGCCGACCGCGGTGATCCTCGTCGGCGGCCCCCACGACGGGGAGCTCGTCGGCACCACGAGCCTCACCGAGCTCGACGTGCGCCGCGAGCGCGCGCACCTCGGCTGGACCGCCTACGACCCGCGCGTCTGGGGGACCGTCGTGAACGCGGAGGCCAAGCGGCTCCTCCTCGGCCTCGCGTTCGACTCCGGCTTCGGCCGCGTGAAGCTCCAGGCGGATGCCCGGAACGCGCACTCGCGCGCGGCCATCCTCAAGCTCGGCGCGACCTTCGAGGGCGTCTGCCGTCGCGATCAGCGCCGAGCGGACGGGACCTGGCGCGATGCCGCGATCCACTCGATCCTCGCCGACGAGTGGCCGGCCGTCCGCGCGGGGCTCGACGCCCGCATCGCGGCCCACGAGGGCCGGCCGGTGCTGTTCCGGACCCCGGCCGCCTGACCGCGCGATCCCGCGCGGGGCTCACGCCGCCGCGACGGGACGCGCCCCCGGCAGGTCGTGCGTGCCCGGCAGGCGATGCGCGCCCGGGGCCGCCGCATCGCGCGCGGGCACGATCTCGGCGACGCGGAGCGAGTGCACGTGCAGCCGGGCGTGCGGCGGCCCTTCCGCCACGCGGATCACGCCGGGCCCGCGGTGCAGGTGCACGGTGACGACCGTCGTGCGCCGCGTCGTCCCCGGCTCCAGCGGCGCGTAGCGCACGGTGCGGGCCTGCGCGCGGTCGACGGCGAGGCCGAGGGCGAGCGGCGCGGATCCGCCGTGGTCGTAGGCGATGGCCACCGCGTGCGGGCCGATGCGGTCGGCGACGACGGCGAAGTCGAGGAGGCCGGAGCGGCCGGGATCACCGCCCTCGGCGGGGACGCAGGCGGCGGGGACGCAGGCGGCGGGGCCACCGGAGGCGGCGGCGCCCGAGGCGGGAACCCGCGAGGCGCTGGCGGCGCGGTAGGTGCGGACGTGGACGATGGAGGGCCTCCGGGGGCGCGCATCGGGGGGGGGCGGGTGCGGGCTCGGGTCCGGCCGGGAAGCCGTGCCCGGTCCCGCGGGCGGCGCGTCGGGCCCGGGTGGGGCGGCGGCGCGTGCGTCGAGGACGAGATCGCGCACGGGACGGGGGCGTCGGGCGGCGCGTCGTTCGGCCCTGCGGGTCAGGGCGGCGGCCTCACCCTACGGCGTCGCGGGCCTCCGTACCGGCTCGCCGCGGGTGCGGTGCCGATCCGTCCCCCGTGCCGCCTCACCCGTGCGGCGGATGCGGCCGCAGGGTCCGCCTCCATACCGTCGGGGGAGGACGTGACGACGGGAGACGGACCATGCAGAGCACCTGGGCGGCGGCCCTCCTCGGCGACCGGGAGGACCCCCGCGTCCGCCTGCACGCGCTCCACGGCGGGCCCCCGGCGACGGCGGGGCAGCCGCCGGCGGCCGCGCTGGACTGGGCCACGCGGATCCTCGCGGAGGCCGACCCGGGGCGCCGCGCCGACGCCCTGGCGGCGACGCGCCTCCTGCGCCGGGCCGCCCGGCGGCTGGGCCTCCGGCCCGCCGTGTTCCTGGCGGAGCACGCGGTCGCGCGCCGGCGCCCCGCGTGACGCCCGCACGCGGATCCCTGCACCACGTCGAGCTGCAGGTGCGCGACCTCGACGCCGCGCTCGCCTCCTGGGGCTGGCTCCTCGGCGAGCTCGGCTACGCGGAGGAGACTCGCTGGTCCGCCGGCGCCACGCTGCGCCTCGGCGACGCGTACCTCGTGATCGCCCGCGCTCCGCGGGACGTCCCGCACGACCGCCGTGGCGCGGGCCTCAGCCACCTCGCCTTCCACGCGGGGTCCGCCGCCGACGTCGAGCGGCTCTGGGTCGCGGCGCCGGAGCACGGCTGGGCGCACCTCTACGTCGACCGCCACCCGTTCGCCGGGGGGCCGGACCACCGCGCCGCGTTCCTCGAGGACGGGGAGCGCATGAAGGTCGAGCTCGTGGCCGACGCCTGACCGTCGATCATCTGACCGCTGACCGCTGACCGCTGACCGCTGACCGCTGACCGCTGACCGCTGACCGCCTGACCCCGGCCCCGCCCACCCGCGGCGGCGCCGCCTGCGACCTGAGTCGCAACCCGGGTGCCGACTCCCGCGCCCTGTGCGGCGGGCGTCGACCGGGGAGCGTGGGATCCATGGACACGACACCCCGATCCACCGCCCCACGCCCCGCCCCGGACGGCCGACGCGCCCGCGCTCCCCGCGGCGCGCGCCGTCCGCGTCGACTCGCCGCGACCGTCGGCGCGCTCGCCCTCGCCCTCGTGATCCCGCTCGCCGCGGGTGCCGCGAGCGCCGCCCCCGCGGATCCGCCGCCCCCGGCCCCGCCGCAGCACCAGCCCGGCGGTCACGACCTCACGCAGGCCGACGTCGACGCCTGGCTCGACGGCGTCGTCGGCTCCGCGCTGGCCACGACGGGCATCCCGGGCGCCGCCGTCTCCGTGGTCGCCGACGGCCGCGTGCTCACCGCCCGCGGCTACGGCCTCGCCGACACCGGCACGGAGGGCGCGCCCGCCACGCCGGTGGATCCCGACCGCACCCTCTTCCGCGTCGGCTCCGTCTCCAAGGTGGTCTCCGCCACGGCGGTCATGCAGCTGGTGGAGGAGGGCCGGCTCGACCTCGACGCCGACGTGCAGCAGTACCTGGACTTCGACCTCGACACCCCGAAGGGCGCCGTCACCCTGCGGCACCTCCTCACGCACACGGCCGGCTTCGAGGAGGTCATCTCGGGCCTCATCGGGCTGCCCGGCAGCGAGCGGTCCCTCGACGACGCGATGCGCACCGATCCGCCCGCCCAGGTCTTCGTGCCCGGCACCACCCCCGCCTACTCCAACTACGGCGCGAGCCTCGCGGGCTACGTCGCCGAGCGCGTCGCGGGCCGGTCGTTCGTCGACCTGGTGCAGCAGCGGGTGCTCGACCGCGCGGGCATGGAGTCCTCCTCCTTCGCCCAGCCGCTGCCCGAGGACCTCGCCGCCCGGATGGCGAAGGGCTACCCCGACGACTCGCAGCCGGCGTACCCGGTGGAGGTCGTGAACGCGGCGCCCGCCGGCGCCCTCTCCGCCACGGCGACCGACATGGCGCGCTTCATGCTCGGCCACCTGGGCGACCTCCCCGCGGACCAGGCGCTCCTGGATCCCGCCACCCTCGACCTGATGCACCGCCCCGCCCTCGACGCCGACCAGCTCGGCACCCTGGCCGCCGGGCAGCGCATGGCGCTCGGCTTCTTCGACGACAGCACGCCGGGCCTCCCGGCCGTCGGCCACGACGGCGACACCAACGTCTTCCACTCGGCGCTGCGCGTGTTCCCCGGGAGCGACGCCGGCATCTTCCTCACGCTCAACGGCAACGGCCGCGACGCCGTCGACACGCTCGAGCTGCGCACGGCCGTGCTGCAGGGCTTCGCCGACCGGTACCTGCGGGATGCCGAGGAGGGCACGGCGGCCATCGCGACCGCCGCGGCCGGCACCGCCCCCGCGGGGGATCCGGCCGCCGCCGCGGCCCTCGCCGGCACCTGGACGTCCTCCCGGTCCCCGGTCACCAACCCCGGCGCGCTCCTGGCGCTCAGCGGCCAGACGGAGATCGTGCCGCGCGCCGACGGGACCGTCGCCGTCACCCCGAAGCCGCTCGGCGTGACGACGGGCGTCTACGAGAGGGCGGGCGACCACCTGTGGCGGGAGGTCGGCGGCGACGCCGTGCTCGCCACCCGGGAGGACGCCGACGGCACCGTCTCCGCCATCTCGTGGGGCGCGTCCTTCACGCTCCTCCGGGCCGAGCCCTGGCAGGCCGCGTCCGTCGCGATCCCCGGGCTCCTCGCCGCCGTGGCCGTGCTGCTGGTCTCGGTGGTCGCCTGGCCCGCGACGGCGATCGCCGGCATCGGCCGCCGCCGGTCCCCGCGCCCCGACGCGGCGGGAGAGGCCGTGCCGGTCCCGCGCCCGCGCCGCAGCCGTGCGCTCCTGCTCTCCCGCATCGGCCAGGCGGTGACCCTCCTGGCGCTCGCCGGCTGGACCGTGGCCGCCCTCGAGGCCATGTCCTTCGTCGACGTGTCCGCCGTCTCGCTCCGCACCCTCCAGGCGCTGCAGCTGGCCGGGGCGCTCGCCGTGGTCCCCGCCGCGCTCGCCGCCGTCCAGGCGGTCCGCACCCGTCGCGGGGCGTGGATCGTCGCGGGCCGGATCCTCGTGGTCCTCGCCCTGGCCGGCATCGCGGCCTTCGCGGTCGGCTTCCGCCTCCTCGCCCCGAGCGTGAGCTACTGATGCGCGGCGGCGACGGGCGCGACGCCTGGCATGCTCGGGAGGTGACCGACCCGACACCCGACCGAGCCGACGCGGCGGCCCCCGTCCCCGCCCGACCGCGGGGCGCCCTGGCCGGCCGGGTCCGCGCGGCCCTCGCCCGCGTCGGGATCCGCACCGAGGCCGGACGCGACGCCGCCGCGGCCGCCGCCTGGGCGCTCCTCACCGTGCTGCTGCTCGGGGTGCTCGCCGCGCTCGTCTGGGCGGACGGCACCGCGCGCACCATGTCGCCGGCGCAGGGCGCGGTCATCGCGGTCCTCGCCGTCGTGCAGTGCGTGCCCCTGGCGTTTCGGCGGCGGCATCCGCGGTCGACCCTCCTGGCCGTCTCCGTCCTGCAGGCGGCGCTCGTGGCTGTGCTCCCGCCGCAGTTCGGGTTCTGGGCCGCCGCGCCCGTCGTCGCGGCCTACACGGTCGGGGCGCTGCTGCCGCCGGCGTCCGCCGTCCGCATCGTGGTCGCGGCCGTCGGCATCGAGGCGGTCGGCGCGTTCGCGGCGGCGACGGGCCAGGCGCGGGCGCTGCTCGTGCCCACGGCGGTGGATGCCCGCCTCGGCCTCGACACGGTCGTCTCGGCCACCTCGATCCTCGTCAGCGGGCTGCTCATCGCCGCCGCGAGCGCCGCCGTCGGATCCTGGGTGGCGCTCCGCCGGCGCCACGACGAGGACGTGCTCGCGCGGGCCGCGGAGACCGTCGAGCACCAGGCCGCGCTCGGCCGGGCCGCGATCGCCGCCGAGCGCACCCGGATGGCGCGCGAGCTGCACGACGTGGCCGCGCACCACCTCACGGCGCTCGTCGTGCAGGCCGGAGCGGCCGAGCGGCTCGTGGACCGCGATCCCGAGCGCGCCAAGGACTCCCTGCGGGGGATCCGCGTGCAGGGCCGCGAGACCCTCGACGCCCTGCGCTCCATCGTCGGGATCCTGCGCCAGACCCCCGACGCCGAGGGCGGCGACGACGCGGGCACCGCCCCCGTGCCCGGCCTCGCCGACCTGCCCGGGCTCGTGGCGGCCGCCCGCACCGCCGGCACGGAGGTCGACGAGCGCGCGACCGGTGCGGCGCCGCCGCTCGCGCCGCTGGCCGACGTCACGGCCTACCGCACGGTGCAGGAGTCCCTCGCGAACGCCCGTCGGCACGCCCCGGGATCCGCGGTAGCCCTGACCGTCGAGGCCGGCCCGACGCGCGTGGCCCTCACGGTCGAGAACGCGCTGCCCGCGGCCGCCTCGGCGACCGCGCCGGGCTACGGCCTGCTGGGGATGCGCGAGCGCGCCGCGCTGGTCGGCGGTCGGCTGGAGGCGGGGCCCACCGCCGCCGGCACCTGGCGCGTGCGCCTCGAGCTGCCGGTCGAGCCCGTCGCCGGCGACGCCCGGGGCGACGCGTGATCCGCGTGGTCCTGGTCGACGACCAGTCCATCGTCCGCGCCGGCTTCCGGGTGGTGCTCGAGACCGCCGGGGGGATCGAGGTCGTCGGCGAGGCGTCCGGCGGCCGCGAGGCCGTGGAGCTGGTGCGCCGCCTCGCGCCCGACGTCGTCGTGATGGACGTGCGCATGCCCGGGGGCGACGGCATCGAGGCGACCCGCGCGATCACCGGAGCGGACGCCGCCACCGGCGCGGACGCCGCCGCCACGTCCGGCACCGCAGCCCCGTCCGCGTCCCCGTCCCCGTCCGCCGCCGACCGCGCCCCCGCCGTCCTCGTGGCGACCACGTTCGACCTCGACGAGTACGTGTTCGGCGCCCTCGAGGCGGGCGCCCGCGGGTTCGTGCTGAAGGACGCGGAGCCGGAGGAGTTCATCCAGGCGGTGCGGGCGCTGGCGGAGGGGCGCGCCGCCCTCGACGGCGTGACCACCCGGCGCGTGATGGCGGAGTTCACCCGCCGGCGCGCCGCGTCCGCCGTGCACCCCGGCGCCGACGTGCTCACGCCGCGCGAGCAGGACATCGTGCGGCTCCTCGGCGACGGCCTCTCCAACGACGAGATCGGCGGGCGCCTCGTCATCGAGACGAGCACCGTGAAGTCGCACCTGACCCGGATCATGACCAAGCTCGGCACGCGCGACCGCCTCCAGACGGTGGTCTGGGGCTACCGGTCGGGCCTGCTGCCCTGACCCGGGGCCGGCCCGGCGACGGACGCGGCGACGGACGCGGCGATGCACCCGCCGCGTCCAGCGGCGATCCACCGTCCCCGCCGCGAACACCCGCCGCGCGCGCCGCGCGCTCCCAGCCGGATCGTGGTGTCATGGGTGCATGGAACCCATCTACACCGCGATCGCGCACGCCTCCGGCGGAGGACGCGACGGACACGTACGCAGCGAGGACGACCGCATCGACTTCGACACCCGTCCCCCGAAGGAGATGGGCGGCTCGGGCGACGGCACGAACCCCGAGCAGCTCTTCGCCGCGGGGTACAGCGCCTGCTTCCTGGGCGCCGTGCACCTCGTCGGCAAGAACGCCGGCGTCGACACGAAGGACGCGGGCGTCTCCGCCAGCGTCTCCATCGGCGACAACGGCGAGGGCGGCTTCGGCCTGGCCGTCGAGCTCGACGTCTACCTCCCGAACGTCGATGCGGAGCGCCGCCAGGAGATCGCGGACGCGGCCCACCAGGTCTGCCCGTACTCCAACGCCACGCGCGGCAACATCGAGGTGAAGGTCACCATCGTCGACTGATCCACCGGCACCACCCGCGAGGCGGGCGCACCCATCGGGTGCGCCCGCCTCCGTCGTCCCAGGGACGGATCGGTAGGGTCGGTCCATGCCTGAGAACACCGGCCCCGCAGGGGCGCCCCTCGACGACGACGCCCGTGCCGCCCTCGACGAGCTGGCGGACATCCGCGGCAGCATCGACAACATCGACGCCGCCCTCGTGCACCTGCTCGCGGAGCGGTTCAAGTTCACGCAGTCGGTCGGCCGGCTGAAGGCCGCGCACGGGCTGCCCGCGGCGGATCCGGAGCGCGAGCGCCGCCAGATCCTCCGCCTCCGCGCCCTCGCCGAGGAGTCCCGCCTCGACCCGGCCTTCGCGGAGAAGTTCCTCGGCTTCATCGTGGCCGAGGTCATCCACCACCACACCCGCATCGCCGAGGACCAGGGCGCGGCGACCTCCGCGGTCGCCCCCGAGGACGGCGGGCCCGCGGCCTGACCCGGCCCGCGCCTCGTCCGGCGCGCCCCGCCCGGCGGCCCGGACCCGGCCGGTGCGCGGAGCACCGGCGGGCGGCTCAGGCCCCCGGGTACGTCTCCCGCAGCACGCGCTCGAGCAGCTCGGCGACGGCGCCCGGCCCGGAGCGCTCGGCGACGCGCTCGACGCCCGCGTTGTAGTTCGTGTTCGTGTTCACGTCGTAGGTCACCAGCCGGCCGTCGGCCGTCTCGATGAACTCGATCCCGGCGACCTCCACCCCGAGCCCCGCGAGGAACCGGACGTAGCGCTCGACCAGCGGGTGCTCGGCGGTCACGTCCTCCCGGAGCGAGAAGATCGTGTCGCCCGGCTGCTGCGCGATGGTGGCCCCGGGCGGCATCACGAGGGCGCCGGTGGCGGGATCGATCTCGCATGCGTCCGCCGGGCAGAGCTGGTACCCGCCGCGGGCCGTGTCGGCCTGGATGGCGTAGACGAAGCACCCGCCCACGATCTCGACCCGCGTCACGCGCGGCGTCGCGGCCTCGAGGAACTCCTGCAGCAGCGTGATCCCGTCCTGCGGCTCCTCGAACTCCGGCCCCTCCACGTAGGCGGCCAGCTCGTCGACGCTCTCGAAGCGGCGCACCCCGAGGCCCTTCCCGCCCTGGTTGTGCTTCGTGATGAACGGGGTCGGCAGGTCGCGCGCCGCCTCGACGATGCGGTGGCTGCCGATCACGGCGCGCGTGCGCGGCACCTCGATGCCGGCGGCGCGGAGCGCGGTGAGCTGGTCGACCTTGCTGACCTCGAGCTCGATCGTGCGGCGCCCGTTCACGGTCCGGCGGCCGTGCGCCTCCAGCCAGCTCATCAGCGCGCGCGTGTAGTCCTTCGAGAGCGCGTGGTCGCGCGTGTGCGCCGACGCGCTGATCCTCGACCAGAACACGCCCTCGGGCGGGGCGTCGTCGAGCGGCAGCACCCCGTCGGTCAGCAGCCACTCCTCGTAGGGCACGCCCCGGGCGTCGAGGGCGGCGGCGAACGGCCCGAACCACTCGGGGTTCTCGTGGATGGCGTAGACCTTCGGTGCGGTGCTCATCCCTCCAGGCTACGAGCCCCGGACGCGCGGCGCCTGCGCGCGACGGCGGGCGGCGACGGCGGGCGGCGGCGCCGCGGCCGACCCCGACGCGCGCTGCCGGGTCGGCGTCAGCGCAGGCGCACCAGCGCCTGCACGGGCAGGTGGTCGCTCATCCACCGGCCGCGCCAGGCGAAGTCGTTGACGGCGGCGGCGCGGACGTCGACGCGGTCGCTCACGAGGATCCAGTCGATGCGCGGGGCGCCCACGACCGGCGGCCGGTACTCGGGCTGCGTGCCGAACGCGGGGGTCGCCTGCCGCGGGGTGTCGAGCCACGAGTCGCGGAGGCCGCCGCGGCGCGTGAGCGCGTCGTAGGGCGTGGAGTCGACGTCCGCGTTGAAGTCGCCGAGGAGCGCGAGCGGCAGGCCGGCGAACCGGGTGCGGACGAGCTCGGCGATGGCCTCGGCGGCGCGGTCGCGCGCCTCGGCGGAGTCGTGGTCGAGGTGCGTGACCATCACCACGAGCGGCAGGCCGGTGGCCTCGTCCTGGAAGCGGGCCCAGGTGAGGATCCGCGGCAGCGGGTTGCCCCACGTCATGCTGCCGATCACGTCCGGGGTGTCGGACAGCCACATCACGTCGTGCTCGAGGAGCGTCAGGCGCGACGCCTGGTAGAAGATCGCCCCGTGCTCGCCGTGGCTGCCGCCGTCGCGGCCCTGCCCGATCATCCGGTACGACGGCGGGAGCGCCTTCTCGATCGCCTGCACCTGGGGCCAGAGGGCCTCCTGGACGCCGAGCACCGTGGGGCGCTCCTGCTGCAGGTACCGGGTCAGCACCTCCTGGCGCTCGGGCCAGTGATCCGCCTCGCCCGGGCGCGTCCCGTTCCAGGGCATGCGCACGTTGAGGGAGATCAGGTGGAGGTCGTCGCCGGTCGTCGGGCCGATCGCGGTGGTCATGGGATCCATTCAACCGCGCCCGGCTGACCGCCGGGCCGTGGAGCGGGGATCGGACGCGCCGCGGTGCGTCAGCAGCCGGGGGTGACGAGCGCCTTGACGAACGCGCCGGTCTGGTACGTGTACTGCGAGACCCACTGGCGGAGGTCGAAGTCCACCGGGTCCTCGACGACCATGAGGTCGCCCTCGAAGCAGCGGTCGAAGATCAGTTGCGTGCGGGTGACGTGCGGCGTCCAGGTGATGACGATGGCGCTCGTCCACCCGTTCTCCTCGGACTTCTCCTTGAGGTAGCGCGCCTCGCCCTGCGTGGTGAACGGGGACGGGGTGTCGCACGTGACCGGGTAGGGGAACTCGCCGTTGCAGGCGGCCAGCTCGCCGGCCGACTGCGGGCCCGTGGTGGGCACCGAGAAGACGACCGTGTCGGAGAAGCCCTCGTCCACTAGCTTCGCCGCGAGGTCGCGGCGCGTGGGGTTGGGCGGGCCGATGACGTAGATCACGTCGGCCTTCTCCGGCTGGCTCGCGGGCGGGAAGACGAAGAGCGGGATGCCCGCGAGGAGCCACGCGAGCAGCAGGACGAGGAGCGCGAGGAGGGTGCGCACGATCCAGCGGCGGACGCGGTGCGCCCGACGGGGCGGTGTGGGGGCGGTGCTGGGTGTCAACGTGTGCTCTCGGCCTGGTGTCATCCGCGGGGGCGGCGGGCGGGCGTGCGGGGGCGGTGCGTCCCCCGACGGCTCGTCGAGCCTACGGGGAGCGCGGACGGGGACGAAGCCCCCATCCGGGGCGCTGGTGCGGGCTCCGTCGCCCGCGGGTCGTGCGGCGGATCAGTCGCCCGTGGAGCAGGGCACCTGCGTGATGTCCGACTCCAGGGGCCGCACGAGCGGCGTGTGCCGCACCTCGAGCGGTCCGGCGTCGTCGGACGCGGGCATGGTGAAGGTGACCTCGACGGTCTTGGTGTCCTGCGGCGCGAGCTCGGTGCGGATGCGGATCATGCCGCGCCCCATGTCGGTGCCGCGGGCCTCCTCGGTGGTGAGGTCGGCCTCGGTGGACCAGCCCGTGACGGTGGAGCCGACCGGCCCGTAGACCAGCAGGTCGTCGAACTGGCGGCCCTTGGCCTGGCCGTCGAGGCCCGTGACGTAGCGCGGCAGGCTCGTGGCGGCGTCCAGCGGCGCGATGCTCGTCATGTCCACGGACACCGTGTAAGTGGTGGTGTCGCCGCACGTCTCCGCCTGGATGCGGGATCCGGAGCGCAGGTAGTAGCTCATCTTGGATCCGGTGCCGATGTCGTTGAAGTACAGGCCGATGGCCGTCTGCTCGGCGTTGTCGTCCGGCAGCGCGCCGCTGAGCGGCCCGCCCTCGATGAGGGCCTGCTCCTCCGGCACCGTGCTCCACATGAGCAGGCGCCGCTCGTCGATGGCCCGGTCGAGCGCCGTGACGAGGGGCACCACGGGCGGGGTGTCGGTGACGAGCTTCGCGAAGATCGTGCTGGCCGCGCTCGCGAAGTAGCGGTCCTGCTCGAGGTAGTCGGGGTACTGGCTGTAGACGGCGCCGAGGAGGGTGGGCACCGCGTTCTCGGCGTTCAGCTCGTCGCCCGTGGCGAGCGTGATCGGGCCGGTCGCCTCCAGGAGGTAGCTGAGCGCGATCGGGTCGAACGACAGCACGCCGTCGACCCGGTCGCCGATGTAGCGCTCCCAGTACGACTTGGCGAGGGCGCCCGATGTGGGGAAGTCCGGGAACATGGTGATGTTCTGCTCGAACCGGTCGGAGCGCGGCTCCACGAGGCGGACGGTCTCGTCGGGCACGTCGCCCTGGCGGACGTTCCGCGGGAAGTCGTTGCTCGACGCCTGGTCCGCGATCCGCACGCTGCCGTCCTCGACGGTCAGCAGCACCAGCGCCGCGGGGTTGCCGCCGGTGGAGCGCACCTCGGCGTTGTTCTGGAACATGAGCAGGTAGTTGCGGGAGCCGTCCGCGCCGAGGAGCGCGGGCAGCATGCCGGTCACCTCGCGGAAGGTGCTCGCGGTCTCCTCGGTGCTCGTGAGGGTGTCGTCCATGAGGTCGACGTCGTTCGCGACCTGCGCCCACAGCGCGTCGCGGTCGATGGTCTCGAGCTCGGCGCGGGCGCCGGCGAGCCCGTCGAACGCGGTGTCGACGGTCTGGCCGAGGGAGCGGATCCCGTCGAGGTCGATGCGCCCGAGCACGGGGGTGAACGCGGAGAGCGACACCTCGGTGGCGGGGGTGACGACGTCGGTGGCGAGCCGGTCGGTGGTGCCGGCGAGCACGCGGGCGGCGTGGATGTTCGGGCCCGCGAACGGCACCCACTCGTACGCGGCGAGCACGCCGTCGTCGGCGGCCTCGGCGGCCTTCGCCGTGTGGTCGCGGAGCTCGGCGGCGCCCGCCTTCGCGGCGTCGACGTCGCCCGCCAGGAGCGCGGCCTGCACCTGGTCGGAGAGCGGGAGCGCCTCGCGCAGCTCGCCCTGCACGGTGTCGACGCGCGGGAGGATCAGCGCGGCCGAGACGGCGGTGCCGATGACGGCGACGCCGAGGACGCCCACGGGGATCCAGAGGCGCTTGCGCTTCCAGAGCGGGCGCCGGGCGCGGGATCGGTCGCGGTCGTCGCGGCGGCCGCGGTGGCCGCGGGAGCCGTCGGCGCCGTCGGACGGGGGGAGGATGCCGTCGATGCCCGTCACCGCTCCGGCGTCCAGGACCCGGCCGGCCGGCCCGCCGGGAACGCCCGGCCGTTGCCGATCGCGGGACGCGCCTCGTCCGCCGTGCCCGTGCCCGGGCCGAAGCCGTACCCGTAGCCCGTGCCCGCGCCGACGAGCGCGCGCTCGCGCTCGGCGGCGGACGCGTTCTCGTCGACCACGGGGACCGGCGCGCTGAGCGGGCCGGTGACCTGCTTGCGCGTGGACGCGATCCAGAAGAAGACGAGGAGGATCACGAGCGACGCGATGCTCGTCGACATGCCCTGGTACGCGTCGCCGCGGATGAGGGAGAACAGGTACGGGGTGACGACGACCGCGATCGCGGCGCCGAGGAGGCCCCGGCGGCGCATGCGCGCGCGGATGAAGAGGCTCGCCACGAGGCCGAGGAGCGCGCCGACGGCGACGACCCCGGGGATCCCGAAGTTGCTGAACGCCTCGCCGATGGCCGACAGGCTCGTCTCGACGCGGTTGACGCCGTAGAAGCGGGGCACGTACGTGGACGTGAACCACGTGTTGCCGCCGCCGAACGGCTTGTCCTCCCACAGTCCGCGGGGGATGAACCAGGCGGGCACGGCCGCGTAGGTCGCGCCCCACTGGTAGACGAAGTCGGGCATCGCGGCCACCTCGTTGAGGCGGATGAGCACGTCGAACGGCCGGGTCTCGATGCCGCTGGTGAGGCGGTCGAGCAGCACGCCCAGCGGGTCCTGCGTGAGGCGGTCGAGCGAGCGGCCGTTGTCGAACGTGGACTCGCGGATGACGATCGAGTAGACCATCGCGACCACGGCCGTGACGCCGCCGATGAGGGCGATGCTGCGGAAGCGGAACGGCTTCGGGCCGACCTGCTTGAGGATCAGGAACGGCAGGAACACGCCGATGATGAGCGGACCGCGGCCTCCCGCGGAGCCGGCGCAGACGACGAGCACGAGGACGGCGAGCAGGTTGACCCAGTTCCAGGCCTCGAGGCCCTTCTGCCGGCGCGCGAGCACGTTGTAGACGATGGCGATCTGCACGGGGATGTAGGAGAGGCCGATGAACGACTTGCCGGAGAGGAAGTCGCTCCGGTTGGCGAGGCCCGTCGTGTACGCCTGGATGCCGCCCGAGCTGAGCACCAGGTACACGAGGAGGCCGAGGGCCACGACCGCGGAGATGACCACGAGCGCCTGCGACACGGACGTGTTGAACACGCGCTGCCAGCGCACCTGCGCGTCGGCGTCGACGAGCGCGGGGCCGCCGGCGAGCGCGTTGGCCTCGAGCGCCTTCGCGTCCTCGCCGCCGCGGGCGATCCGGCGGGCCTCGCGGGCCACCGAGTAGTAGTAGACGACGTAGAACGCCGAGAAGAAGATGAGCGCCTCGATGAGCGCCGAGCTCGCCGCGAGCTGCAGCGTGGGGGAGAAGAAGCGCGTGTCGGCGATGGCGCCGGGGCTCGTCTCCGTGCTGTTGGCGACCGTGAGCGGCCGGAGGACGAACAGGAGGAGGCCCGTGGCCGCGACGATGCCGCCGGGGGTCAGCGGGTCGCCGTTGGAGACGGTCTCCTTGACGAGGACGCCCACGAGCAGGATCGCGAGCACCGCGATCATGAACGGGTAGGACAGCTCGTTGCCGAGGAGCGCGACGCCGCCGAGGGCGGCGAGGACGGTGAGCGCCACGGCGGCCGCGAAGACCGCCGGGGTCGCTAGGCGGTACGTCGGACCCATGAAGTCATCTCCTCGAATGCCGCGTCCAGGCGGGCTATGGCTGCGACGAGGGCCGTCGCCGTGGTGGATGCGGTGCCGGCGTCGGCCGACCCCGCGATGGCGGTGCGGACCGCCCGGTCGAGGTCGGGCTCCGTGCGCGTCCCGAACTCGGCCACGAACGCCCCGACCTTGGTGGCCCCGCCGACGGCGACCACGGGCGTCGACAGCATCGTACCCAGGTACATGGCGTGCATACGAGAGGCGATGACCACCTCGCGGTCGGCCATGAGCTCCGCCGCGCGGCGCCAGCCGTGGTCGCCGGGCTCGGTGGTGAGGCGGGCGCGCACCTCGGGGTGCAGCGCGCCGGCGTCGGAGTCGTCGCCCTGGTCCATCGAGACGAAGACGACCTCGCCGAACCGGGCCTCGAGGGCGGCGACGTGGTCGGGGGTCGCCTGCGGGGAGTGCTTCGCGTTGAGCGCCACGACCGCGCCGCGGCGGCGGTCGGCGGGGGCGGCGAGCTCCGCCAGCTCGGGCGCGGCGAAGAGGCTGACGTCGGCGGCGACCTGCACGGGCGCCTTCGAGTAGCCGACCGCGCGGCCCGCGGAGTCGGGGTCGCGGGTCCAGACGCGGGCCGCGTCGAGCCCGCCGCGGAGGGCGAGGCGGGCGCGGCGCCGGGAGACGGGGTCCGCGCCGACGCCGAACACCGCGAGCGGGGTCCGCGACGTGCGGGCGATGAGGCCGGTGACGGCCATGAGGCGCGGCAGGCCCGCGAAGGGCCGGTCCGGCTGGTCGTCGGCGAGGAGCGTGCCGCCGCCCACGACGACCGCGTCGACGCGGCGCACGAGGTCGGCCAGGGCGCGGACCCCGGAGACGCGGGCGCGCTCCTCGGTGGAGTCCCGGCGGGCGGCCTGCCCGAAGTCGGCGATCACGGTCTCGTGCCCGGCCCGGCGGAGGCGCTCGGAGAGCGCGTCGGTCAGGAAGGCGTCCCCGAGGTTCTGGGGGTGGCCGGACGCGAGCGTGCGGTCGGCGGAGACGATGAGGGTCCTCATGCGTCCTCCTTCCTGCGGTGGCGGATGAGGAGCGCCCCGATGGCGGCGCTCAGGACGAGCTCGCTGGCGAGCGTGACGCCGGCGAGGAGGGCGGGGCCGGCGGTGAGCGCGGCGACGAGGGTGAGGACCACGGCGACGACGCCCGTGACGATGGTCGCGGTGAGCCGCACCCGGATGAGGCCCGAGCCCATCGCGTAGGCCATGAGTGCGTAGTTGCCGAACTTGGGGGCGACGGAGAGGAGGATCACGAGGAACACCACCTGGTCGAACGCGTCGCCGCCGAAGACCTGCTCGACGGGCTCGCGGAGGAGCGCGATGATGCCGGCGAGCACCAGGCCGCCGAGCGCGAAGCGCCACCAGTACGCGCGGGCCGGGCGGGCGGCGGCGCGGATGCGGGGGATCAGCTGCTGCGAGAGCGTGGCCGGCACGACCTCGAGGGGCTGCACGACCCGGTAGGCGAGGGCGAGCGGCGTGACGGCGTCGACCCCGAGGATCGCCGTGCCGAGCACGAGCGGCGCCTGCGAGTACAGGGCGCTCAGCGAGCCGGACAGGCCGAACTCGAGGATCTGCGGGAACACGCGCACCGGCTCGTCGCTCGTCGTCGCGAGGCCGCGGCGCACGGTGATCCAGGTGCCGGCGGTCACGACGAGGGAGACGAGCGGGAAGGCGAGCAGCACGAGGATCTCGGGCAGGAGCACCGCGACGACGAGCGGCACGGCCTTGAGCACGACGAGCGCGAGGTCGGGGAAGGCGTAGGAGGCGTCGCGGCGGCCGACGAGCAGGGGCGCGCGGATGGTGCGGGTGAGCGAGTCGAGCACCTGGCTGACGCCGAGGGCGACGAGCACGAGGACGGCCTCGCCGGGGATCGTCGTGGCCGCGGCGACCGTGAGGACGACGGCGACGGCGGCGCCCAGCGAGCCGAGGCCCGCGTGGAAGGCGACCGCGCGCGCGTGCACGCCGCGGGTGAGCCGCGTGCGCGGCAGCGACAGCAGGAAGTTCGCCGCCCCCGAGTCCGTGATGATCGCGAACGAGCTCAGCAGCGCGAAGCCCGTGACGAGCGCGTTGCCCGCGGACCCGTCCGAGAGGCGCGTGAGGACCACGAGCAGCACCAGCTGGAGCACGCGCGTGAGCCCTGCCGCACCCGTGGGGAGCAGCAGCCCGAGACGACGGATCATCGCGTCCCGATGCTCTGGTAGGCGTCGTGGACGGTGCGGGCGCTGGTGCGCCAGTCGAATCGGGAGGTGACGGCGCGGCGGATGCGCTCGGCCTCGTCCTCGGCGAGCGGCGGCGCGGCGGCGAGCCGGGCGAGGGCCTCCGTGATCGCGGAGACGTCGGCGGGGGAGAAGTAGTCGGCGTCGGCGCCGCAGATCCAGTGGAAGACGGGGATGTCGGAGACCGCGAGCCGCGCCCCCGCGACCATCGCCTCCACGAGCGGCAGGCCGAAGCCCTCGGCGAGGCTCGGGAACACGACGCCGCGCGATGCCGCGTAGAGCACGGCGAGCTCGTCGTCGGTCACGTACCCGGCCAGCCGGATGTCGTCGGACTCGGCCATGTCGACGTCGCCGAAGACGGCGCTCTTGGCGCCGACGAGCACGAGGGGCGCGGCGGCCCGGGTCTCGGCGGGCAGGGCGAGGTACGCCTCGGACAGGCGCTGGAGGTTCTTGCGCGGGTCCATGCTGCCGACCGCGAGCAGGTAGCCGCCGTCGGTCACGCCGTACTTGGCGAGCACGCGGGCGCGCTCCTCGGCACCGCGCGGCTCCCCGAACACGGGGCTCGGCGCGTTGGGCGCCACCACCACGGGCGCGCTCGAGAGGCCGAGCTCGCGGACCTGCTCTGCGACGGGCTCGCTGACGGTGACGATCACCCGGGCGTCGCGCAGGTTCGCCTTCAGCAGCGGCACGTGCGTCACGACGTACTCGCGGCTGTACCACTCGGGGTTCGTGAGCACGAAGAGGTCGTGCACGACCACGATGTGGCGGCGGTGCACGAGCGGCGCGCGGCTCGTGAGCGACAGGAGGACGTCCTGGCGCGTGATCCAGGGGAGGGTGGTCTGCACCCAGAGCCAGCTGCGGGCCCCGGAGGACGCGATGCGCTCGGAGGGCGTGGCGCGCGTGACGCCCCGCTGCCCCTCGAGGGCGCGGGCGATCTCGACCGCGTAGCGCTGCTGGCCGGTGATCCGCTGCCCTGCGTAGGCCTCGTTGACGACGAGCCGGCGCATCAGGCGGCCGCCCCGTCGAGGCGGGCCCCGTCGTGGCGGACCCAGGTGGCGACGCGGCGCTCGAAGACGGACGCGTCGAAGTCGGCCGACCGGCGGACGCTGGCGGCCGGGTCGAGCGCGGCGGCGCGTGCCACGGCGTCGGCGAGTCCGGCGCCCTCCCAGTCGTGGACGTGCACGCCGGTGACGCCGTCGACGACGCTCTCGGTCGCGCCGCCGACGTCGCTGACCAGCACGCGGGCGCCCGCGGCCATGGCCTCGACGGGCATGATCCCGAAGTCCTCGACGGCGGGGAACACGTAGGCGAGCGACCGCTGGTACAGCGTGTAGAGGAGCGCGTCCGAGGGGCGCGGGATCACGGTGACGGGCACGCGCGCGGCCGCGGCCTGCGCCTGCAGCTCGTCGGCCAGCGGACCGGATCCGGCGAGCACGACGGGGACTCCTGCCGCCTCGCCCGCGCGGATGGCGAGGTCGAGGCGCTTGTACGGCACGAAGCGGCTCGCACCGAGCAGGAACTGCTCCGGCAGCGCTGCCGCGAGCTCGGCGTCGGAACCCGTCAGGGTGTCCTGCCAGGAGGCGGTGGCGCGGATCTCGGTGGCGTCGACCGGCGGGTGGATCACCTGCGCGTCCACGTCCCACGCGGCGCGGATGCGCGCCTGCACGAACGCGCTGTTGGCGGCGAACTCGGCGTGCGACGACTGCGCGCGGCGCCGGTCGAGGGCGCGGAGCGGGGGAGCGGCGGCCTTGACGAGCGGGTTCGCGCCGCGCTGGTCGAGGTCCGGCGTCCAGAGGTAGCGCGCGGGGCTGTGCACGTACACGTGCTGCCGGGTGGAGCGGTCACCGTGCCCGAGGTGGTGCGCGAACAGGTGGGAGCTCGACAGCGTCCACTCGTAGGCGCCGAGGTCGAGCGAGCTCCAGGTGAGGGGCATGAACGGCAGCGCCAGGGGCTTCCGGCGGCGCAGCGGTGTGCGCGCGATCCAGCTCTCCCGAACGGGCCGGTCGCCGTAGCGGCCCGGGTCGTCGTTCCAGAGGGTGAAGAGGTCGGCGTCGGGGAAGGCGTGCGCGAAGGCGTCGAACACCTTCTCGGATCCGCCCGACCTCTCGATCCACTCCTGGACCAGCAGCCCCGCCATCAGACGGCCCCGTCCGCGCCGAAGACCGCCTTGAACGTGCGGGCCAGGATGATGATGTCGCCCGTGAGCGACCAGTTCTCGACGTAGTACAGGTCGAGGCGGATGGCGTCCTCCCACGACAGCGACGACCGGCCGGAGACCTGCCAGAGGCCGGACATGCCGGGCTTGATGAGGAGGCGTCGACGCGCCGCGCTGTCGTAGAGCGCGACCTCGCCCTCGCGCTGCGGGCGCGGGCCGATGAGGCTCATGGAGCCGAGGAGCACGTTGAGGAACTGGGGCAGCTCGTCGAGCGAGTAGCGGCGGAGGACGCCGCCGACCTTCGTGATGCGCGGGTCGTCGGTGACCTTGAACAGGGGGGTGTCGGCCGTGCCCTGCTGCTCCAGCAGCGCGAACAGCTCCGCGTCGGCGTTCATGCGCATCGAGCGGAACTTGAGCATGTGGAACGGCTCGCCGTTCAGGCCGATGCGCTCCTGCTTGTAGAAGACGTCGCCCTTGCTGGTGGCCTTGATGAGGATCGCGAGGATCAGGAAGACGGGGCTCAGCACGACGAGCGTGATGCCCGACACGACGATGTCGAACAGGCGCTTGGAGAGCAGCTTCCGGCCCTCGAAGCGCGGCGTCTCCACGTGGATGAGGGGGAGGCCGGCGACGGGGCGCGTGTGGATGCGGGGGCCGCCGATGTCGGTGAGGCCGGGCGCCATGACGAGGTGGTGGCGGCCGGGCTCGAGCGACCAGCTGAGCTCGCGGATCCGCTCGGGGGGGCAGCTCGTCGCTGGAGGTGATCACGAGGGTGTCGGCGCCGAGGCGCTCGAGCTCCAGGAGGGCGTCGTCGGCGTCGCCGACCACGGGCACGTCGAGCCCGGGGAGGCGGGACGGACGGGCGTCGCCGGTGAGGCACGCGCCGACCACGCGGTAGCCCGCCTTGGGCGCGCGGGCGAGGGTCGTCGCCGTGTGGGTGGTGCTCTCGAGGGAGCCGACCAGCAGGATCAGCGAGGAGAACTCGCCGCGGCGGCGCTGCGCCGACAGCCACACGCGCCAGAGCGCGCGGGACAGCAGCAGCAGCACGAGGCCGAGCGGGAGGCCGGTGACGATGTAGCCGCGGGCCAGGTCGATCTTCACGAGGAACGCGACGATGGCGATGATGCCGAACAGCCGCAGCGTGGCGTCGGCCACCTGCTTGTACTCCTGCGTGCCCGTGCCGACGATCCGGTAGTCGCGGGTGCTGTAGACGCTGAGGACGAAGAGCCAGGCCAGGACCAGCACGACCGACACCATCGTGTAGGTGACCGCGACGTCGGGCGCGTTGCCGCCGAGGTCGACGGTGCCGGCGGTGGTGCCGAACCACAGGAACTGCACGCCGAAGGTCGTGAGGATGATGACGATCGCGTCGCTCAGCGCCAGGCGCCGGGCGTAGACGACCCGCCAGCGCGACCCCTCCTGGGCCTCGTCCGTGCGTCGTGTCTGTTGCGTGTCCACTGGTCCCCCGGGGCAGGCGGCTCCGATCGGGAGCCGGTGGTGTCTGATGGAGCGTCGTGCGCTCGCGTGTGCGGTGGCGGGCGGGCGGTCAGCCCCGTAGGCGGGGCGCGTCCGTGCGGGTCACGGCCCGCACCGACTCGAGGATCGACTCGATGGCGCCGCCGGCCTGCTCGCCGGAGGCGTCGTAGGTGGCCTGGGAGCGGCGGTACGGGTCGACCACGTCGTAGTCGTCCTCGTGCGCGGGCGGCAGGGTCACGCCCCGCTGCGCCGCGACGAGCGGGATGAGCGCCCGGAGCTGCGCCGGCACGTCGCCGTCGCAGGCGATGTGCTTCTCGTCCCCGGTCACCTCGACGAGGTGCTCGAAGAGCGCGGCGAACTCGCGGATGGTGAAGGTGAAGCGGTTGGCGCGGGGCACCGCGCGCACGACGGCGCTGCGGTGCTCGCGGGCCATGGTGAGCACCAGGTCGACGCCCTGGATGATGCCGGGCGTCAGGAAGCGCGCCTGGTGCTCGCTCGGGTCCCCGCCGTAGCGGACGGAGAGCTCCGCGGCCTGCTCGGGCATGCGCTGGCCCTCGGCCGCGATCGTGCCGGCGCTGGTGAAGCGCACGACCGAGTCGGCCTCGCCGGCGTCGCCGCCGAAGATGGCCCGGACGCGCGCCCGCAGCACCTGCTCGGCGAGCGCGGATCGGCAGATGTTGCCCGAGCAGACGAACAGGACGCGGAACGAGCCGTCGTCGACGCTCTCGGAGGATGCGTCGCCGAGGGCCGCGCGTGCGGCCCTGCGGCTCGTGGGGGGGAGTTCCGACATGGAGGGGAGCTACGCCTTGATCTTCTCGATGGGCGCCTTGGTCTTCTGGCCGTCCTCGTCCTCCGTGTACCCGTACCCGTAGCCGTAGTGGCCGTAGCCGTACGCGTCCGGGCCCTTGGTGGGGAGCATGGTGATGACGAGGCCGAGCACGTCCGCGCCCACGTTGGTGAGGTTGGCGATGGCGCTCTTCAGCTGGGTGCGGTGCGTGCGGCCCGCGGCGACGACGATGATCGCGCCGCCGGCGTTCTTGGACAGGATCGCCGCGTCGGTGACGGGGAGCAGCGGCGGGGCGTCGATGAGCACCACGTCGTAGCGCGCCTCGAGGTCCTGCAGCAGGCGGGCCATGCCCTGCGAGCCGAGCAGCTCGGACGGGTTCGGGGGGATCTGGCCGGCGGGGAGGATCGAGAGCATGCCCGAGCCCCAGGGCTGGATGACGTCCTCGATCTCGGCGCGGCCGATGAGGATGTCGGTGAGGCCCACGGCGCCCTCGAGGCCCATGTAGGACGCGAGGCGCGGACGGCGGAGGTCGGCGTCGATGAGGACGACCTTGATGCCGGAGTCGGCCAGGGCCAGCGCGAGGTTCGAGCTGGTGGTCGACTTGCCCTCGCCCTGGATGGAGGAGGTGATGACGAAGCTGCGCGAGCGGCCGCCGAACTCCAGGAACTGGAGGTTCGTGCGGAGGCTGCGGAAGGACTCCGCACGGGGGCTGCGCGGGTCGTCCTGGACGATGAGCGGGCGCTCGGTCGCCTTCGGGTCGTACGCGATGCCGCCGAGGATGGGCTTCGTGGTGACGAGCTCGACGTCGCGCTCTCCGCGGATGCGGTTGTCGAGCGTCTCGCGGAGCAGGCTCACGCCCATGCCGACGAGGAGGCCGATGATGGCGCCGACGATGATGTTGACGGGCAGGTTCGGCGACGACGGCGACTCGGGGATCTCCGCCTGCTCGAGCTGCGTGATTTGCACCTGCGGGGTGCCCTCGATGGTCTCGGGGACGAGGTTGCCGACGACGGTGGTGAGGCTCGCGCCGATCGCGTCGGCGAGCGTGGCCGCGTCCTGGCGGTTCTGGTCCTTGACGGTGATGTCGATGATCGTGGTGTCGAGCGGCGCGGAGGCGCGGACCGACTCGGCCAGCTCGCGCGACGTGACGTCGAGCCCGAACTCGTCGATGACGGGCTGGAGCACGGCGCGGGTCGTGACGACGTCCGCGTAGCTCTTCACCGCCTGGGTGATGAAGTTGTTGCCCTGCTGGAGGTCCTGAACGCTGCCCGAGCTGCTCTGGGCGACGTACATCTTGGTGGACGCCTCGTACTCAGGGGTCTGGATGAGGGAGAAGGCCGCCGCGGCGCCGACCCCGACCAGGAGCGTCAGGATGATGAGCACCGCGCCCCTACGCAGCATCCGAATGAAGTCACGGAGCGCCATAACTAAGAACCCTTCCCCAAAAGCACACAGGCGCGGAGTGTCCGCATACGTGGGATATCCACAGCCTCGGCTGTCTATCATCACACAGCCCACGGGTGCCCACGGCAGCCCGGGACGCCCCCGTCCGGGGCATGGTAGGCCCTCTGACGCCCTGTTAGGGTCGCTCCTACAGCAGTGCTGCACGGCGGTACACGAGTGAGTAGGGACGAGAGCCATGAGCTCGCAGACATTTCGCCGGGGTACTCCCGTGCTTCCCGACCCGTCGGAGCTCCGCTCCGCACCGGACGACAAGAACCCCCCGCCCGCGGGGGATTCGACCGTCACGGTGAACCGCGGGTTCCGCCCGGACGTCGAGGGCCTCCGCGCCCTCGCGGTGATCGCGGTGATCGTCGACCACCTCTTCGACTGGCCCTCCGGGGGCTTCGTCGGCGTCGACGTCTTCTTCGTCATCAGCGGGTTCCTCATCACGGGCCTCCTGCTGAAGGAGTACGAGCGCACCAAGACGATCTCGTTCGTCGACTTCTACAAGCGCCGCGTCCGCCGCATCATGCCGGCCGCGCTGCTCGTGCTCGTGGTGACGTCGGCCGTCTCGTTCCTCGTCTTCAACGTGGTGCGCGCGCAGGCCAGCCTCTGGGACGCGATCTGGTCGGCCCTGTTCGTCGCCAACTGGCACTTCGCCAGCGCCGGCACCGACTACTTCGCGGCCGACGGGCCCATCTCGCCCTTCCGCCACTACTGGTCGCTGTCGGTCGAGGAGCAGTTCTACGTCGTCTGGCCCGTGCTGATCTTCCTGGTCATCGCGTTCGCCCGCCGCCGCACGCCCAAGAACCGCGTCAAGCGCGCCCGCGTCTTCACCCAGACGATCGGCATCACGGTCGGCGTCCTGATCGTCGCGTCGCTCGCCTGGGGCTTCTACGAGACCTCGGCCCGCCCGACCGTCGCGTACTTCTCCACCTTCTCCCGCGCGTGGGAGCTCGGCATCGGCGCGCTCCTCGCGATCTTCGCCGCGCGGATCTCCACGCTGCCGGCCGCCCTCCGCCCGGTCCTCGGCTACGTGGGCCTCGCGGGCATCGTCGCGTCGTTCTTCCTCATCGCCGGCGACACCGCCTTCCCGGTCCCCTCCGGCCTGCTCCCGGTCGTCGCGACCGCGCTCGTCATCGCGTCCGGCATCGGCGGCGTGTCCAAGGCCATGGTGCCCATCACGAACCCGGTCACCACCTACATCGGGCGCCTGTCGTTCTCCCTCTACCTCTGGCACTTCCCGGCGATCATCCTGCTGGCGTCGCTTCTCGGCGCCGGCACGCTCGAGTTCTACGGCGCCGCCATCGGCGCGACGCTCGTGCTCGCCATCGCGTCCTTCCACCTGGTCGAGGACCCCATTCGCCGCTCCAGCTGGCTCGACCCCAAGAAGGCCGGACGCCGGTCCTCGGCCGCGCAGCTGAAGCTGACCGTCGCGGCGCTGTCCGTGGTCGCGGTCGCGGTCGTCGGCGTCGTCGCCGTGGCCGTCGTGCGCGAGGAGCCGAGCGGCGGCAGCGTCATCGGCGGCGGCACGCCCAGCACGGGCGGCACGGCCGCGCCCGTCGAGGCCACCGGCACCGCCCTCGCGACCCGCGCCGAGCAGATCACGGCCGCCCTCGGGGCGGACGAGTGGCCGGCGCTGGACCCCGCCGTGGAGTCGTTCGGCGACTTCGGCCGCGACGTCATCGCGCCCGAGTGGGCGAAGGACGGCTGCCTCGGCGCCGACCTCGCCAAGGAGAAGGACGCGATCGCGAACGCCGACCACTGCGTCTACGGCAACGCCGAGGCGGGCCCCGAGAAGACCGCGGTCATCTTCGGCGACTCCCTCGCGATCAGCTACGCGCCCATGCTCCGCTCGAGCCTCGGCGACGACTGGAAGGTGCGGGTGCTCACCATGGCCCGCTGCCCCGCGTCGACCGTCACGAGCACGGACACCGACGGCTCCGAGTACACGGAGTGCACGGACTTCCGGAACTGGGCCATCGGCCAGATGCAGGAGACCAAGCCCGCGCTCATCCTCATGAGCGAGGCCGTCGACAACTCGTACCTGTCGAGCGACGCCACGGGTGGCGCCGCCGACCGCGAGTGGCAGGCCGGCGCGCTCACCACGATGGGGGCCCTGAAGACGGCCTCCTCCAACGTGATCGTCCTGTCCCGTCCGCCGGCAGCCACGGCCCTCGTGGAGTGCAAGACGCCGACGAGCTCGCCCAACGACTGCCAGTCGACGGTCTCGCCGTCCTTCATCAGCCACGCCCGCACCATGCAGGCCGCGGCGGAGGAGGTCGGTGCGCCGGTCCAGTTCATCAACACGCAGGGCTGGTTCTGCAGCCAGGGCACGTGCCCGGCGTTCGTCAACGGGATCCCCGTGCGCGGCGACACGTCGCACCTGACGGCCCGCCAGTCGCAGGACCTGGCGCCGATCATGTCGGACATCCTCGCGCCGCTCGGCCTCGGGGCGGCCCCGGCCGCCGGCTGATCCGCCGCACCACCGCACGCCACGACGGGCGCTCCTCCTCACGGGAGGGGCGCCCGTCGTCGTGCGGGTGCTTCGTGCGGCCGCTGCCCGCGGCCTCCGTGTGCGGGGGGGGGGCGGGCGACCTCGTCATGCCCTCGGCCGACAGGGCGGGCCGGCCCCGCGGTCCCCGAGCGCCCATCCGCGGGCGCGGGCGCAGGCGCAGGCGCGGGCGCGGTCCGGCCCCGGACCCCGGTCGACGGTCCCGTCCGTCGTCCGCGCGCCCGGTCCGCCGGCCGCGGTGCGGGGAGCGTGCGAGGATTCGTCAGCCGCGGCTCGGCGAGGGCCCGGGCGCGGCGGCTCGTGGCCGGGACGTCACGGCGGATCGCAAGGCGTGACCCGGGAGGCCCGCCCGGACGGCGTGACCGGGGAGGCCCGCCCGGACGGCGTGGTCGGAGATCCACGCGGACGGCGCCGATGGCACCGTCGACCGCGCTCCAGCGCCCTGCCGCGAGCGCAGCGCACTGCCCCGGGCGCGCGCACCCGGCGGCGGGATCAGGCCCGCGGGGCCTTCGCGTCCGCGGAGCGGCTCGTGAGGCGCCGCGCGACGCCGATGAACGGCACCTCCACGAAGCGGTGCACGAGCCAGGAGACGACGAGCGTGAGGGCGATGGCGGCGATCACGCGCACGATCCCCTCGGGCACGTCGACGGCGCGCATGACGCGGTAGGCGAGCGGGTGCAGCAGGTAGGCGGCGTAGGAGATCGCGCCCAGCCAGATCAGCACGCGCGAGTGCGCGGCCTGACGTGACGCGTAGAACGCGAAGAACAGGCCGAGGCCGAGGAGGAAGGACACGGAGTAGTCGAAGGGCGGCCACGTGGCGTCCTGCCCGCCGTTGAGGTACGTGAAGAGCGGCACGCCCACGACGCCGGCGACGAGGAGGCCCTTCCAGGCGCTGGAGCCGTCGCGGTCGCGCAGGTGGATCGCGTGGCCGAGGGAGGCCGTGTAGAGCAGCAGCGGCAGGGTCCAGGGGAGCTCCCGCTCGAGCACCCGCCCGGCGATCGCCGCGGCGACGAAGCCCGCGAGCCAGACGTAGCCCATGACGACGCTCCGGTCGAGGCGGCCCAGGAGCTTCGCCACGAGGGACTGCCCGTAGAAGATGAGCTCGATGCCGAGGGTCCAGGCGGTCGGCACGATCGTGTAGATGCCGACGGCGCCCTGCACCATGAGGACGTTGGCCATGATGGTCAGCGGTCCGCCGAGCTCGCCGTCGCCGGTGGTCGCGACCCAGAGCATCATGAGCCCCAGCACCAGCCAGTAGAGGGGGAACAGCCGGTACACGCGGCGCACGAGGAACGTGCGGGTGTCCTGGCGCTGGAGGCTCAGCGGGATGACGTACCCGCTCACCAGGAAGAACGCGACGACGCCCACGCGCCCGGCGTCGACCCACTGTCGGCTGAAGTCCTCGAAGGCGGGGTACTCGGCGGCGATGAGGTGCTGGAGCACCACGATGAACGACGCGACGCCGCGGACCGCCTCGAGGAACTCGATCTTGCGACCGGTCTCGCTCTTCACTGTCACGGTGCTGGTCACGCGGCGCTCTCCTCTGGTGCGGGCGCCACGTCCCGCGGCACCGCTTCGACCCTAACCGCCGGGTCGCCGGCGGCAGGACGGGGGGATGCCCCTACTTCTGGGCGGACTCGTCGAGGACCTCGGTGCGCACGAACCTGCGCACCTCCGCGCCCATCAGCTTGTAGCCCGTCATGTTGGTGTGGATGCCGTCGCGGAAGAACTCGGTCCGCCACTTGTCGTCCTTGTTCGTGAGGTTCACCCACGGGTCGAAGTAGTGGAAGCCCTGGGCGTCCGCGAACTCCTCGAGGTGGGCGTTCACCTGCGGCGGCGTCTCGGGGGAGGCGTTCTGCGGCGGGATGCCGAGGATCACCGTCTCCTTCGGCGCGAGCTTCCCCACCGTCTCCAGGATGTCGGTGTCGAGCTGCGTGTCCGGGATGCCGGCGAGGCGGTTGTTGGTGCCGATCATGATGAGCGCGACGTCCACGTCCTCGACGGTGGGCGTGTTCGCGGCCATGAACGTGCTCGTGGCGCCGTCGTTGCCCCAGCCGCCGGCGAAGGTCAGCGGGTCGCCCACGACGTAGTCGACGTAGGCCATGCCCTGGTCGATGCCCTGGGGCAGGGTGCCGACGAAGCCGTTGGTGTTCGAGTCGCCCATGACGACGATGCGCACCATGTCCTCGGGCGCGGTGGTCGCCGACGCGCTCGGCGCCGGCTCGGCCTCCGTCGCGGTGGGCGTGGGCTGCGGGTTGCCGCTGGTGCACCCGGCGAGCAGGAGGACGGCGGCGAGGGCGGTGACGGCGCCCCGGGCCATGCGACGTGCGGGCATAGGTGTTCATCCGATCGGTGGAGGGATCCGCGGCAGCGGCGAGCCGGTGACCCCGTCAGCCGCTGCGATCACGGGGTCGCTCGGAACCCATTGTGCCATGCGGCGTTCGGCGGGCCCGCGGGCGGTGGGCGCGGCGCGATCCCCGGGAGGTCGTGGTGCGGGTCCTGGGCGCCCGCCGCGCGGCGTGCGGGAGCCGGCGGATCAGGCGGTGCGCGCGAGCCGGACGAGCGCCTGCACGGCCGCGTGGTCCGAGGGGGAACGGCCCTCGAACGTGTACGGGTTGATGGCCGAGTCGACCACCTCCACGCCCGTTCCCGCGAGGATCCAGTCGATGCGCTCGCCCTCCGGGACGGGGTCGCCGTAGGCGGTGAAGGTGCCGATGCCGGGCGTCGCGTGGTGCGCGGCCGTGGTCCACGTGTCGGCCAGCCCCGCGTCGCGCGTGAGGATGTCGTACGCCGCCGACTCCTCGGCCGGCGCGTTGAAGTCGCCCGTGACGACGACGGGCGCGCCGGACGCGACCTCCTGCAGGCGCTCGGTGATGAGGTCGGCGCTCTTCACGCGCGCCAGCTCCGACTCGTGGTCGAGGTGCGTGTTGAGGTGCACGAACTCGGCGCCGCTGCGGCGGTCGCGGAAGCGCGCCCACGTGGCGATGCGGGTCGTGGTGCAGCCCCACGAGCGCGAGCCGATGAGCTCGGGCAGGTCGGAGAGCCAGAACTGGTCCCACGCGACGACGTCGAGGCGGCGCTCGTCGTAGAAGATCGCGCTGTACTCGCCGCCGGAGCCGCCGTCGCGGCCGTAGCCGAGCATGCGGTGGTGGGGGAGGGCGCGGGCGATGGCGGGGAGCTGCCGCGCGAGGGCCTCCTGCACGCCGAGGACGGTGGGCTGCTCGAGCTCCAGGAAGCGGGCGAGGACCGGCTCGCGGTCGCCCCAGTGGTCGGGGTCCCCCGGCTCGGTGCCGGCGCGGGCCAGGCGGATGTTGCAGGTCATGACGTGCACGAGGTCGCCCTCGGCCGAGCCGATGGTCGCCTGCTGGGGCAGGGCGGGAGCGGCGGGTGCCGCTGCCGCCGGCCGAGACGGAGGGGGGTCGGCCTCCGCGGTCCCGTCCGGGCCGTCCGTCGTGGTCGTCGTCTCGTCCGCGCGCGGGCGCTCGAGGAGCGCCGTGCCTGAGCCGCGGGTGGGGCGCCCGACGCCCGGATCCGATGATCCGGCACCGTCGAACAGGTCGCGTCGGCTGAATCCGCCGCTGGCCATCATGGAGATCTCCTCGGGTCGCACGTGTCTCGCATGATCAGCCTGCGCCCGTCGGGACGATCGGGTGCCCAACGGGACGTGGCGGATGCGTGAACTGCACGCACAGGTCTACGCGAGGGGTGCGGGGATGGCAACCCGATGGCGGCGTGTCGGCCCCGCGCGGAGGGATCCGCCAGCCGGCGCAGGGCCCGCGGACGGACGCGCGCGCCGTCGGCGGCGGCCGACGGCGCGCGGATCGGCGCGGAGCGGGCGTCAGCCCAGGTGCTCCGCGAGGAAGTCGGTGAGCGCGCGCCACGAGCGGCGCTCGGCCCGGTCCTGGTACTGGGCGCCGTGGTCGGGCGAGTCGACGCCCGGCACCGAGAACGCGTGCATCGCCCCGCTGTACGTGACGACCTGCCAGTCGATCGCGGGACGCGTGCGCATCTCGGCCTGGAAGGCGGCGACCCGGTCGTCCGGGACCATGGGGTCGTCCGCGCCCGTGAGGACCAGCAGCGCCGCCTCGATCCCGGCGACGTCGGCCGGCTCGTGCACGACGAGGCTGCCGTGCAGGGAGACCGCGGCCTTCACCGGGGCGCCCGCGCGGGCGACCTCGAGCGCGGCGCTCCCGCCGAAGCAGTACCCCATCACGGCGATGCGCGCGGGGTCGACGTCGGGCTCGGCGGCGACGCGGTCGATCGCCGCGCGGACCCGGGCGCGCATGAGCGGCAGGTCGGCGTAGTAGGCGCCCGCCACCTCGGCGGCCTCGGACGGGCCGGGGCGCACGTCGCGGCCGTACACGTCGGCCGCGAAGGCCACGTAGCCGAGGCGCGCGAGCATCTGGATCCGCGCGGCGACGTGCCCGCCCACCCCGAACCAGTCGTGGACGACGACCACGGCCGGACGGCGTCCGCCGGCCGACGCGTCGCGCGCGAGGAGCCCCTCGAGCTCGGTGCCCTCGTGGTCGTAGAGCACGGGCCCCATCCGGACGTCGGCGCCCGCGGGCAGCGGCACGCGCTCCGTGAGCTCGGCCAGGGAGGGCGACCACACGGGGGCGGAGGCGTGGTCGGTCATGCGCGTGCCTCCACGGCGGTGCCGAAGCGCGCGGGGAGCGTGGCGCGGTGGATGCCGCGCAGCTCGTCCACGGAGAGGGTGAACAGGCCCTGCAGCTCGAGCCCGGGCGCCTGCGCGTCCGTGACGCCGATGCGCAGCACCGGGTAGCCGCGTCCCTCGCAGAGGCCCTGGAACTTCACGTCGTCCTCGCGGGGCACCGTGACGAGCATGCGGCCGGTGGACTCGGAGAAGAGGGCGGTGGCCGCGTCGACGCCGTCGCGCTGGACGATGCCGTCGAGCCAGACGCGCGCGCCGACGCCGAAGCGCATCACGGACTCCGCGAGCGCCTGGCCGAGGCCGCCGTCCGAGAGGTCGTGCGCGCTGGCGATGAGCGACTGCGTGCCGCCCGCCGCGATGAGCGAGGCGAGGTCGCGCTCCGCGGCGAGGTCGACCACGGGCGGGACGCCGCCGAGGTGGTCGTGCACGGTGCCCGCCCACGCGGATCCGTCGAGCTCCTCGCGCGTGACGCCGAGCAGGTAGATGTTGTCGCCCTCGTCCTGCCAGCCGGACGGGATGCGGCGCGCGACGTCGTCGATCACGCCGAGGACGCCCACGACGGGCGTCGGGTGGATGGCCTGCGTGCCCGTCTGGTTGTAGAGGGACACGTTGCCGCCGGTCACCGGGATCTCGAGCTCGAGGCACCCGTCGGCGAGGCCCTCGACCGTGCGGCTGAACTGCCACATGACCTCGGGGTCCTCGGGGCTGCCGAAGTTGAGGCAGTCGCTGACGGCCACGGGCGTCGCGCCGGAGGCGGCGACGTTGCGGTACGCCTCCGCGAGCGCCAGCTGCGCGCCGCGGTACGGGTCGAGCTGGCAGAAGCGGCCGTTGGCGTCGGTCGCGACCGAGAAGCCCAGCCCGCTCTCCTCGTCGATGCGGACCATGCCCGCGTCGTCCGGGAACGACAGGGCGGTGTTGCCCATGACGTAGCGGTCGTACTGGTCGGTGATCCACGACGCGTCGGCGAGGTTCGGGCTGCCGAGCAGCTGCAGGAACTGGTCGCGGATGTCGTCGGGCGCGGTGGGCCGTGCGAGGCGCGACGCGGAGTCCGCCTGGAGGGCGTCGATCCACGTGGGGTAGGCCACGGGCCGGTCGTAGACGGGACCGTCGACCGCGACCGTGCGCGGCTCGACGTCGACGATGCGCTCGCCGTGGTGGTCGATGACGAGGCGGCCGGTGTCGGTGACCTCGCCGAGGACGCTCGTCTCGACGTCCCACTTCGCGACGACCGCGAGGAAGCCCTCGAGCTTCTCGGGGCTGACGACCGCCATCATGCGCTCCTGGCTCTCCGACATGAGGATCTCCTCGGCCGTGAGCGACGGGTCGCGCAGCAGCACCTCCTCGAGCCGGATGTGCATCCCGCCGTCGCCGTTGGAGGCGAGCTCGCTCGTGGCGCACGAGATGCCGGCGGCGCCCAGGTCCTGGATGCCCTCCACGAGGTCCTCCCGGAAGAGCTCGAGGCAGCACTCGATGAGCACCTTCTCGGCGAACGGGTCGCCCACCTGCACCGCGGGGCGCTTGGTCGGCCCGCCGTCGGCGAAGGTGTCGCTCGCGAGGATGGACGCGCCGCCGATGCCGTCGCCGCCCGTGCGGGCGCCGAACAGCACCACCTTGTTGCCGACGCCGCGGGCGTTGGCGAGGTGGAGGTCCTCGTGGCGGAGGACGCCCACCGCGAGCGCGTTCACGAGCGGGTTGCCCTGGTACACGCGGTCGAAGTAGGTCTCGCCGCCGATGTTCGGCAGCCCCAGGCAGTTCCCGTAAAAGCTGATGCCGGAGACGACGCCGTGCACGACGCGCGCGGTGTCGGGGTCGTCGATGTCGCCGAAGCGGAGCGCGTCCATGACGGCCACGGGCCGGGCGCCCATCGAGATGATGTCGCGCACGATGCCGCCGACGCCGGTCGCGGCGCCCTGGAACGGCTCGATGTAGGAGGGGTGGTTGTGGCTCTCGATCTTGAAGGTGACGGCCCAGCCCTCGCCCACGTCGACGACGCCGGCGTTCTCGCCCATGCCGACCATGAGGTCCTTCCTCATGGACTCGGACACCTTCTGACCGAACTGGCGCAGGTACTTCTTCGAGGACTTGTAGGAGCAGTGCTCGCTCCACATGACCGAGTACATGGCGAGCTCGCCGCTGGTGGGGCGGCGCCCGAGGATCTCCCGGATGCGCAGGTACTCGCCCTCCGTGAGGCCGAGCGCCGCGTACGGCTGCTCCTTCTCCGGGGTGCGCTCGGCCATCTCGACGGTGTCGGCGACGTGGCGGCGAGCGCTCCGTGCGTCCGCTCCCGCGGGGTCGGTGGGGACGGATGCGGGATCGGCGTGGACGCTCACTGCGCGAGGACTCCTTCGAGGACGGACGTGAAGAGGCGGAGGCCGTCGACACCGGAGCGCATGGCGGCCGGGGTGTCCGGTCCGAAGCCCTCCTCGACGGCGTGCTCGGGGTGGGGCATGAGGCCGACGACGTTGCCGCGGGCGTTGGTGATCCCGGCGATGTCGCGCAGGGACCCGTTCGGGTTGCCGCCGAGGTAGCGGAAGGCCACGCGGCCCTCGCCCTCGAGGCGGTCGAGCGTGTCGGCGTCGGCGATGAAGCCGCCCTCGCCGTTCTTCAGCGGGATGGTGATCTCCTCGCCCTCGGAGAACGCGCTCGTCCACGCGGTGGCCGTGGCCTCGACGCGGAGGCGCTGGTCGCGGCAGACGAACGAGCCGGCCTCGTTGCGGATGAGCCCGCCGGGCAGCAGGTGCGCCTCGGTGAGCATCTGGAAGCCGTTGCAGATGCCGAGCACGGGGACGCCGCGCTCGGCCGCGTCCACCACCTCGCGCATGATCGGCGCGAACGCCGCGATGGCGCCGGCGCGCATGTAGTCGCCGTAGCTGAAGCCGCCGGGGAGCACGACCGCGTCGACGCCCTGGAGGTCGTGGTCGCCGTGCCACAGCGCGACGGGGGTGGCGCCCGCGAGACGGACGGCGCGCTGGGCGTCGCGGTCGTCGAGGGATCCCGGGAAGGTGATGACCCCGACGCGCATCAGCGCTGCTCCGCCGCGGCGGAGCCGTGGGGGAGCGGGTGCGCGCCGACGTTCGTGTCGGCGGTGCCGCCGTCGGCGACCGTGTGGTCGTCGGTGACGTTGCCCGTGGCCATGTCGGCCTCGGCGGAGACGCCGAACCCGTCGAGCCCGGCGACGTGCACGCTGATGACGTCCTCGATGACGGAGTTGGACAGCATGTCGGCGGCGAGGGTCTGGACGTCGGCCAGCAGCGCGTCGTCCACCTCGCCCTCGACGGTGAGCTCGAAGCGCTTGCCGATGCGGACGCCGGTGAAGCGGTCCTTGCCGAGGCGGGCGAGGGCGCCGGCCACGGCCTTCCCCTGGGGGTCGAGCAGCTCGGCCTTGGGCATCACTTCGACGACGATCGTGGGCACGATGGATCTCCGGCTTCCTGGAGGCGGGTGGATGCGCTCAGCGTACCGGACGGCCGCGGCCCGCCGGGGTCCGGCGGGCGCGCTCCGGCGGCCGCGTCAGCCGATGGCCTCCGGCAGCAGCTCCACGCGGTAGGCGGCGTCGATGGTCTCGCCGGTCGCCGGGTCCTCGAGCTGCACGTGCCAGCGCGACGCGAACTGGTCGACGCCCGGGACCATCGCGACGGTGCCCGAGATGAGGACGGTGCCGGGCACGCGGAGGCCGCGCTCGGCGAGCACGCCGAGCCAGTGGTCGGGCGTGAGGAGCGCGCCGAGGGTGGAGTCCTGGATCAGCCGCTCATCGCCCTCCTCGCCCACCCAGCCGCGCAGGCGGATCGCGTCGAGGCGGTCGCGCACGTCGGCGAGGCGCCAGGCGCGGCGGCCGAGGACGTCCGGGCCCGCGTTCTTGCTCCACGCGACGCCGTGCACCTCGAGCGCGCGGTCGGTGTGGTCGCACGCGACGGTGAGGAGCACGTCGTCGTCGGTGATGACGAGGGCCCACTCGGCCTCGCCGGAGGTGCGGCCGTGCTGCGCGGGGACGGCGTCCGCCTGCGACGCCAGGTAGGGCGCGACGGGGTAGAGCGCGGGCGTGACCTCGGGGCCGGGGACGCCGAGCTCCGCGAGCTCGGCGATGTGCGCCTGCACCTCGGCCTGGTCGCGGCCCGCGTAGCCGGCGTTGAGGAGGCTGGTGACCTCCACGCTCGTGGTGGATCCGTCGGGCAGCTGGAAGCGCAGGGTGGTCATGGGTCCTCCGATGTGTGTTTCGAGCGTGTGAAGAAAAGCGGATCCGCGCTCCGCGGCCTGGTCGCCGGGGCTCGGTATGCCTACTGTATACAGCAGACCGACCGGGCTACCGGCGGAATCCGCCCCACGGATCCGCCCCCCGGACACGCACCCGAGGAGCCCCATGGCCGACGACCCCACCGCCGCTGCGGCGACCACCGCACCCGCGTCCGGCGCACCGCACGACACCCCGAAGCCGACCCGCCGGGAGCTCGCGAAGGCCTTCACGGCGAGCCTCACCGGCACCTCGCTCGAGTGGTACGACTTCGCCGTCTACTCGGCCGCCAGCGCGGTCGTGTTCCCCGTCGTCTTCTTCCCGTCGTCGGACCCGTACACGGCGACGATCCTCGCGTTCTCCACCTACGCGGTCGGCTACGTGTCGCGCCCCGTCGGCGGGTTCGTCTTCGGACGGCTCGGCGACAAGATCGGCCGCAAGCCCGTCCTCGTCCTCACGCTGCTGCTCATCGGCATCGCCACGTTCCTCATCGGCGTGCTGCCGGGCTACGCGACCATCGGGCTCGCGGCGCCGATCATCCTCGTGCTCCTCCGCTTCGCGCAGGGCGTGGGCGTGGGCGGCGAGTGGGGCGGCGCGGTGCTGCTCTCCAGCGAGTTCGGGGATCCCCGGAGGCGCGGGTTCTGGTCGTCGGCCGCCCAGGTGGGTCCGCCCGCCGGCAACCTGCTCGCCAACGGCGCGCTCGCGCTGCTGACCGTGCTCCTCACCGAGGAGGACTTCCTCGACTGGGGCTGGCGCGTCGCGTTCCTCCTCTCGGCGCTCCTCGTGGCCTTCGGCCTCTGGATCCGCCTGAAGCTCGAGGACACCCCCGTGTTCAAGGCGCTGCAGGAGCGGGGCGACCGCCCGAGCGCGCCCATCTCCGAGGTCTTCCGCACGCAGGCCCGCCCGCTCGTCGCCGCGATCCTCTCCCGCGTCGGCCCCGACGTCCTCTACGCGCTCTTCACGGTCTTCACGCTCACCTACGGCGTCAACTCGCTCGGCTTCGAGCGCAGCCAGGTGCTCGTCGCCGTGCTGGTCGGATCCGCGGTGCAGCTGTTCACCATCCCGTTCGCGGGTGCCGTCAGCGACCGCATCAACCGGCGTGCCCTGTACGCGGCCGCGGCGGTGGGCGCCGCCGTCTGGGCGTACGTCTTCTTCGCCATCACCGACGGCTCGTCGACCTTCGTGCTGGGCGTCGGCATCGTGCTCGGGCTCTTCTTCCACTCCTTCATGTACGGGCCGCAGGCGGCGTACATCATCGAGCAGTTCTCACCGCGGCTGCGCTACACGGGCGCCTCGCTGGCGTACACGATCGCGGGCGTCATCGGCGGGGCCATCGCGCCGCTGATGTTCACGATCATCTACGAGGAGACCGGCAGCTGGGTCGGCATCGCGCTGTACCTCACTGCCGCGGTCGTCCTCACGCTCGTGGGCCTCGCGATGGGCCGCGACTCCGACGTCTCCGAGGACGAGGAGTACGTGCGGACGGGCGCCGAGGGCGTCGCGGCACCGCGGGTCTGACCCCGGCACCGCCGGCGACGCCCGGATCCCCGCGCGGGGGGCCTGTCTCTTCTCCCCATCTGACGCTGCCGAC